>CAYRXQ010000021.1:0-19226 GCA_964428115.1 uncultured Ilumatobacteraceae bacterium
CACCCGCCGCGAGGATCAACATAAACGAAAAGCTGATCATCATCGACAGCTTCATGGCGGGGGACGTTACGCGACCCGCCCGGCGCGGCTCCGCTCGGAGCGTCCGCGCCCGCTCGACGTCGGGGGCGCCGCGGCCGGGGCGCCGTGTCAGGCGCGGGACGTCGCGGGGTTGAGGTTCCCCGAGCGGAACCCCTCGAGATCGAGGGTCACGTAGCGGTATCCGGCACCGAGCACCGCGTCGACGACCTCGGTACGACGGGCGATCACCTCGTGCAAGCGCTCGAGGTCGACCTCGATGCGCGCCGTGTCCACGTAGTGGCGGACCCGCACCTGCGGGAACCCCAGGCGGTGCAGGGCGGCCTCGGCGCGGTCGACGCGCCGCAGCACCGACACCGTCACCTCGGTGCCGTAGGGCACCCGACTGGCGAGGCACGCGGCGGCCGGCTTGTCCCAGGTCCGCAGGCCCAGCCGGCGCGAGGCCTCGCGCACGTCGGACTTGGTGAAGCCGGCATCGACCAGCGGGAACCGTGCGCCCGCCTCCTGGGCCGCGCGCTGGCCGGGACGATGATCACCCAGGTCGTCGAGGTTGACGCCCAGGACGACGGTCGCGCTCGACATCGCGGCGATCGGCGCGACCACGGTCATCAGCTCCGCCTTGCAGTGGTAGCAGCGGTCGAGATCGTTGGTCCGGTAGGCGGCGCGCTCCATCTCGTTGGTCGACACCGCCGTCCAGTCGAGCCCCCACTCGTGCGCGAGCGAGCGACAATCGGCCTCCTCGTCGCCGGCGAGCGAGGGCGACACCGCGGTGACCGCCCGAGCACGGCCGGCACCGAGCGTGTGATGGGCGACCGCTGCCAGGAACGCGGAGTCGGCACCGCCGCTGAACGCCACGACGACCGAGTCGAGCTCACGGAGTCGGTCGGCGAGCAGGTCGAGCTTGCGGTCGACCGCATCGGGCCGGGGCACGGGCGACAACACGGCCGTGAGTCTGCCAGACGCGGCCGTTGGAGGCCCCTGCGCATCGGTGCGCGAGGATGACGTGGATGAGCGTCCCGACCTGGTGGCAGCAGCGACGCCTCGGGCTCTTCGTCCACGCGAACCTCGCCACCGTCCCGGCGTGGGCGCCGATCGGCCAGTACGCCGAGTGGTACCGCAGCCACCTCGGTGAGCCGGTCGCCGACGTGCTCCTGCACCCGAGCCCCCTGGTCGAGGTGCTCGCCCACCACCGCGACCGGTGGGGGCACGTGCGCTCCTACGACGACTTCCTCCCGCTGCTCACCTTCGACCGCTTCGACGCCGACGCCTGGGCGGCACTCGCCGCCGAGGCCGGCGCCGGGTACACGGTGTTCGTCACCAAGCACCACGACGGGCTGTGCTGGTGGGACGCCCCCGGGACGCGACGGACCGTGCTCCACGACGGCCCGCGCCGCGACGTGTTCGCCGAGTACGCCGCGGCCGCCCGACGCGCCGGCCTGGTGGTCGGCACCTACTACTCGCTGCTCGACTGGGCCGATCCCCGGTACCCCGATGCCGCGTACGTCGACGAGGTGCTCCACCCCCACGTGCTCGACCTGGTCGATCGCCACGGCAGCCAGGTGCTGTGGGGCGACGGGCACTGGGGCCACGGCCCCGAGCACTGGCGCTCCGAGCAGCTCCTCGGGCGGGTGCGGGCGCTCGGCACCGATGTCGTGGTCAACGACCGATGGTGGTCGTCGGCCCCCGACGTGCGGAGCTTCGAGTACGAGACACCCACCGAGGCGCTCCACGAGCCGTGGGAGCTGTGCCGGGGCATCGGGCCGAGCTTCGGCCACAATCGCGCCGAGCGGGCCGAGCACCTCCTCGACGCGGCATCGATCGTGGCGCTCTACACCGAGGTGCTCGCCAAGGGCGGCAACCTCCTGCTCGGCGTCGGTCCGGCCGCCGACGGCACGATCCCCGACCTGCAGGCGGCCCCGCTGCTCGAGGCCGGGGCCTGGATCCGGCGGTACGACGAGGTGCTCGCCCGCTCGGTCCCGTGGCGCCGATGGGGCGACGAGCACTGCCGTCTGGTCTGCGTCGACGACGCGGTGCACATCGTCGACCTCCACGGGCGCGGCCGCATCGAGGCCCTCGGGCGCGACGCGGGACGGGTCCTCGAGGTGACCGACCTCGACGGTGCCCCACTCGCCTGGGAGCAGCACGAGGATCACCTCACGATCCGTCGGCTCGACCGCTCCCCGACCGGTCTCGCGGCGGTCTACCGCATCAGCCTCGAGGCCCCGGCCGAGCCGCCGCCGGCGCTGTTCAGCGACGCCGCGATCGACACCGGCCCGATCCCGCTCGCACCACTGCTCGACGACGCGCTCCCGGGCCAGGTGGTGCAGCTCGGCGAGGCGACCTACCGAGGCCCCGCGCACGTCCCCGACGGTGTGACGTTGCGGGGTCTCGGCGCCGATCGGACCGTCATCGACGGCGGGGGCGGCGTCGCGCTCACCCTCGGCGCTAGCGCCCGGGCCGAGCACCTCGCGGTGTCGGGGTGCGGCGACCGCGTCGCCTGGTTCCCGCTCCCGGTGGTCCGCCTGGTGGGCCGTCGGGCCCTCATGGTCGGGTGCGAGGTCGACGGTCACGTGATGGTCGACGCCGACGACGCCACCATCCGCGCCTGCCGGGTCACCGGCGTGGTCGGCCGTGGCGTCGACCGCTGCACCGTGTCGCGTTGCACCCTGCGCGGCAACCGATGGGACGTCGGGGTCGAGCTCGACGGCGGGGCCGGACACCTGGTCGAGAGCTCGGAGCTGCGCGACCACCTGGCGGCGATCACCGCCCGGCAGGCGACCGACGTGATGCTGCGCGGCAATGCGATCACCGCGCGCTGGTGGGGGGTCCGACTCGTGGGCGTCGATGGCGCCGAGGTCTCGGGGAACACCGTCGACCACACCATGCGGGCCGTCGACGTCGAGGCCGGGGCGTTCGTCACGGTCCACGGCAACTCGGTCACCGACGGCGACAGCGGCTGCGTGGTGCAGCAGGGGGCCACCGAGGTCACCGTCGCCGGCAACCGGTGGGAGCGCTGCCGGATCGGCGTACTGGTGTGGGATGCCGGCGAGGTGGTCGGCCACGACAACGCGGCCGTCGACCTCCACGAGCCCGAGCACCAGCTCCAGACCGGCCCCTGAGGGCGAGACCTCAGCCGTTGGCGGCGGCCATGGTGGCGCGCTTGGCGGCGCGCCCACGCTCGGTGGGATCGAGCTCCACCTTGCGCAACCGGATCGTCTTGGGCGTCACCTCGACGCACTCGTCGGACGCGATGAACTCGAGCGCGTGCTCGAGCGACAGCTCGCGGTGCGGCGTGAGCGTGACCGTGGTGTCGGAGGAGGAGGCCCGCATGTTGGTGAGCTTCTTCTCCCGACAGATGTTGACGTCCATGTCGCCGGCGCGGGAGTTCTCGCCGACGATCATCCCGCAGTACACGTCCGTGCCCGGACCCACCATCATCGAGCAGCGCTCCTGGAGGTTCGTCATGGCGTACGTCGTGGTGGGGCCCGAGCGGTCGGCGACGATGACCCCGGTCGCACGGGCGCGGATCTCACCGGCCCAGGGCTCGTAGCCCTCGAAGACGCTGCTCAGCACACCGGTGCCGCGGGTCTCGGTGAGGAACTCGGTGCGGAACCCGATCAGGCCGCGCGCCGGGACGACGTAGTCGAGGCGGACCCAGCCCAACCCGTGGTTGACCATGTTCTGCATACGGCCCTTGCGGGCGGCGATCAGCTGGGTGACGGCGCCGAGGTGCTCCTCGGGGACGTCGATGGTCACCCGTTCCATCGGCTCGTGCTTGACCCCGTCGACCTCGCGGGTGACGACCTCGGGCTTGCCGACGGTCAGCTCGAAGCCCTCGCGGCGCATCTGCTCGATCAGGATCGCGAGCTGCAGCTCGCCACGAGCCTGGATCTCCCAGGCGTCGGGGCGGTCGGTGGGGTTCATGCGGATGCTCACGTTGCCGACCAGCTCGGCCTCGAGCCGGTTCTTGACCAGCCGGGCGGTGAGCTTGGTGCCCTCGCGGCCGGCCAGCGGGGAGGTGTTGATGCCGATGGTCATCGACAGTGCCGGCTCGTCGACGGAGATGACCGGGAGCGGGCGCGGGTCGTCGAGGTCGGCCAGGGTCTCACCGATGGTGATGTCCTCGAAGCCGGCCACTGCGACCAGGTCGCCGGGGCCCGCGGACTCGACCGGCACCCGGGTCAGGGCCTGCGTCAGGAACAGCTCCACGACCTTGGCGCGCTGGAGGCTGCCGTCGGTACGACACCAGGCGACCTGCTGCCCCTTGCGGATCTCACCCTGCATGATGCGGCAGAGCGCGAGTCGGCCGAGGTAGGGGTTGGCGTCGAGGTTGGTGACCCATGCCTGCAGCGGATGACCCTCGATGTAGGAGGGCGGCGGCACGTGGGTCAGGATCACGTCGCACAGCGGTCCGAGGTCGGTGCCGACCACGCCCTGCTCGAGCGAGGCCCAGCCGTCGCGGCCCGAGCAGTAGACGATCGGGAAGTCGAGCTGGGAGTCGCTGGCGTCGAGGTCCATGAAGAGCTCGTAGACCTCGTCGACGACCTCGGTCACCCGGGCGTCGGGACGGTCGACCTTGTTGACGACCAGGATCGCCGGCATGTCGTGGGCCAGCGCCTTGCGCAGCACGAAGCGGGTCTGCGGGAGCGGCCCCTCGGCCGCGTCGACCAGGAGCACGATGCCGTCGACCATGGTGAGCGCCCGCTCGACCTCGCCACCGAAGTCGGCGTGGCCGGGGGTGTCGACGATGTTGAGCGTCACGTCGCCCCACACCAGCGAGGTGTTCTTGGCGAGGATCGTGATGCCCTTCTCGCGCTCGAGGTCGCCCGAGTCCATCACCCGTTCGGCGACGTCCTCGTTGGCGCGGAACGCGCCGGACTGCCGCAGCAGGGAGTCGACGAGGGTGGTCTTGCCGTGGTCGACGTGCGCGACGATGGCGAGGTTGCGGAGATCCGAACGCAGTCGGCGTTCGCCGGGCGCGTGCGTGAGGGTTTCGGCGGTGGGGGACGCAGACATGACACTCCGACGCTAACGGGGCGATCGTGCGTTCGTGCGGCAGGTGACGCAGGACCGGACCGGGTCGCTGCCGCCCACCACGTACGCTGCCGCGATGCGCCGCGGACGCGCCGTCGCACTCGCCCTCACGCTGACCATCACGCTCGGCCTCGTGGCGTGCGCCGAGAGTGCCCCGCCGGTCGCCGAGGGCACCGTGCCGACGGTCATGAGCCCGGCGACGCTCACCGACGCCGACGCCGCGGTGCGCGTCTGTGACCTCCTGCGGGCGCATGCCAACGGCCTGGGCCGAGCGATCAACCTGGCGGTCACCGCGATCGACGGGCGATCACCGCAGGACCGGCTGACGGCGCTGCTCGACGGGCTGGCCGCCGCCGAAGCGGTCAGCACCGGGCACCGCGCCGCGCTCGACGACCTCGACCTCGCCGGCCTCCCCGAGGCCGAGGCGCTGCTGGCCGAGCTCGACGCCGGTGCCGCGCTGGCGATCACCGCGCTGGCGGATGGCCGCGCCGAGCTGGACGCCGAGCTCGACGCCGTCGCCGACGACGACGTGCACGGCCGGGTCAGCCAGGCCTTCAACGCCGTGGAGCGGGCGATGAGCGTCGCCGAGCCGGCGATCGGCCGCTACGACCGGCGAGCACTGCGCGTCGCCTTCCTCGAGGAGCCGACCTGCCGCCACGTCATCCAACCCTTCCGGGAGGACCCGGTCGAGGGTGACGACGGCTGAGCGCTAGATCAGGCCCAGGGCCTCCATCGCCCGTGCCACCCGCTGGAAGCCGGCGATGTTGGCGCCGCGGACCAGGTCGCCCGGGGTGCCGTACTCCTCCGCGGTCTCGGAGCACACCCGGTGGATGTTGCGCATGATCTCGGCGAGTCGTTGCTCGGTGTACTCGGCGGTCCACGAGTCGCGCGACGCGTTCTGCTGCATCTCGAGCGCCGAGGTGGCCACACCGCCCGCGTTGGCGGCCTTGCCCGGCCCGAAGGCGACCCCGGCCTCGGCGAGGACCTTGACCGCCTCGGGGGTGGTCGGCATGTTCGCCCCCTCCGCCACGGCGAGGAGGCCGTTGCCGACCAGCGTGGCGGCGTCCTTGCCCGACAGTTCGTTCTGCGTCGCGCACGGCAGCGCGACGTCGCACGGGATCGACCAGACGTTGCCGTGCTCGACGAACCGGGCCGAGGAGCGTCGATCGGCGTAGGCCGAGACGCGAGCCCGCTCCACCTCCTTGACCTGCTTGAGCAGCTCCAGGTCGATGCCGGCCGGATCGTGCACCACACCACTCGAGTCCGAGCAGGCGACCACGGTCGCGCCGAGCTGTTGCAGCTTCTCGATGGCGTACACGGCCACGTTGCCCGAGCCCGACACCACGGCCGTGCGCCCCTCGATCGGGACCGATCGCGCTGCGAGCATCTGCTCGAGGAAGTACACCAGCCCGTAGCCGGTGGCCTCGGTGCGCACGAGCGCCCCGCCCCAGGCCGTGCCCTTGCCGGTGAGCACCCCCGACTCGTAGCGATTCGTGATCCGCTTGTACTGGCCGAACATGAACCCGATCTCACGACCACCGACGCCGATGTCACCGGCGGGCACGTCGGTGTGCTCACCGAGATGGCGGTACAGCTCGGTCATGAAGCTCTGACAGAAGCGCATCACCTCGGCGCCGGACCGGCCCTTGGGGTCGAAGTCGCTGCCGCCCTTGCCGCCGCCGATCGGCATGGCCGTGAGCGCGTTCTTGAAGATCTGCTCGAAGCCGAGGAACTTGACGATGCCCAGGTTGACCGAGGGATGGAACCGCAGCCCGCCCTTGTACGGGCCGAGCGCGCTGTTGAACTCCACCCGCATGCCGCGGTTGATCTGGACCTCGCCCTGGTCGTCGATCCACGGCACGCGGAAGATGATCTGCCGTTCGGGCTCGCAGATCCGCTGGATGATCTTCTGATCGGCGAAGTCGGGGTGCTTCGCGATCACCGGGCCGAGCGAGTCGAGCACCTCGCGGACGGCCTGGTGGAACTCCACCTCACCGGCGTTGCGGCGCACCACCTCGTCGAAGATCGCCTGCAGCTTCTCGTCGGTCATCTGGATCCCCTCCCGCGAGCCGTCGATCCGTCGACGGCGCCGACCGACCCTATTCCCCCGTCACCGACGCATCGACAGGGCGCGCGGTCCACCCGATCGGGGCGGTCCCGTTGCGCCGGCCGGGTTGGTACGGTCGACGTCCCGGGACCGATCCCCCACCACCCGTCGAGGAGCCCCGACCATGAGCGAGCCGTACGACCCCACCGCACCGCAGCCGGTCACCCCGGCGGCGCCGGCGCCCGCCACGCACGTGCCTGCGCTCGCTGGTGGTCGGATCGAGGCGGCCCAGCAGGTCGCGGCCGTCTCTGGCTGGAGCGTCACCGTGCACGAGGTGGAGCCGTTGACGCCCGACCAGCCCGACGGCATGGTGCTCACCCAACGACCCGCTCCCGGGATCGCGATGTCGCCCGGCTCGTCGCTCTCGCTCGACGTCGTCCGACGCGGCGCGTCGGCCCCGGCCGAGAGCGGCGGCGTCGCGGCCGCCATCGTGGTGATCGCCGCGATCGTGGCCCTCGGCCTCGGCCTGCTGCTCGGGGCGCTGCTGTTCGGCGGCGGCGACGACGACGAGGAGCTCGTCGCCGAGCGCGACGCAGCACTCGAACAGGTCGAGGTCCTCACCCAGCAACTGTCGGACGTGACGGGCGCGGGCACCGACCTCATCGCGGATCTCAACGCCCGGATCGCCGAGCTCGAGCAGCAGCTGGCCGACTCCTCCGGGGCCGACGCCGACGTCATCGGCGGGCTGAACGATCAGATCGCCACGCTCACCGCCGAGCTCGAGGCCACCAACGCCCGGGTCGCCGAGCTGACCACCGCCAACGACGCGCTCACCGACGAGGTCGATGTGCTGACCGGTCAGAACACCGACCTGCGGACGTTGAACGAGGAGATCGAGCGTCAGCGCGCCGCGGCCGTGGCCGAGGCCGACGCTCTGCGCGCCGAGGTCGCCGCGCTCCAGGCACAGGTGGCGTCGCTGGAGGAGCAGGTGGCCACGCTCAACCGGGAGCTCGGTGACATCGCGAACGCCGTGCAGTTCATGCCGGCGGTCGTCGGCCAGCAGCTGGTCGGCGTCGAGCAGTTCGCCACGGACAACGATCTCGTCCTGATCGTGCTGCGCACATCGGAGGCCGGGGACACGCCCGTGTCCGCGGGCACCGTCATCACCCAGTCGCCGGCCGAGACCACGCCGCTGGTGGCCGGCTCGGTGGTCTGGGTCGAGGTGTTCGACCCGGCGGCCGGCTGACTCGGCGAGCCACAGCGGTCGGGCCATCCGGCCCGTGCATCGATTCGGCCTCGGCGCGATGATCGACGAGGTCGAGCCGAGAAGGTGACGTATGGACGGACCCCAGGTGGTCCCGACCCCGGTCGGGAGCACCACCCCTGCCGAGGGGGTGCCGGCGTCTGCCGTGTACCCGCTCCTGGGGAGCCGTCCCGGTGGTCTGACCGCAGCGGAGGCCGCCGAGCGGCTCGCCGCCAGCGGCCCCAACGAGTTGCGCTCGGTCCCGCCGCGGCCGCTGCTGCTGCGGTTCGCGGCGCACTTCACGCACCTCATGGCGCTGTTGCTATGGGCCGGCAGCATCGCCGCCGTGGCCGCCGGTCTGCCGGCGATCGCCGTGGCGATCGTGCTCGTCAACGTGATCAACGGCGTCTTCAGCTTCTGGCAGGAGCATCGTGCCGATCGGGCCACCGAGGCCCTGCGTCGCCTGCTGCCCGTGCACGCCCGGGTGCTGCGCGACGGGGTCGAGGCCAGGGTCGCAGCCGAGCAGCTCGTCCCGGGCGACGTGCTGCTGCTCGACGAGGGCGATCGGATCTCGGCCGACGCCCGGGTGGTGGAGCATGCCGAGCTGCGCGTCGACCAGTCGACCCTGACCGGGGAGACGACCTCGGTCCGCAAGACCGCCGAGCCCGTGCCGGTGGTCGAGGGCAACCGGGCCGGCATCCCGAACCTGGTGTTCGCCGGCACGAACGTGACCGCCGGCCGCGGCAAGGCCGTGGTGACCGCGACCGGGATGGAGACCGAGTTCGGCCGCATCGCCCACCTCACCCAACAGGTGGGCGGCGAGGCCAGCCCCCTGCAGGTCGAGCTCGGCCGGCTCAGCACGGTGGTGAGCATCATCGCGGTCGCTGCGGGGACCACCCTGGCCGCCGTCGCCCTCGCGATGGGCGTGATGGGCGTCGCCGAGGGCCTGGTGTTCGGTCTGGGGATGATCGTCGCGTTCGTACCCGAGGGGCTCCTGCCCACCGTCACCCTGTCGCTCGCGATGGCCACCCAGCGCATGGCGGGGCGACAGGCGCTCGTGAAGCGGCTCTCCGCGGTCGAGACCCTGGGCTCGACCACGGTCATCTGCACCGACAAGACGGGCACGCTCACGCAGAACGAGATGACCGTTCGCGAGGCGGTGGTGCTGGCCGGCGCCGCCGAGTTCAGCGGCGTCGGCTACGGGCCCGAGGGGTCGATGGACCTGACCTCCACCGGCGGCCCCCCGGACGTGGTCCACTCGGACCTCGTCGACCTGCTGCGCGCCGGGGCACTGGCCTGCAACGCGCGGCTGGTGACCGCCGAGGGGCGATGGGTGGTGCTCGGCGACCCGACCGAGGCCGCGGTCGAGGTGGCCGCCGCGAAGGCCGGCATCGATCTGGCAGCCGAGGCGGCGCGCACCCCGCGGGTCCACGAGCTGCCCTTCGAGGCCCGCCGGAAGCGCATGAGCACCATCCACCGCACCGCAACGGGACACGAGCTGGCGACCAAGGGCGCGGCGCGCGAGCTGCTCGAGCGATGCACCTGCGTACGCGACACCGGATCGGAGCGGCCCATCGGCCCCGCCGACCGGCAGCGGATCGACGAGATCGTCGACGACCTGAGCCGGCGCGGTCTGCGCGTCCTGGCCGTCGCACGGCGGTCGCTCGGATCCGAGCTCGGTGACCGCTCGCCGGAGGTGCTGGAACAGGACCTCACCTTCCTCGGGCTGGTGGCGATGATGGACCCCCCTCGCCCCGAGGTCACCGAGGCCATCGACACCTGTCACCGCGCCGGTGTGCGCACGATCATGATCACCGGCGACTACGGCCTGACCGCCGAGTCGATCGCCCGACGGGTCGGACTGCTGCGCGAGGCCGAGGTCCGGCTCGTGAACGGCGACGACCTCGATCGCATGGACGACGGGGAGCTGGCCGAGGTGCTCACCGGCGAGGTCCTCTTCGCCCGGTCGTCACCCGAGCACAAGCTGCGCGTCGTCACCGCGCTCCAGGGTCTGGGCCACGTCGTGGCCGTCACCGGCGACGGGGTCAACGACGCACCCGCCCTCAAGCAGGCCGACATCGGCGTCGCGATGGGGGCGTCGGGCACCGACGTCGCCCGCGAGGCCGCCGACATGATCCTGCTCGACGACAACTTCGCCTCGATCGTCAACGCCATCGAGGAGGGCCGCGCGGTCTACGCGAACATCCGTCGGTTCACCTCCTACATCTTCACCAGCAACACCCCCGAGGCCGTGCCGTTCGTGCTCTTCGCCCTGACCGCGGGTCGGATCCCCCTCGCGCTCGGCGTGATGGCGATCCTGGCCATCGACCTGGGCACCGATCTGGTCCCGGCCCTCGCGCTCGGCGCCGAGCCGCCCGAGCCCGGGATGATGGACCGTCCGCCGCGACGCCGCGATGACCACCTCGTCACCAAGCCGCTGTTGGCACGCTCGTACCTCGTGCTCGGCTCGGTCCAGAGCCTGGCGGTCATGGCGGTCTTCATCGGCTGGTACTGGACCCACGGCTACGCCGGGCAGTGGCTGGACCTCCCCGACGACGGCCCCCTCTACCGCCAGGCGGTCAGCATGGCGCTGGCCACTGTGGTGGTCACCCAGATCGGCAACCTGTTCGCGCAGCGCGCCGAGCACTCGACGATTCGCCAGGTGGGGCTGTTCACCAACCGGCTGGTGTGGGTCGGCATCGCCACCGAGCTGACCGTGGTGGCCGCGATCGTCTACGTGCCGGTGCTGCAGCGCGTGATCGGCACCGGGTCGGTGCCGGCCGTCGCCTGGCTGTGGCTGGTGCCGCTCGTCGTCGTCCTGCCGATGGCCGACGGGGCGCGCAAGGCCGTGGTCCGTGCGAGAGGATCCCTGATCGAGGAGGCGCCATGAGGTTCATCGTCATCGGACACGGACGGACCGGGGCCGGCCTCGTGCGCGTCCTCGGCGAGGCCGGCCACGAGGTCACCGTCATCGACGCCGATCCGCGGGCGTTCCCCGCGAGTGGTCCACCCGTCGCCGGGCGGACCATCGTCGGGATCGGCTTCGATCGAGCGGTGCTGCTCGATGCCGGCATCGAGTCGGCCGACGGCGTCGCCGCGATGACCGGCGACGACGAGGTCAATGCGGTCGTGGCCCGTATCGCCGGACGCCTGTTCCAGGTGCCCAAGGTGGTCGCCCGGCTGTACGACCCGCGCACCGCGCAGATCTACCGTCGGCTCGGGGTGCAGGTGGTGGCGCCCGTCGACTGGGGCGTGCACCGTGCCGCAGCGCTGCTCACCTTTTCCGACGTGGGTGCGCTGATGAGCCTGGGCACCGGGCAGGTGGACCTGGTCGAGATCGACCTGCCGGTGCTGCTCGACGGTCGCCCGATCAGTGAGCTGACGGCGGCCGGTGAGGTCCTCCCCGTGGCGATCAGCCGCTCGGGGACGACGTTCATCCCGACGGCGGGCACGGCGCTACGGGCCGGTGACATCGTCCACCTGGCCGTGGTGGCGGCGTCGCGTCGCCGACTGGAGTCGATGTTGGGGACCGGCCTGGGCTCCAGGCCGGGGACTGCGTGAGGAGGTCGTCATGGCCGAGGTCCTGATCGTCGGAGGCGGCCGGATCGGCACGTCGCTGTCCACCCTGCTCGCCGAGACGGGGCACCACGTGACCCTCGTGGAGCGCGA
The DNA here is from genome assembly GCA_964428115.1 of uncultured Ilumatobacteraceae bacterium. GTDB lineage: Bacteria > Actinomycetota > Acidimicrobiia > Acidimicrobiales > Ilumatobacteraceae > CAYRXQ01. The sequence goes on from CAYRXQ010000021.1 coordinate 12,030, forward strand.
CCCCGAACGGGTCGACCATCTGCGTCCGCAGTTCCCGGGCGGTCGCCTGGTGCTCGGCAACGGAACCGACCCCGACGTCCTCGAGGCGGCCGGCATCCGTCGCGCCGACACGGTGGTGACCGTCACCCAACGCGACGAGACCAACCTGGTGATCACGAGCCTGGCCCGCTTCGAGTTCGCCGTGCCGCGCACGATCGCCCGGGTCAACAACCCCAAGAACGCCTGGCTCTACACCGGCGAGGCCGGGGCCGAGATGGGGGTCGACGTCGCGCTCGACCAGGCCGACATCATCGGGCACCTGGTGGCCGAGGAGATGTCGCTCGGCGAGATGATGACCCTGCTCAAGCTCCGCCGCGGGCAGTACGCGCTCGTCGAGGAGCGCGTCCACCCGACGGCGTCGGTGGTCGGCCGCACGGTCGCCGAGGTCGCCTGGCCGGCCACCTGCGTGCTGGTGGCGGTGCTGCGCGGCCCCGACCTGCTCACCCCACGCGGCGACACGCGCCTCGAGGCCGGCGACGAGCTGCTCGCCGTGGTCCACAGTGGTGACGCCGACGACCTCGCCGCGCTCCTCGGACCGCCGCCGACCCGTGCGTGACGCCGGGCCGTCCGCTCAGGACTGCCAGCCCGAGGGAGCCGTCAGGCGACCCGGATGTTCCCTCCCCGAAGGCGTTGCGGCGACGAGTTGGGGAGCGTGGCTGGTTCGAGGGGCGACCCGACCACGTGGTCGATGCTGATCCCGAACGAGTCGAGCGGTCGTCCCCTCGGTCCGCTGTCGACGAAGCTGACCGTGAAGGTCACGAGCCCCTCGCTCGCCGGCTGCCAGCCCCCCCGACGTCCCCCGGCGGATGGGTTCCACCAGTACAGCCGCCCGCTACCGGTCGCCGTACCGGCACCTGTTCCCGTTCGCACGAAGGAGTCGAAGGTGCCCTTGAGGCGCCACGTTCCCGTGTTGATCAGTAGCAACTGGCCGGTGGCGCTGGCCGGGTTCGTTCCCGGCACACTCCGCACGGTGAAGCCGAAGTTCACCCGGCCGCTTCCCGGCAGGGTGTAGAAACCGCCCCCGCTGGCGGCCGTGCCAGGAGTGGCGACGGTGAGCGGCGCGTCGTCCGATGAGCCGACGCACTCGTCCGTACCTGAGTACAGGGCGGTGACGCTGTAGACGCCTTCTCGCCAGCCCTCGATCGACACGCTCGGTGCCCTGGCCGTACCGCTGGCGTCGGTGAGCCCGGTGCCGAGATCGAACGGGCCGTCGTCCGGCTCGTCCGTGGTCGGGTCGTCGTCGAGGCTGAACTCGACGAGCTGACCGCTCGAGCAGGATCCGTGGGTAGCAGTGAGCACCGCTGTCGGCGTGAACCCATCGCCGAGGGCCACCGCCTCGGTGCCCGTGTACTGCAGCGCGGTCGAGATCCTGATCTGCCAGGTGTGGGTGGCCGGTGACGGGTCGGTGTTGCCCGCTGGGTCGGTCGCAGCGACCGAGAACGTGTGCGTCCCCGGCGACAGCGAGTCGTAGACGATCGAGCCCGAGTCACACGGCTCCGGGTCCCCGTCGTCGAGCACGCAGCTGAACGTCGACCCATCCTCGTTGCTCTCGAACTCGAACATCGCCGACGTCGACGTCGACTCATCGGCCGGCTTGGCCGTGATCCCGGTCTCGGGCGGATCGACGTCGACCGGCCCATTCACCGTGATCTCCACCGTCGCCAGCTCCGAGAACAGGTCGCCGTCACTCGCGGTGTAGGTGAACGAATCGTCACCCGCGAAGCCGGCCTCAGGGGTGTAGGTCACCCGATCACCCTTCACCGGGCCCACGACCCCGTTCGACGGGTCGGTCACGATCTGGAACGTGATCTCGTCACCATCGGGATCCTCGCCGACCAACACGACCTCCACCGGTATCCCAGCATCCGTCGCCACCACCACATCCGACACCACCGGCGGCTCGTTCGCAGCCTCACCCTCGATGATCTGCCAGGTGTGGGTGGCCGGTGACGGGTCGGTGTTGCCCGCTGGGTCGGTCGCAGCGACCGAGAACGTGTGCGTCCCCGGCGACAGCGAGTCGTAGACGATCGAGCCCGAGTCACACGGCTCCGGGTCCCCGTCGTCGAGCACGCAGCTGAACGTCGACCCATCCTCGTTGCTCTCGAACTCGAACATCGCCGACGTCGACGTCGACTCATCGGCCGGCTTGGCCGTGATCCCGGTCTCGGGCGGATCGACGTCGACCGGCCCATTCACCGTGATCTCCACCGTCGCCAGCTCCGAGAACAGGTCGCCGTCACTCGCGGTGTAGGTGAACGAATCGTCACCCGCGAAGCCGGCCTCAGGGGTGTAGGTCACCCGATCACCCTTCACCGGGCCCACGACCCCGTTCGACGGGTCGGTCACGATCTGGAACGTGATCTCGTCACCATCGGGATCCTCGCCGACCAACACGACCTCCACCGGTATCCCAGCATCCGTCGCCACCACCACATCCGACACCACCGGCGGCTCGTTCGCAGCCTCACCCTCGACCCAGGTGCGGGTCGCTCGTGACTCGGTGGCACCGGTACGGACCACCAGCTCGTCGACGCCGACGCTGGTACCGGCGATGCACAGCTCGACCGTTCCGTCCTGCCCGGTGAATCCCGACAGCTCGGTCGGGTTGGCGCCGCTGACGGTCAGGTCGACGCGCACGCCGGCCAACGGCTCGTTGGTCGTGCCCGTCACCGTTGCCACCGGACAGTCGGGAGTGCCGAGTGTCCGCTCGCCCTCGGGCGGGTCGAGGGAGATCGCTGCGACGGCGCCGACGGGCGCGAGCGCGAGCCCACCGGGATATCCGTAGGAGTCGAACACATCGAACCCGTAGACCGCGACCGAGACCGGCCGCGACGACGCGACGCGGTGCTCTCCCTGGCCGACCGCCACCTGGGCGCCGACGAACCCCGACGAGCCGATCGGTGTCCAGAGCGCCGGATCCACCACGGCGCCGTCGACTCGGACCGACGGCTGTCCACCATCGCGCACCACCAGGTTGAGGTAGTTGCGACCGATGCCGGGGAGCGTGGCCACCGTGTACCGGTCGAGCCACTGCTCCTCCGGCGGGAGCAGCATCATGAACGGGTCCGAGTCGGTGGCGTCCGAGGTGCCGCCAAGGCTGAACTGCGCCACCAGCGCAGGGTCGGACGTGACGATCTCTGCCGGTTCGGACAGACGCACATCGTGGTGCCTGCCTGCCGCCAGAGTCACGACGAGGACACCGTCAACCCGAACCTCGGTGCCGTCACGGGTGGCGAGCACACGGATGATGTCGGATGCACGCGAGGCAAGGGGCACCGTGAGGAACCGGCGGCCCATGAGCGGCTCGGGCCACACGGCCTCGACCAGATGGTCGCAGAACGAGCCAGCGATCTCGGTGCAGTAGTGGCCAGCGAGCACCTGGACCGGGCGGTCGGCCGTGACGCGAGCCCCCGCAAGGTCGGCGAAGTAGGGATCCCGGTCGTTGAGCCGCAGGACCTCGCCGGGCTCGATGGTCTCGGTCACAGTTGCGTAGCCGTCCGTCACCGTGATCTCGGTGTCTGGGTGGATGGCCACCACGTCGACCTGGGCGCCCTGATAGCCGTACGTCATGATCCGGTAGTCGGTCCCGGCGATGTCATCGGGGAGGGCGAGGAACGCGTCCGTCGAGAATGGTTGGCGGTTGACGCCGTAGACGGTCACCTCCTCGCGGGCATGCACGATCACCGCGTGTGGGCTCACCGCCGGCGGCGGAAACGGCAGGGATCCCCACCCCTCCGAGCTCGGGACGACGTCATCGGGCAGCCGGACGGTGCTGACCCGGCCGGCGGCGATGGCGAACTGGGCCCGGTACCCGAGCCCGGGTACCGAGACCGTGCCGGTCGTGTTCTGCTCGCCCGTGATCATGAGGAACTGCTCGGCGAGCGCCTTGTCCTGATTGCGGTCGAACGCGAGGTGGAACGCCCGGCCGCGCGAGTCGACCGTGGTCGGCCCGAGCGCGCCGGCGCCGACGATCGTGATGCTCACCACCGCCTTTGCCGTGGCACCCTCGTCGTCCTCCGCCGTGATGCGGATCGTGTAGTCGCCCGGCACGGCGAAGGCATGTCGGATCCGTTCACCAACAGCACCCGTGCCGTCACCGAGGTCCCAGGTGATGGCCAGCGGGTCGCCGCCGGGGTCGAAGGCCCCGGCGAGGAGGTCGATCCCAACGCCCGCCTCCGCGACCAGGGGGATCGCAGGTCCGAGCGTCGGAGGCAGGTTCGTGAACGTCACCTCGACCGTGTCGGTGGCGACGAAGGGGCCATACGACACCTCGAGCGTCGCCGTGCGTGGCTCGTCGCCCGGCCACCGGTGCACGGCAGTGCCGCCGCTGCGTTCGGTGAGGTTGTCGCCGAAGTCCCAGCGGTAGGTGCCTTGCGACGGCGGCACGAACCCGGAGCCGCTGAACTCGACGTAGGAACCCTCGGGGACCACCAGGTCGGGGCCGGCGTCGGCGAACGGCGCGATCACGTCGAACGTCGTCGTGCGCGTCGCGGTGGCCAGGGCGTCGTCGGTCACGACCACCCGCACCTCCTTCTCGCCCGGCGTGTCGTAGATGTGCTCGATCGTGGACTCGGTCGTGGACTCGATCACCGTGCCGTCACCGAGCTCGAAGCGATACACCAGCGGGTCCCCGCCTGGGTCGATCGCCTGCGCAGTGAGGGTGACCGGGATCCCGACGGCGCGGATCGGACCGGAGACCCCGATGCCGAACAGGTTGGGGGGCCGGTTGCGGACCGTCATCGTCAGGCTGTCGGTGCTCGTCCGACCGACCGAGTCGGTGACCGTGAGCGAGACGACGTAGGTGCCGTCATCGAACTCCAGGTTCGGGTTGGCGAGCAATGAGGTCCGGCCGTCACCGAAGTCCCACTCATGGTCGAGCGCGCCCCCCTCGGGATCGCGCGCCATCGCGCTGAAGGAGATGGGTCCCTCGTTCACGGTGAGGTCGTCGCCCAGATCGACGATCGGTCCGCCCGGCGGAGGTCCGACGGCGATCGTGACCGTCGCCGGCTCGGAAGACAGCAGGCCGTCACCGGTCCGGTAGGTGAACGATGCGACTGCGCCGGCGACGGCCGACTGCGGGTCGAACACCACGTCGGGTGGCGTTCCGGTCACCACGCCAACGGCCGGGGAGCTCTCGAGCCAGTACTGCACCGGTGTGCCGTCGGGATCGGCGCCGAGCAGCTCGATCGCAACCGGCACGCCGGCAGGTGTGGTGACCCCGATGTCCTGGGCGGTGGGCGGCTGGTTGTCGGCGATGATCGTGACGGTCACGGTGGCGGTTCCCGACCGCTGGGCGCCGTCGTACATGCGGTAGGTGAACGTGTCCGTCCCAACGCCAGCACTCTCGGGGACGCTGATCCGGAACGACTCGGGGTACCAGGGCGTCGCGGTGACGACCGCGGGCGGGTCCACGACCTCGGGCTCCATGGCGGGCAGCGGCCCCGGATCCGGGTCGACGACCGGCAGGCGCACCGTGACCGTTGCCCCTCGCGGGATCGTGACCGAGACGTCGTCGACCGCGATGTGGTTGGCAGGGACGATGTCGACGACCAAGACACCGGTCGCCGTGGCCGTCCCGTCGCTGACGACGTACGACAGCGTCTCGGTGCCCACGAGTCCTGCGTCGGCCGCGTACGTGCACGTGCCGCCAGGCGAGCAGCTCACCGTTCCGGCCCGTGCCTCGGAGACGGAGATGACTGCGAGCGGATCGCCTTCGGCATCGGTGTCGTTGGCGAGGACGTCGACCGTGGCCGTCGTGCCTGCCGCAACGGAGAGTCGGTCCTCGACCGTCGAAGGTGGGTTGTTCAAGACGATGGTCACCGGCTGGGTGGCGGTCGCGCTGGTGCCCCATGGCGAGGTCTCCCGGGTCGTGACCCGCACGGTGTAGCTGCCGGACGCGGCATACGTGTGCTCGACGACCTCGCCCGTCATGGTTGCGCCGTCACCGAAGTCCCACTCGTGCACGACCGAGTCACCGTCGATGCTGCCACCGGTGGCGGTGAACCGGAACGTGTCCTTGGACAGATACTGGGAGGTGAAGTCCGCGGTCGGCGGTGCAAGGTCGGTGTTGGCGATCGCGGAGGCATTCCGGGCGAAGGCATCGACCGGCGCAACGGCTGCCTCGAAGGCAGCAGCGAGGTCGCCGAGCATCCCGGCGACCGCCTGTCCGACGATGAGGTCCTCGTACGGCAGATCGAACCAGGACTCGACGTCAGCGATGGCGGCCGCGTTGAGCCCGAGGTCGAGCAACTGCTGGCGCTCGTCTGCGCTGAAGCCCTGCGCCCGGATACGAACGGCGAGGTCGACGGCGAAGGTCTTCGTCTCGTCGCTCACAGTGAGCGATGACAGGCTCGGGTCGATCGCGACCGAGATACGCGCCTCCTCGAGAACCGCGACCGACCTCCGGAGTTCATCGGCGAGCGCGCTCGCCTGAGCAGCCGTTGCCCCGGCCTGTAGCCGCTGCGCGACCAGGTCGCCGGCCGCAACCGCGCCCTGATAGCGCTCGTACGAGATCCGAGCGGCGATGCCGTGTGCCGCCTGTCGGTCGAGCGCTTCCGTCACCTCATCGAGTACCGGCGAGTCAGAGGGAACCAGCGCGGTGAACGAGGGAACGGCCACCTCGTACAGCGTCGGATCGGGCGGGTCGTTGGCGATGTCGTCGTACATCCGGCGGACTTCGCACGACATCTTCTTGGCGATGTCCATGCCGGTCGCAGAGGTGAACAGCTCGAGGAACAGCCCGGTCGGCGACAAGTAGGCCCCGACCGACGGACCGCTGAACGGGCCGGTCCGGCCCCCCGGCGGAAGCGCTGGAATGCGGAGACGTACCGGCTGACCAAGCTCCGTCACTGCAGAGAAGCCGGTGCAGAGATTCGCCGCCGCGTCGCGAGTGGCACCGGATGCCGACTTGAACGCGTCGGCCTGCCGCCGGCCGATCTGCTGGTCACAGTCGACTTCACACGGCCCGACCGTGAAGACGTCCGAGATGTACCCCTGTTCCCAACCGTCGGCGGTGGGGTTCTCGGTGCGCAGTCGCCACGTGCCGACCTTCAGGTCCGGTCCCTCGAGGAGAACGAACAGGGTCCCGATCCCGAGGTAGACGTTGGGCGAGCCCCAGGCAGGTGAGTCGCAGTTCCCGGAGCCCGTCGCTGCGATCAC
>CAYRXQ010000021.1:19326-24028 GCA_964428115.1 uncultured Ilumatobacteraceae bacterium
CGCTGCGATCACGCAGACGCGGCCACCACGCGTGTCGCTCGTGACGTATGCGAACAGGGCGTCGTCGGTGGTGAAGTAGGGATACAGCTCACCGAACCCATCGGCGGGGTTGGCGCTCGTGAGCGCGCCCTGCGCAGCAGGAGGAGCCCACAACAGGCTCCCGAGGAGCAGACCGAGCGCGAGGATCATCCGGCCAGCGCTGCCCGAGCGCCTGCGTCCCGACCGCCACGTCCCCGTTGAGTCCATCACCACTCCGCCCCTCGTCGCTTTGCGAGACCGTACGGACGATCCTTCAGAGGCCGCATCGTCAGTTCGTGCCAACTTGCGCACCGAGTTGGCGGCCAGAAGTACGATCTCGCCGCATGTCGGGGCCTGGTGCCGACGGGGTCCTGCAAGTCAGGGTCGCCAGGGAGACGGTCGGTTGCGATCGTGTGAGGTCGGCGCGCCGATGAGCAATCCGCCCCGGCACGAACTCGTTCGATCCGTGCTCCGCGCGGATGGGGCAGCGCTCATCGTCGGGCCTGCCGGGATCGGCAAGACGACGCTGCTGCGACGCGTCGTGGCGGGTGTCGACCATGTGGCCGGGCAGGCCCTCCCGGCGTTCACCGCGGTCACCTACCGCCCGCTCGCGCATGCCCTGCGGCGCGATCTGACCGGGACACCCAGTGAGATCGCAACCGAGGTTGCCGTCACGCTGCAGAGCACGGCATTGGTGATCGAGGACCTGCACTGGGCTGATCCCGCCACCGCCGAGGTGCTTTCCCACCTCGCCGGTCGCGTCCCCCTCCTCGTGACGGCGCGTCCCGGTGACCACGTCGTTGCGCTCAGCTCCTTCGCGACGGTCTTCGAGGTCGAGCCGCTCGCTCCCGGCGCTGCGGCCACCCTCGTCCGGCGTCTCCATCCTCACTTGAATGCTGCAGAGCGAGAGCGGCTCATTGCGGTCGCCGGCGGGAACCCGCTGCTCCTCCGCGAGCTCGTGACCGGCACCTCGTCATCGCCGACGCTCGCCGCTGCCATGGCCGACCGTGTGCGACGCTTGCCAGAGGAGCTGACTGACGGGCTGGGTCGCCTAGCGATCCAGGGCTACCCCTCACCGCCGGAGCTGCTCGCCGTCGAGATGAGCGCGATCACCGGCCTGGTGGAGTGCGACGCCGAGGGCAACGTCTGGTTCACGCACGAACAGCTCGCCGCCGAGGTGCTCGCACTACTGGGCGAGCCGACCCGCCTGCGTCTGCGTGCCGAGCTGGTCGACCGGGTCCCGGAGCCTGACCGGGCTCGGCACCTGCGCGCCCTCGGCCGTGATGCCGACGCTGCGGCGAGTGCCGAGCGCGCGTCGAGAGACGCCAGCCCCGGAGAACGCGCCGACTTGCTCGCACTTGCGGTCGAATGCCTCGGTGATGCTGCACCCGCCGAGCTCCGGCTCAAAGCCGCACGCGCACTCGTCGGAGCCCATCGGGCCGCAGCGGTGCGGACCGTCCTCGCGGGCATCGTGGGACCGCCAGAAGTCCTGGCGACGGCGGGCCTGCGGCGTGCGCAAGCGGCTTGGCTCGACGGCGACGCCGTCTCCGCGCTGCAGGCAGCCGACGAGGCGCTCGAGCTACTCCCGCCGGATCCTTCAACGCTCCGATCGGCGCTCGTCATCGAGCGGGCGTCCGTACTCGTGCGAACCCTGGTGGGCGATCCGTCGTTGCCGTCGATCGCCGCAGAGGCTCGCGCCGCCGCCGAGGCCGCCGGGGTCCTGGTCGCCCGAGCCGAGAGCATCGCCGGTCTCGCCCGCTCGCACACCGGCCAGCCCGGGTGGGACGTGCACTTTCTGGCCGCGGCCGATCGGGCGCGGGCCGAGCACGACCCCGAGGAGGAGTGCGCCGCCATGTACTGGCTGGTCAGCGCATACGGCTTCTACGGTCCGATCGCCGAAGCCCTTCGCAACGGCGCCGCCATGCTCGAGCAGGCGCGATCGCTCGGGATGCACCGCTGGACCCACTTCTTCCTCGGCGCCCACGTCCTCCACCGGGTGGCCGCAGGGAGCTGGGACCCCGAGCTGGTCGCGGCTGCAACCACACTCCTCGTGCATGAGCCACAGTTCCGCAACCGAGCGCAGGTCGAGCTCGCTCTGGTGATGGCTGCAGTGGACTGCGACGATCTCGAGCTGGCCACCCGCGTTCTGACAGCGGCGGACACGTTCGCGCGAACCCCCGAGGACGACGCGCTCCTGCGATGTGCGGCGATCGACGTCGCCGCATCATCGGCCGATGCCGATCGGGCCTGCACCCTGCTCCACGAACTCGCACAGCAGGGCGTCGGATTCTTCGGCATGAACGCAGGTGCCGAGAGCTTCGCCCTCGGCACCTGCATCGCGTCCTCACGCCGCGAGGTCCTGCCTCGCTTCGACAGCTCGCTGACACCGGTGCTCGACGTGGTGGCCATCGAGCGAGCGGGCTACGACGCGTGGATCTCGGGAGCCGACGAGGCAGCGGTCGACGCCTACGTCCGCGCCGCACAAGCGTGGGATCGTCGCGGCTTTCGGCGTTTCGGCCGCCGAGCTCGGTTCACCGCCATCGACCTCGCGCTGGGTGCCGGTCTCCGGGAGCGGGCGCGTGCTCTGCTCGACGAGACGGCCAGGATGCCACCAGTGAGCGGAACGTGGTCAGCGCGCTGGCTCGGTGAGCGTCGTCGACGCCTCGATCAGTCCCTGGCAGCGGCGGTACTGACCGCTCGGGAGCTCGAAGTCCTGCGCCTCGTCGCGAACGGCCGATCAAGTGCCGCCATCGCTGAGTCTCTCGACATCTCGGTGACCACGGTCAACGCGCACGTCGGAGCCGCGATGCGCAAGCTGGGGTGCGGGAACCGGCGGCAGGCTGCAGCGATGGTGGGGATGGCATGAGCCGTCCTCTCGCGCGCGTCCTATCGGGGGTTCCTTCCGCACCATGGGAACCGCTGCAACAGCTCCCTCCGGAGGCACACGACGAGCGCGGACGCACGGTTGTCGGTGTCGTCGCCGACGAGCAGTCTGTAGCGGCAGCGCTCGATGCCCTCCTGCGGGGCTACGAGCTTCACATCTTCGTTGTGCTCGACGAGCACGCGCGTGAGGCCTTTCTGGACCAACTCGCGCGGATCGCAGAGGTACAGCGGGAGAACGACTCGCTCCCGCCGGACGAGACGACACTGCTCGAGGTGCTGCGAGCTGGGGGCACCCTGCAGGACGCGGCCGCCGCTGCCGGCATGTCCCGTCGAACGGCGGCGCGGAGACTCCACTCGCTCCGGGTTCGATTCGGCGTGCGGACCGTGGCCGAACTCGTCATCCTCACCCGCGACTGATGCAAGCGACTGCGAGATCACGCCGACGCGCTACCCAGCTGTCGGCCGCACAGCACGCGGCCGCAAGCAATCTCCAGGCTCGCCGCCCTCGCATGTCGACTGGGCGGCCAGGACTGTCGTAGGGACGATCGCTGATCCAGGCTCGCGCCTTCGCGTCGATTTCCTCGGGGGAGCTCGTCGGGCGCTCCCGCCGATACCGACCACGCAGCAGGTCGAGCCCGAACTCGTACATCTCGCACGCTTCGAGGAGGCGCCGACCTTCCGGACTGCTCGCCTGCACGGACGCCGACCAAGTCTACGACCTCGTCCGGCAGGCCCGGCCCAGCCGCGGCTCAGATCGTGTAGCGGAGGATTGCCGCTGCGGGCCCACCACCGGGGATGTCGTCGGCCCGCACGGCGAGCACGCGACCGCCGGCGAGGAACACCCGTCGCGCGATCTCGTCGATCACGCCGTAGGACTCGCTGCTCTGCTCCTCCGCGAAGGTCACCGCCCCCGTGGTCTCGTCGATCGAGCCGGGCAGGGAGGCGTCGATGTCGACGAGCACGGTGTCGACCGCCCCCATCGTGGCCAGGCGGGCGATGTCGGAGATGTCGGTCGCGGCGCGCCCCTGCGACACCCGCTGGTCGAACAGCTCGGCGGTGTCGGCGAGCTGTGTCGCGTAGATCTCGTCGAGGATCGTCCGAGTCGCTGCTGCGAGATCCGCGTCGGTCGACTCCTCGGGGTTGCCCGGCCAGCGCGTCGCTGCCAGATGCGGGTACGTGTTGACCGTGCGGTACAGCGCGGCGATCCCCTCGGTCGCCGCGAGGACGAGGGGGAGCTCGGAGCCGTTGAGGACGGACCGGAGCGCATGATCGATCTGCCGCACGTAGTTGCGATCGCGGGCCTTGAACACCTTGTTGCTGCGGGGATCCCACGCGTCGCGCGGCAGGTCGGCGACGGGCACCTCGGTCGGCGGGCCTGCCCGGCCGATCTCGAGCAACCGCACCTCACCCTTGGCCAGTGCGAGCACGTAGGCGGCCTGCGGGAAGGTGACGGCCCGGAACAGCGGCTTGACGTGGAACCGGTCGGCGACCCGGACCGTCGCACCGAGCTGGTTCGGCAGGCGGAACGCCTTGAGGCTGTCAGGCGTGAGGAACACGGCGAGGCTGTCGGCCTGGTGCTCCCAGAACTCGGCGTCCTCCGCCAGGGCCTGCGCGAGCTCCTGGACACCGGCGATGTCGGCCTCGTCGGCGCCGCTGTCGCCGAGTTGTCCGACGGCCGTCTCGACGAGGCTCGAGAACGTCAACCGGTCGGCCCCGGTTCCGAGCGACACACGACTCGTCGGCAGGTGGTCTGCCCTGGGGATCGCGCGGTCGGGGAACTTGAATCTCGGGCACTGATGAT
>CAYRXQ010000022.1:0-23860 GCA_964428115.1 uncultured Ilumatobacteraceae bacterium
GCTGACCTGCCAGGCGCCGGTGACGCCCGGGCGTGCGCGATAGTAATGCTGGATCGCCGAGCCGTATTTCGGAACCTCGGCATCGACGATCGGACGCGGGCCGACGATGCTCATCTCGCCCTTGATGACATTGATGAGCTGGGGCAGCTCATCGACGCTGCTCTTGCGCAGGACTTCGCCCAGACGCGTGACCCGCGGGTCTTCCTTCAGCTTGCGCGTGCTCGCCCATTCCTCTGCGGCGTCGCGATTCTTGAGGTGCTCGGCCAGCACCTCGTCGGAATTGGGAACCATCGTCCGGAACTTCAGGCAATTGAAGGATTGCCCGTTGTGGCCCAGCCGCTTGTGCCGATGCAGCACCACGCCACGCGCACCGACCACGATCGCCGACGACGTCACGTGCACCGGGTCGGCGTGCTCGTCGAAGGGATGCTCCAGCCGATCGAGCTCGGCCAGGAACTGCGCCACGCTCACCCGCTCCCGCTCGTCGACCGGCACCCGGGCCGCCACCGACCGTCGGACCCAGTCGACGACAACGAGATCGACGTCACCAGAACCACCGACGTCGGGAGCCTCGGAACCGGGTCGCACGTCCATCTCGTCGACCGTACCGGGATCGAGATCAGGACCGGGACAGATCAGGACCGGGAGGGGGATGGGGACCGGGACCAGGACCAGGACCGGGACCAGGACCAGGACCAGGACCAGGACCAGGACCAGGACCAGGACCGGGATCAGGACGATCGACCCTGGTCAGCGCTGTGCCCGCAGGCCTACCGTCGACCTGTCCCCTGTGCACCGATTCGAGGAGGCGCCGTGAGCTCCACTGCGACCAGCCCTGACAGCCCCGACAGCCCCGACAGCCCCGACCCCGCCGCTACCGGCACGACCGCCACCGCCGGCTCCGCCACGACCGGCACGACCGGGTCCCGCGTCGCCGGCCCAACCGTCGTCCACCGGTTCCGCGATCGCGTCGCGAACCAGCCCGAACGACCGGCGCTGCGTCACCGCACCCGCGAGGGCTGGCAGGCCATCGACTGGGCCGCCTACGGCACCGCCGTCGAGGAGACCGCGGCCGGGCTGCTGCACCTGGGCATCGAGCCGGGTGACCGGGTCGGCCTCCTGGCCTCGAACCAGCCCGCCTGGCACATCGCGGATCTCGGAATCCTCACCGTCCGCGGCGTCACCGTGCCGGTGTACCCGACGAGCTCGGCCTCCCAGGTCGCCTACGTGCTGGCCGACTCGGGCGCCCGGGTGTGCTTCGTCGACACCGGCGAGCAGCTCGCCAAGATCCTCCTCCACCGCCACGAGCTCACCGCCCTGGAGTACGTGGTCGGGCTCTCCGACTTCCCCGGACTCGACAGCAGCGCCTTCGTCCTCGACCTCTCCGAGCTCCGCCACCACGGACGCGAGCTGCTCGCCTGGCGGCCCACCGCCGTGGCCGACCGGGCGGGCGACCTGGTGGCCGACGACATCGCCACCCTCGTCTACACCAGTGGCACCACCGGCCCACCCAAGGGCGTCATCCTCACCCACGGCAACATCGAGTGGACCGTGCAGGCCGTCGAGTCGATGGTCGGGCTCTCCCCCGACGACCGCTTCCTCAGCTACCTCCCGCTCAGCCACATCGCCGAGCGCGTCACCAGCCACGTCGGCCAGGTCGTCTCGGGTGGGGAGACCTGGTTCGCGCAGAGCCTCCCCACGGTCCCCGACGACCTCCGGGACTGCCGACCGACGGTGTTCTTCGCCGTCCCACGCGTCTGGCAGAAGTTCCACGACGCCATCCTCGACAAGATCGCCGCCGGCCCCCGTCCGGTGCGCGCCGCGTTCCGCCGGTACGTCGAGCTCGGCACGGCCGCCGCCACCGCCACCCAGGGTGGCCCGGCGCTGTCGACCCGCGACCGCTTCGTCCACCAGGCGCTCGACCGCACCATCGGCGCCAAGGTCCGCCACGGCCTCGGCCTCGACCAGGCACGCATCGTGGTCTCCTCGGCCGCGCCGATCCATCCCGACCTCGTCCGCTGGTTCCATGCGATCGGCCTGCCGATCGCCGAGGTCTGGGGGCAGACCGAGGACTGCGGCCCGGCCACGATCAACCCGATCGACGACATCCGCATCGGCTCGATCGGCCGACCGCTGCCCGGCCTCGAGGTCCGCACCGCCGCTGACGGCGAACTGCTCGTGCGCGGCGGCAGCGTCTGCCGCGGCTACCACGGCCACCCCGAGGCGACCCGCGAGCTGATCGACGACGACGGCTGGATGTCGACCGGCGACCTCGGCTCGATCGACGCCGACGGCTACGTGCGGATCACCGGCCGCAAGAAGGACCTGATCATCAACGCCGCCGGCAAGAACATCTCGCCGTCGGAGATCGAGAGCCGACTCGGGATGGAGCCGCTGATCGGTCAGGCCGTGGTGGTCGGCGACGGACGCCGCTACCTGGTCGCGCTGCTCACCCTCGACCCCGACGACGTGGCCGACTGGGCGGCCCACCACCACCGCACGTTCCTCGACATGGCGTCGCTCGTGACCGACCCGGCGATCCGCGCCGAGGTCGCCAAGGGCGTGGAGCGGGTCAACAAGGAGCACGCACCGGTGGAGCAGATCAAGCACTGGCGGCTCCTGCCCGACCCGTTCACCGTGGAGGGCGGGCACCTCACCCCGACCATGAAGGTCCGGCGCGGCATCGTCATCGATGCCCACACCGACCTGGTCGAGGAGATGTACGCCGAAGCCGGGTGATCACCAACACGCTGCGTGGTGATCCCGGCAAGATTTCTTCGACGGAGTGGTTCAGTCGCGACCCGATCGTGCCGATGTCTGGACGAATCCCCCGGACGGACCCGGGGGACCGAGCATCGGAACGACGAGCACATGGAACCTCACTCGCAGTTCGCACCACGTGTCCTCCTCGCAGTCGACGACGCCCATCTGCGTCGCAGCAGTGAGGCGGGCCTGCGCGCCGCCGGATTCGCCGTGAGCGCGCCCACCGATGCCGACGCGGCGAGCATCCTCGCCGACTCCTTCGCCCCCGACGTGGTGGTGGTCGACACGACCCTCCACGACCGCGAGGACCGCCCGCTCTACCAGCACCTGCGGACCCGCTCGGATCGCTACCTGCTGTGCATCGAGCCCGCCGGCCGTGACCGCGCCCGGGTCGAGATGCTCCGCTCGGGTGCCGACGACGCCGTCTCGCTGCCGATCAGCCCCGACGAACTGGCCGCACGCTGCCAGGCGCTCCTGCGCCGCCCCCGCGAGCTGCGCAGCGATCACCCGGATCCGACCGATCCGGCCGCCCTCGTGTTCGGCCCGCTGGTGGTCGACACCGGCCGTCACGAGATCCGCCTCGACGGTCGCACGGTCCCGGCCACCCGCATCGAGTTCTCCCTCCTCGAGTGCCTGTGCCGCCGACCCGGCGAGGTGTGCTCGCGCTCGGATCTGCTGCTGGCCGTGTGGGGGCCGACCTGGGTGGGCGACGACCACGTGGTCGACGTCCACCTGTCGAACCTGCGCCGCAAGCTCGAGCAGGCCGGCCCCGGCCGCAAGGTGGTCCACACCGTGCGCGGCGTCGGCTTCCGGCTCGACAACGAGTTGCTCGACGTGCCCGTCGCGAGCGAGCCGGCCGCCCCGGCCGTGACCGCGTCCGCCGGCACCATGCCGGTCACCGCCGCTCACGCGTAGACGGCCAGCACCCACCAGCGGCCGCGCTCCACGGCCAGCACCCGCGCCCGACCGTCGTCGGTGACCACCTGGAACCGCGCCAGACGTCGGTGCCGAGCGGGATCCCACCAGCACTGCTCCACCGGCCACGGCCCGGCCCAGCCGGTGACCGCCAGTCGCTGCCGGCCGAGGACCACCGTGGCGGGCACGGCGCCCACCTCGCCACGACCGCCCACGCCCACCACCGCACCCGCAGCATCGAGCACCTCGACCTCGACCGGATCGTCGAGCACCACCGCCGGCGCCGGCGCCGGCAGCGGCGCGGGCCACGTCCCCGCACGATCCGCGCCGCTCCGTTCGCCGCCCCGCCCGCCGACCCGCTCGCCGCCCCGCTCGCCGCTGCCGACGCGTCGTGCCGGGTCGTCGAGATCCACCGAACCCGCCGGCACCCAGGCGACGCGATCCCCCGGCAGCCGCCCGCCCTGCCAGGTGGGCACGAGCACCCCCTGCTCGCCCACCAACGACACGAGCCGGGTGACGGCCCGGACCGCGTCGGCATCGGCCTCCGACCGTCCACCCCAGAAGCCGACCTGCTCGCCGTCGGCCCGACGCACCACCGCGGGCACCAGGCGCAGCAGGACGATGCCGCTCGTGACGGCCCCGACCTCACCGACCCACGCATCGAGCTGCCACCGAACGCGGTCGACCATGGCCCCAGCCGTCAACCCGGCGTGCCGATACCACGAGCGCTCCGAACGCTCACCGTGCTCGGTCTCGACCACCACCACCAGCCGGGTGCACACCGTGCCGGCGGCCGACAGCGTGGCCACGAGCTCGTCGACGAGCTGCTTGGCGACGAACACCACCGGCTCCGCCTGCATGACCGGCTCCTCGAAGACCCGCTCGATCCAGCGCTCGGGCGGCGGTTCGGTGGGCCGCAACGGCACGTCGTCGAGGCCGCGGGCGATGCGGTGCACCCGCACCCCGACCGGGCCGAACCGGGCCAGCACGTCGACGGCAGGCAGCTCGGCCAACGCGCCGAAGGTGGTGATGCCGAGCCGGTGCAGCAGGTCGATCAGCTCGGCGAGCTCGGCGGTGTCCTCGTGGAGCTCGAGCAGGGCCCGCAACGACCGCTCGGCCACGTACGCCGCCGACCGACCCGACGGGACGATCAGGATCGGACGCTCACGACCGGACCGGCCGACCCGGGTGGCTCGGCCGACCTGGGCGACCTGCACCGCGAGGATCGCCGACAACGCCCGCCCGTCGGCGATCGCGATGCCCACCGGGACCCCGCCCACTGACACACCGCCCAGCAGCGGGCCGACCAGGGCCAGCAGCCGCTCGGCGAACGCGGCCTCACCCCCGAAGTAGCGGGCCGGGCCGCGGGCGGCGAAGGCCAGCCAACCCGGCTCCACCACGTCGACCCGGGGGACCAGCTCGGCCACGGCACGCACCACGGCCTCGAAGGCCCGGGCGTCGCGATCGGGATCGTTGACCACCAACCGGGCATCGGGCAGGGCGCGCTGGACCTGTCGCCGGCGCTGTCCGACACGGACGCCCGCCGCTGCCGCTGCGACGTCGCGTGCCACCACCCGGTCGGCCCGCAGCACCACCACCGGCCCCGCCGGTGCGTCCGGAGGCAGCGCGGCCATCGCCCCTGCGGCCATCGCCGGCCAGTCGGGGCACCGCAGGGTGACGATCCGTTCAGCCCGCTCGTTCCCACCCGACATCCGACACCTCGCTCGCCGCCACCGCGGCAGCCGGCACCGCGGCAGCCGGCGGCACCCCGACCGGCATCACCTCGGCCGGCTGGAGCGGCGACACCCGGGCCACCGGGGCCAACGCGCCGTCGGGACCCGGGAGCCAGCACTCGACCCGGGTCGGCCGCGGCGCCCGACGACCCGAGGCCACCACCTGCACCCGGCGCCCACGCAGGTGGCCCGACCCCGCATCGACCCCGTGCCAGCGGACATCGGTGGTGTCGAGGAGCAGATCGACCTCGAGCCGGTCCACCCCCGACCGCGAGGTCGCCTGCGACGTCGACCCGAGGGCCGACTCCACGTCGACCAGCACCAGCACCGCCGAGCGCGCCCGGACCCGCTGCTGGACCCGACGCAGCACCGGCGCGGCGCGCGACAGATCGAGCGGCGGCGCGGCGACGACGATCTCGAAGCCGTCGAGGGCAGCAGCCACCGCCTCGGCCCAGACGGCCGGCCGACCACGGTCGACGGCGACGGCCACCACCCGCTCCAGGCACCATCCCGCCGAGGCCGCGGCCTCGGCACCGAAGCACCCCGGCGCGCCCGTGAGCCCGACGAGGGCCGCCCACGACCCCGACGCCGAGGCGGTCGCCACCAGTGCCGTGGCCACCGACATCGCCGCCGGGCCGGTGCACCCCACCACCCGACCGCGCATCAGCCCGCCCTCGGGCACGAGCGGGACGAGCGGCGCCGCGATGGGGATCACGCGTTCTCGGGCGGCGACGGTGCTCACCCCGCCACTGTACCGAACGGGTGTTCGATCTTCCAGGGGTGTCCAGGGGTGACGGAGGCAGTCAGGAACCGGCGGACTGGTCGAGCACGACCGGCGCCGACGCATCCAGATCGGTGGCGCGACCGCCCCGCCGGGTGTGCTCCTGGATCAACCGGACGACGTCCTTGGCCGAGCTCGCCCAGGCGTGCGCCCCAACCGCTGCAGCATCGTCGTCACCGTGGATCGCCTGCCCGCCCACCAGCACGAGCAGCTCGGGCGAGGCCGACCGCACGGCAGCCACCGCCTCGGCGCAGGCCGGGAGATGTTCGGGATGCGTCACCGAGAGCCCGACGGCCACCACATCGGGCGTGGTCCCCGCCGCCAGCGCGAACGATGCCGCCGGGGTGTCGGCGCCCAGGTCGGACACCTCCCAGCCCTCGAGCCGCAGCAGGTCGCCGAGCACCGCGACCGGGAGCGAGTGCCGCTCCCCGGCCGGCGCCCCGAGCACCACCGTGCCCCGCGACCGCCCCCGCCGGACGAACCGCGGGCCGAGCCGACCGATGAGCCGCATCGCGATCCCGGTGGCCCGGTGCTCGATCGCCACGTCGATCTCGCCGGCCTCCCACTTGGCGCCGATCCCCACCATCGCCGGGGTCAGCACATCGAGGTAGACCTCGTCGAGCTCGGCACCGGCCGACAGGGCCGCCTCGATGACCCCCCAGGCGCCGCGGGCATCGCCGGCCACCAGCCGCGACTCCAACCGCTCGGCCCACGGGGCGGGGCGACGGGACCGGACCGGCGAGGTACCGGTGTCCTCGCGACAGCGGGCCAGATCGTCGTGACGAACCCGCCACACACCGCCTGCCTTCTCGGCGGGCAGCACGCCCAACCGCACGTAGCGGTAGGCCGTCATGTAGTGCACGCCGAGTTCGTCCGCTGCTTCCTGCAGGGTGAGGTCGGGGCGATCCACGACCTCCGACGCTACGTGCGATCCGTGGGCCGTGCGTTGTCGTGCGTTGTCGTGCCCGGACGGGATCGGCCGACGTGGCCGGCCCCGGAGCAGAGGCTCAGCAATCAGCCCTGCTTGGCCTTCCAACGCTCGCGGGCCTGCCGACTGCGATCGAGGAGGTGCGCCGGCACGCGCTTCGCGGCCTCGGAGAGCTCGGCCGATCCACCTCCACCGTCACCGCTCGCCGGGGCCTCGGCGGCCGGCTCATCGGCCTGGAGGTCCTCGAACGAGGGCGGCACCACGCCCGGCTTCCAGTACATGTAGAGGTCACGCACCACCTCGTCGAGACCCGAGGAGTCGAAGCCCCGGGCCAGGTCGACGGTGACCATGTTGGCGTAGACGTGCACCCCGGCAACACGGCCGGTGTCGAACAGGCGACGGGCCAGCTCGGCGGCCGGCCGCGGCCCGATGGCCTCGGCGGGCGAGCGGAACCGCTCGTGACCCATGCCGGTGAGGGCACGGTTGAGCTCGAAGCGGACCACGCCCGGCGTGCGGCTCGGCTTCTCGGTGACGGCGACCAGCTGACCCATAGCGACCGCACGCTAGCAAGCCCACCGCGCGCGCCACATGGTCCACCAGTAGCGTGCCGACGTGCCCGTCCGCCGGATGCTGGATGCGATCAAGAACCCGGCACAGTTCGTGCTCGCGGCGTTCGTGTCGTTCATCGCCATCGGCACCGCCCTGCTCACCCTCCCGTGGTCAGCCGACGGCCCTGGCTCGATCCCACTCGCCGACGCCCTGTTCACGTCGACCTCGGCGGCCACCGTCACCGGGCTCGGCACCGTCGACATCAGCGAGTTCTCGCTGTTCGGCGAGCTCGTGATCCTGCTGCTCATCCAGGTCGGCGGCTTCGGGATCATGACCATCGGCTCGGTCTTCGCCCTCGTGGCCTCCCGCCGTGTGGGCCTGCGCCAGCGGATGCTCGCCCAGGCCGAGATCGGCTCGGTCGACCTCGGCGAGCTGCGGACCCTGATCGGCTCGATCGCCAAGATCACGATCATGGTCGAGGCCTCGGTGGCCGCGATCCTCTTCGTGCGCTTCTGGCAGAGCCACGCCGAGGAACCCGCCGCCGCCGCCTACAGCGCGGTCTTCCACGGCATCTCGTCGTTCAACAACGCCGGCATCTCGCTCTACTCCGACTCGCTCGTCCGGTTCGCCGCCGACCCGTTCGTGACCCTGCCGGTCACCGGTTCGTTCATCCTCGGCGGCCTCGGCTTCCCGATCCTCGTGCAGTTCCGACACCACCTGCGGCCGCGCCACCTCAGCCTGCACGCCCGCATCACGCTGTTCGCCACCGCGATCCTCCTGGTGGCCGGCCCGCTCGTGGTGCTCATCGGGGAGTGGAGCAACCCGGCCACGCTCGGCGGGCTACCGATCGACGAGAAGCTCCTCACCGGCTGGTTCCAGGGCGTCACCCCACGGACCGCCGGCTTCAACACCATCCCGATCGGCGCGATGAACGAGCCGACCCTGCTGTTCATCACCACGCTGATGTTCATCGGCGCCGGCCCGGCCTCCACCAGCGGCGGCATCAAGGTCACCACCTTCGCCGTGCTCGGCTGGGCGCTGTGGGCCGAGGTGCGCGGCGAGCGCGACGTCAACGTGTTCCGTCGCCGGATCCCCGACTCGGTCATCCGCCAGGCGCTCACCGTCGCCCTGCTCTCGGTCGGTCTGGTGATCGGCTCCGCCCTGGCCCTCGTGACCCTCGCCCCGGTGACCCTCACCCCAGCGCTGTTCGAGGCCGCCTCGGCCTTCGGCACCGTCGGGCTCTCCACCGGCATCACCCCCACCCTGCCACTGCTCGGCAAGCTGCTGCTCGTGGTGGTCATGCTCGCCGGCCGCGTCGGGCCGGTCACCTTCGTCACCGCGCTCGCGTTCCGCCAGCGCCGACTCGCGTACCGTTATCCCGAGGAGCGTCCGATCATTGGCTGACAAGATCATCCACAACGTCCTCGGTGGTCCCGCAGACCGCCGAGTCACCCACCACGGCGAGGTGCTCGTGATCGGCCTCGGCCGGTTCGGGTCGTCCCTCGCGAGCACCCTCATCGGCATGGGCTACGAGGTCCTCGGCGTCGACTTCGAGATGGACAACGTCGAAGAGCACCGCGATCTGCTCCCCCACGCCGTCCAGGCCGACGCCCCCCACGAGCGCGCCCTGCGTCAGATCGGCGCCGACAAGGTCGTCACCGCCGTGGTCTGCATCGGCACCGACGTGGAGTCGAGCGTGCTCACGGCTGCTGCGCTCGTCGACCTCGGTGTGCCCAACATCTGGGCCAAGGCCATCACCGACGCCCATGGACGCATCCTGCAGCGCGTCGGCTGCCACCACGTGGTGTTCCCCGAGGCCGAGATGGGCGCCCGGGTGGCCCACCTGCTCACCGGGTCGTTGCTCGAGTACATCACCCTCGACGACGACTTCGTGATCGTCGAGACCGTGGTACCGGGCGAGCTGCAGGGCAAGAGCCTCGAGCAGGCCTCGCTGCGGGCGCGCTTCCGTGTGACGGTGGTGGCCGTGAAGCCCGAGCAGGGGCCGTTCACCTACGCCGAGCGCGACACGGTGCTCGCGGCCGGCGACCTCATCGTGGTCGCCGGTCACCGATCCGACATCGAACGCTTCGCCGAGCTCACCGCCCGCGGCTGACCCCCACCCGGCCCCAGCGATCTGGGCGCGCAGCGTTGCGGACTCCGCCACCCACCGCGCCAAGAACCCGCACGGCGACCACCACCCACCCGGCCCCACGGTTCCAGGCGCGCACCGCTGCGGCAACCGCCACCCACCGCGCCCAGAACCCGCACGGCGACCGCCACCCACCCGGCCCCACGGTTCCGGGCGCGCACCGCTGCGGCAACCGCCACCCACCGCGCCCAGAACCCGCACGGCGACCGCCACCCACCGCGCCCGGAACCCGAAGGGACAGGATCAGCGGGCGAGGGTGGCGGCGAAGAGGTCGGGGAAGGCGTCGGGGGTGCAGGAGGTGACCACCGCGCCGAGCGCGACCAGTTCGGCGGCGATGTGCTGATCGTGGGCCGGCGCACCGTCGTCACTCAGCGCCAGCAGCACCAGCACCGTCACCCCGGCATGCACCAGCCGCCGCACCCGGTCGAGCAACGACCCCACGTCACCCCCCTCGAACAGATCGCTCACGAGCACCACCACCGTCTCGCGGGGCCGGGTGACCAGCGAGGTGCAGTACGCGAGCGCCCGGGCGATGTCGGTGCCGCCACCCAGCTGCACCCCGAACAGCACGTCGATCGGGTCGTCGACCAGCGACGTCAGATCGGTGACCTCGGTGTCGAACACCACCACGCTCGTGCGCAGCGCGGGGAGACGAGCCAGCAGCGACCCGAACAACGACGCGAACACGACGCTGTCGGCCATCGACGCCGACTGGTCGATCGCCACGATCACGTCGCGTTCGATGCCGACCTGACGACGACCGTGACCGACGAGCCGTTCGGGCACCACGGTGCGGTGCTCGGGCAACCAGTGGCGCAGGTTGGCCTTGACGGTGCTCGGCCAGTCGATGTCGGCCGGACGCGGTCGACGGGTGCGGCTCGACCGGGCCAGCGCGCCGCGCACCGCGACCCGCGTCCGGTCGGCGAGCCGCTGCTCGAGGTCGGCCAGCACCCTCGCGACCACCAGGCGCGCGGTGGCGCGGGTCTCCTCGGGCAGCACCCGGTTGAGCTCCACCAGCAGCGACACCAGGTGCACGTCGGGCTCGAACGACTCCAGCAACTCGGGCTCGAACAGCAGCTGTCGCAGGTCGAGGCGCTCCACGGCGTCGCGCTGGAGCACCTGGACCACGGGGGTGGGGAAGTATCGGCGGACGTCGCCGAGCCAGCGCGCCACCGACGGCGCCGACCGGGTGAGCCCACCCGAACGACCGCCGCCTCGACCCCGGGTGGTTCGCTCCGCCAGGTCGTAGACCGCGCCGAGCGCCCGGTCGATGCCGACGTCGTCGCCCGACAGCGGCGCCCCGGTGCCGTCGGCCTCGCCGCCACCGAGCACCAACCGCCACCGTCGCATCCGCTCCGCCTCGGACACCCGCCCGGCCCCCGGCCCCGCAACCGGCCACGGCGCCTCGCTTGCGATGGTCGAACCGGCCGAACCCGTCGAACCGGTTGAAGCCGCCGAACCCGTCGAGCCGGCCAAACCAGTTGAAGCCGCCGAACCCGCCGAGCCGGCCGACGGCGCCGAGCCGGTTGAGCCGGTTGAGCTGATGTCCCCGTCCGAGCCGTGGGCAACCGTGACGGGGTCGGACGCCGCGCCGGCTGCCGGAACCTCACCCCACACCTCGGCGCCCGACGCTCCCGACGCGCCCGGCACGACGGTGGTCTGGCCCGCGAGGACACGGAGCGACGGCAGGTCGTCGTCGTGGACCGGCACGCCGAGCAGGTGGCGCACCGTCCGCAGACCGGCCGCGGCCCGGACGAGGTCGAGCGCATCCCCCTCGGCACCGGGGTCGGCGCCGACCATCGCAGCACCGGCCCGACCCGAGGAGCCGGCTGCTACGAGCGCGCCCAGTCGTCGACGCTCGGCCGGCTCGAACGCGCCGAAGGTCCGCCGCAGCAGGGGCACCACCGCAGCGAACGCGTCGGCCGGCAGCGTGGCGAGCCAGTCGTCGAGCAACCCGCGCAGGGGCGCATCGTGCACCAGCACCGTCCCACTCCCGGCCAGGAACCCGTCGACGAAGGCCGCCCCCGACGCCGGCGGCGTGCCGCCCGACAGCGCCCGGCCGAGCCGAGCACGGACCTCCCCCGGCGGCCAGGCCCCGGCGTCGTGCAGCAACCGGCTGGCGCGGCCCTGCACCAACCCGTGCCCGTCGGTCGAGGTGGCCAGGCCCCGCAGCAACGCCGGAAAGCGCTCCTGTCGAGCGGGATGATCGATCAACGCCAGCGCCGCCTGCACCCGCCCGAGCCGCTCGACCATGACCCCGGCGGCGTCGTGGTCGAGGGACGCGCATGCCGTGGGCAGCCCGGCGAGGATGCGCGCCACCATCCCGTCGAACACCGATCGCAGCGCCGAGACGTCGGTGCCACGCACGTCGCCGTAGCGCAGGGCATCGGCCAACGGCACGAGCGCCGCCATGAGATCGCCGACATCCGGATCGGTCGCCGCGCAGGTGGCCAGGGCCCGCACGACCGGGCCGACGGCGTCGGGCAGCCGCGCGAGCAGGGCGACCTCGAGCACCGCGGCGAGCTCGACGGGCCGCCCGATGCCGGTCGCCCGCTCGACGAGTCGCGCGGTGGCCGCTGACTCCACCGAGGTCCCGAACGCGGCGAGCTCCACCAACCGGACCGACTCCTCGGGCTCCCACACGAGCCGCCAGGTCTCGCGGAACGTGCCCGAGGAACCCCGCCCGTCGACGACCGAGCCCCACCCCAGACCGAGCGCGACCGTGCGGTGGAGCAGCTCGGAGCGAGCCCGCCCGGCCGGGGTCCGCAGGTCGAGCTCGACCTCGGTCGGCTCCGCGCTCGGACGCAGACGGGTGCGGCGCTGCAGCGCCGCCAGGTCGCGTGCCAGGGGCACCTGGGGTGCATCGGCGGGCACCCCGCCGATCGCGTCGCCCACCACCAGGCGGCGCTCGACCAGCGGTGCACCGCCGAGCACGGCATCGGTGGCGTCGAGCACCTCGTCGAGCCCGGCCCGCGGGCGACCCCGCAGCGCAGCGAGCGCATCGGCCAGGCGGGTCGCCGCCACCAGGTGGTCGGGGGACGCCGACAGGCCGGCGTCACGGGTGGCGCGCCCGGCCTCGGCGAGGAACCGGGCGACTCCGTCGGGCCCGGGATGGCGGAACACGTGGTGGTACCAACCCGGGCTGCGCACCCCGGCCCCGTAGCCCGCCGAGGACATCAGCCGACGGTGCGTCCACGGCACCCAGCTGACCGCCACCTTCTCCTTGGTCAGGCCGCGCAGGGTCGCCGCGTCGACGGTCGCCGGCAGCTCGGACCGCAGCGCCGGGACGTGCCAGGCGCCGCACACCACGACCACCGTGCCACCGTCGGTGCGGGCCAGGTCGCGCACGGCCGCCCGGATCGCCCGCCGCATGTGCGCCTCGCGCCGCTCCTCGGCCCGCGGGGTCGGCACCCCGGCTCGCACCGCCGCCATCGCCTCGGCCACCGCCTCGAACACCGCGAGCCCCTCGCCCCGGTGCTCGACCACGTCCTCCCACCAGCGCTCGGGATCATCGTCCCCCGCCGCGTGCGCCAACTCGGCCAGCGGGTCGACGCCGCGCACGTCGCCGGGGGCCACCTCGAGGTCGAGCTGCTCGTGGGCGTCGGCGGGTCGGCGGGCCAGCGAGATCGACCACGGCAGGTCGATGGCCTGGGTGGCGATGCCCCGCTCGTTCGCCCAGGCCAGCGCGCACCACTCGGGGCTGAACGCGGTCAGCGGCGCGAAGACCGCCCGGCCCGGATCGCTCACCACGTGGCCGAGCACCGCCACCGGTGGCACCAGCTCGGCATGCCCGACCCAGCGCAGCACCGGACCGACGTCGGCGGGCAGCTCGACGAGCACCACCGCGGGACGCAGCTCCTCGAGTGCGGCCAGGACCGACCGGGCCGACCCCGGACCGTGGTGGCGGATGCCCAGTACCTCCAGACGCACCGGGCTCGTGGTGGCGCCGCCGCCCATCACCCCAGCTCGCGGCACGCGTCGTAGAACTCGCCCCAACCCGGACGGTCGCGCACCACGGCCTCGAGGTACTCCCGCCACACCACCTGGTCGTGGGCGGGGTCGCGCACCACCGCGCCGACCACACCCGCCGCGACATCGTGGGACCCGAGGGTGCCGTCGCCGAAGTGCGCGGCGATCGAGAGACCCTGGGTGATCACCGAGATCGCCTCGGCGGTCGACAGGGTGCCGCTCGGCACCTTGAGACTCGCCGCGCCGTCGAGCGTGGCCCCCGAGCGCAGCTCGCGGAACACGGTGACCACCCGCCGGATCTCATCGGCCCCGGCGGGCACGGCCGGCAGGGCCAAGGCCGCGCCGAGCTCCTCGACCCGCTGGCGCACGATCGCCATCTCCTCCTCGATGGTCTCGGGGAGCGGGAGGACCACCGTGTTGAACCGGCGACGCAGCGCGCTCGACAACTCGTTGACCCCACGATCGCGGTCGTTGGCGGTGGCGACGAGGTTGAACCCGCGACGCGCCTGGACCTCGGTGCCGAGCTCGGGGACCGGCAGCACCTTCTCGGACAGCACCGTGACCAGCGCATCCTGCACCTCGGAGGCCATCCGGGTGAGCTCCTCGACCCGCACGATCGCGCCGGTCTGCATGGCCCGGTACACCGGGCTCGGCACCAGCGCCGCCTCGCTCGGCCCCTCGGCCAGCAATCGGGCGTAGTTCCAGCCGTAGCGCAGCGACTCCTCGGTGGTGCCGGCGGTGCCCTGCACCAGCAACGACGACACCCCGCTGATGGCGGCCGACAGGTGTTCGCTCACCGACGTCTTGGCGGTGCCGGGGACGCCGAGCAGGAGGAGCGCCCGATCGGTGGCCAGGGTGGCCACGGCCATCTCGACCAGGCGTCGCCGACCCACGTACTTGGGGACGATGACGGTGCCGTCGGACAGCTCACCGCCGAGCAGGTAGCGCACCACCGCCCAGGGCGAGAGCACCCAGCTGGGCGGTCGCTCGCGATCGTCGAGTCGGGCGAGCGCGGCGAGCTCGTGGGCGAACGCCTGCTCGGCATGCGGCCGCAGGACCTCGGAGACCTGGAGCGCGCCAGACGACTCGGACATGTGGGCGACCCTACCGAGGGGGTGTCACGGCGCCGATCCGTTCGACCCGTTGGACCCGTTCGACCGGTCCGACGGCTCACCGATGTCGCTGCGCTCGTGGCCGAGGAACTCGTCGACGGCCGCGCCCACCGTGGGCGCGAACCGGTCCGGACCGAACCGCTCGCCCAACCCGTAGCGCTGGAGCTGGTCCTTCATCGGGCCCTTCATCTCGGCGATCACCAGCCGGATGCCCTGGGCAGCCAGTGCCTCGTCGGTCTCCACCAGGTCGTCGACCGCCGTGGTGTCGATCTCGGTGATCGGTTCCGCAGCCAGGATCACGAGTCGCGTCCCCGGAGGCGCCTCGCGCACGGTGGTGCGCACCCACGCCCCGAACCGTCCGCTGTTCGCGAAGAACAGTGGGGCGTCCCACCGCAGGATCAGGACACCCGGGATGCGCTCGCCCTCGGGGTGCCGTGTGAGATCGTGGTAGCCGCGCACGCCGGGCCGACGACCGAGCTCCGCGCGGTACGGGTGCCAGGACTCGATGACGAACGCCACCAGCGCGAGCCCGATCGCCACGAGGATCCCGCTGATCACCCCCACCGCGACCACGCCGACGAGCGCACCGATGGAGACGATCGCCTCCCACGGCGACACCCGCACCAGACGACACACCGCCGGCAGGTCGATCAGGCTGATCGCCGCCAGTATCACGATCGCCGCGAGGGTCGCGGTGGGCAGGTAGCGGGTCAGCCCCGGCGCCAGCAGCACGAAGCCGAGCACCAGCAGCGCACCGATCACGTTGGTGAGTTGGCTGCGGGCCCCGGCCCGTTCGGCCACCGGGGTTCGCGAGGTCGACCCCGACACGGCGAACCCACCGAACAGTCCGCTGGCGATGTTGGCCACCCCCACCGCCCGCATCTCCTCGCTGCCGTCCACCACCTCGCCACGGCGGGCGGCGAACGAGCGCGACAGCACGCTTGTGTCGGCGAGGGCGATGAGCGCGATGCCGGCGGCCGGACCTGCGAGCGACACCACGTCGCTCCAACCGAGGCCGCCCAGCGCCGGAGCCGGCAGGCCGCTCGGCAGTTCACCGACCACCGGCAGGACCTCGCTCCAACCGGCGAGGCCGACGACGAGCATCGAGCCGACGACGGCGACCAGTACGCCGGGCACCCTCCCGTCGAGGAGGCGCACGAGCAGCATCACCACGAGCGAGCCGATCCCCAGCAGCGCGGCGCGCCCGACCACGGCCCCATCGCCGAGCTGCTCGGCGATCGAGCGGACCTGCCCGACCACGCTGCCGCTGTCGACCGAGAAGCCCAGCAGCTTGGGGAACTGCCCGACGATCAGCACCAGCGCGAGGCCGTTGAGGTAGCCGACGCGGATCGGCATCGAGAGCAGGTCGGTCACGAACCCCAGCCGTGCGATGCCACCCAGCAGCATGATGAGGCCGACCAGCACCGAGAGCAGCCCGGCCAGGGCGACGGCCCGATCCGGATCGCCGAGCGCGAGCGGCACGATCGCGGCGGCGAGGATCGGCGCCAACGAGGAATCGGGCCCCAGCACCAGGATCCTCGAGGGCCCCATCACCGCGTAGGCGAGCAACGGCACGACGGTGGCGTAGAGGCCGGTGACAGCGGGCAGCCCGGCCGCCTGTGCGTAGCTGATGCCCGCCGGGATCAACAGCGCGGTGAGCGCCAGCCCGGCGAGCGCATCGTTGCCCAGCCACGATCGCCGATAGCCCGTGAGTGATCGCAACCCCGGGAGCCAGGCACGCGCCCGCACCATGTTCACCCGTAGTTGTCTACCATCGGTTCACCTGCCGTTCACGGAGCGCCGGCCGACACCGACGCGGTTCAGTCGTTCGCCGTGGTCGTGATCTCGAGGCCGGCCAGGGACCCCTCGGCGCGCCAGTCCTCGAGCACCTTCACGAAGGCGATCGGGCCGAGGCCGTAGCTGCCGTTGCGGGCCATGCGGACACTCGGCTTGCCCTCGTTGTTGTAGTAGCCCGGGGTGCACGCCTCGAGGAAGCGCTCGTTGAACCGGGTGAGATCCAGGATCGTCTGGACCCACGCGTCCTCGGCCTCCTGGGTGGTCTCGATGGTCTCGACGTCGTGGTCGTGCGCATACCGCAGCACGTAGCCCAGGTGCCGGGCCTGCTCCTCGAGCATGTGCGGGAAGTTGACGGCGAAGCCCGACTGCACCACCGACACGATGAAGCAGTTCGGGAACCCACGGCTGAAGAACCCGTGGAACGTGGACGCACCGTCGGCCCACTTCTCGGTGAGGGTGACGCCGTCGCGGCCGATGATCTCGTGGCCGGCACGCCGGGTGTAGTCGGTGCCGACCTCGAAGCCGGTGGCGTAGATCAGGCAGTCGAGCTCGTACTCGACCCCGTCGACGACGACGCCGTTGGGGGTGATCCGCTCGACCCCCTTGCCGTGGGTGTCGACGAGGGTCACGTTGGGGCGGTTGAACGAGTCGAGGTACTCGTCGTGGAAGCAGGGCCGCTTGCAGAACTGGCGATACCACGGCTTGAGCGCGTCGGCGGTGGCCGGGTCGGCGACGATCGAGTCGACGCGGGAGCGGATCTGCTCCATCTTCTCGAAGTCCGCGAGCTCCATGGTCCGACCGACCACCTCGGGGTCGAGCTCGAGGCGATCGCGCTGGGCGATCACGAGCAGCTTGCGGATGATGTCGGTCCACCCGTCGTTGACCAGGTCCTCGGACGCGAAGCCGCCCGAGACGAGCGTGTTGAAGTTGTCCATCCGACGCTTCTGCCAGCCCGGCTCGAGGGTGGCCGCCCACTCGGGATCGGTCGGACGATTGGCCCGGACGTCGATTGACGACGGCGTGCGCTGGAACACGAACAGCTCACCAGCGCCCTGGGCCAGGTGCGGGACGCACTGCACCGCGGTGGCACCGGTGCCGATGATGCCGACCCGCTTGCCGGCGAGACCATCGAGGCCACCGGTGCTGTCGCCGCCCGTGTAGTCGTAGTCCCACCGGCTCGTGTGGAACGAGTGCCCGGCGAAGGTCTCGATGCCCGGGATGCCCGGGAGCTTGGGACGGTGCAGCGGACCGTTGGCGAGGATCACGAACTTGGCGCGCATCGCGTCGCCGCGGTTGGTCGCGATGATCCAGCGCTTGGCCTGCTCGTCCCATCGCAGCTCGGTGACCTCGGTCTGCAGGCAGGCGTTGTCGTAGAGGCGGAAGTGCCGGGCGATGTTGCGGCTGTGCTCGAGGATCTCGGGAGCGTTCGAGTACTTCTGGGTGGGCATGTAGCCCACCTCTTCGAGCAGCGGCAGGTACACGTACGACTCCACGTCGCAGGCCGCGCCGGGGTACCGGTTCCAGTACCAGGTGCCGCCGAAGTCACCGCCCTTCTCGACGAC
Organism: uncultured Ilumatobacteraceae bacterium; assembly: GCA_964428115.1. Taxonomy (GTDB): domain Bacteria; phylum Actinomycetota; class Acidimicrobiia; order Acidimicrobiales; family Ilumatobacteraceae; genus CAYRXQ01. Next base: position 18,259 of record CAYRXQ010000022.1, read on the forward strand.
GCGGATGTCCTCGATGCCGGCCTCGCGCAGGCGGGCACCCGCCAGCAGCCCACCGAACCCACCGCCGATGATCAGCACCTCGACCTCGTCGAACAGCGGTGCACGCTCGATCGGCGCCACGTACGGATCCTCGAGGTAGTGCGAGAACCGTCCCTCGATGCCGATGTACTGCTCGTTGCCCTCGGTGCGCAGGCGCTTGTCGCGCTCGGCCCGGTACTTGTCGCGCAGCGCGTCGGGGTCGAAGGCCGGGGCCGTCTCGGTCTCGGTGATCTGGGTCATCGCGGGTGCACCTCGTTGCAGGTCGGGGTCGCAGGTCGTGGGGCCGGTGATGCCCGCCGTCATGATGGTCGGGCCGAGCCGCACCCACCGACCCGGAGCGCCGGGTCGAGCTCGCTGCGCATCCGGTCGCGGGTGCCGGCCAGCTCGGCCAGGACCCAGGCGGCACCCGCCACCGGGCCGGTCACCGACCCCGTCGCGTCGAGCGAGCGCAGGGCGCCGGCCAGATCGACGAGCACCTCGGGCCGGCAGCGGGCGATCACGTTGGTGAGCACCGATCGGAGCACGGGCACCGGGCGGCCGCTGGTCAACTCGGCCACGACCCGGCGTCGCACGGTGAGCGCGTCGGCGGTCAGCAGGTCGGCCAGCTCGGGCGGCACCGGGAGTGGCGGCAGGCCCGGCGCAGTGCCCGGCGCGGCGCTCCGCCGGGTACCGGGGGCGAGGGTGGACACGTGATCGACGAGCCAGCCGGCGAGTGGCCCGGTGGCGGCGACCACGGCCGGTCGGCGGGCCCCATCGTTGCGGTAACGAACGAGCAGCTCCACCGCGACGTCGGGCGACAGCCGCCACCCGTGGTGCCCGACCAGTGCCAACCACTCGTCGACGAGCACCGGGTGATCGACCACCAGCGATCGCCATGTAGCCACGGCCGCGGGCGGGACCACCGGCCGCGGATCCTCGACGGGTCGGGCGAGCGCGGTGACGGCAGGACCCGGCACCATGCCCGCCCGGCGAGCCACGACGGCCGCGGCCACCGAGACGAGCAGCCGGCGAGCCGGGGTCGGTGCCTGCGCATCGGCCACGAGATCGGCGGCCATGTCGCCGAGCGTGCCGGCGGGCGGCTCGGGCGGCTCGCGCCGGTCGGTGCCGAGCAGGGCCGTGGTGACGAGCGCCTGCCACCACGCGTCGAGTGCCGGGTCGGCCGGTTCGGTCGCGGCGGCCGGTTCGACCGATTCGGGGCTCATCCGAGGAACGACGGGTCGGCGCGCGGACCGAGATCGAGCGCGCGGTCGGGGAGGTGGACGGTGAGCGGGACCACACCCTGCGCGGTCCACTCGACCGTGAGCGCCGGCGGCTCGGGGCCCTCGTGGGTGGCGGCGAGCAGCACGGCGAGCGTGGCCGGGTCGACGACCAGCGGCAGCGTCCCGGAGCGATCGCCCAGCACCCAGGTGGACCCGGCCAGCGCCGGTCGGGCGCGCACGGTGACGGCATGCCGCTCGATCCACGGCTCCCGGGCGAGCGCAGCGCCGATCAGCGCGCAGGCCTCGGCCACCGAACCACCCGGCGGGGCCTCGCAGCACTCGCAACCCTCGCCTTCCTCGGCCAGGGTCGGATCGCCCAGCAGCGCCCGCAGGCCGTCACCGGGATACCGGTGGAGGTCGCCGGCCACGGCCTGCCCGACCACCAGCGAATCGTCGAGGCGCTGGCGGAACGCGGCGAACGAGAGCACCATCGCCCAGCGCTGCGTGTGCACCCCCCACAGCCAGAGGCGCCGCACCTCGATGCGGTCCTCGCGGACGTCGCTGCGACCGGCGACGATCCAGCGATCGGTGTCGGGGACCCCGGCGAGCACGTCGTCCCGCCGCGCCTGCCACCCCGACGCGAGCGCCACCGGATCGGCCAACTCGGCCGGCAGCGCTCCGATGCGGAGCCCGCCCTGAGCGAGGAGGTGGAGCACCGCCAGCTCGGCGAGCACCCGCTCGTGCCAGTCGGCGCCGACACCGACGAGCCCGGCGAGCCGGCGGACCCGGTTGGCGAGGGCACCGGCGCGGGCGTCGACGAGCCGCGCCGCGAGGTGGTCCCAGGTGTCGTAGCGGGCGAGCGCCGGGTCGGCCAGGCCGGTGCGTACCCGGTCCTCGATCCAGCGGTCGAGCTCGCGCAGCCCCTCGCGCATCCGGGCGACGCGCTCGTCGCGCGACGCGGCCGGCGACGGCGGCTCGCCGGACGGCACACCGCCGCCATCGGGCCCGAGATCGCCACCCGGCCCGAGGACGGGCGAGGGCGAGGGAGCCGGCACCGAGTCGGCCGCGTCCGCGGCCGCTGCCCGAGCGTCGAGCGTGGCCGTCCACCCAGTGACCGTCGGGGGCGCCGTGGCCACCGGGACGAGCTGGCGCGACCACAGCAGGAGCAGACCGAGCACGTGCTTGCAGGGCCGCCGACGGCTCGGGCAACTGCACCGCCACTGGGCGAGCGTGTGGTCGACCGCCACGTCGTACGGCTCGGACGTGGTCCCCGCGTAGCGACCCCACAGCGCCCGATCGTCGGACCCGATCGAACGCCAGCGGGCCGCGACGGCAGCGGCCTCGGCGGCGGCGAACGCCCGCGGCGAGGGCGCGACGGCGGCCACCTGCTCGACGCTCCACACCGTCACCGGGCTCACGAGGGCGACGTTACCGAGGGGGTGCGCGACGACGGCCGGGAGGGCCGGCTCAGCCCGAGGCGGCGAGGGTGCGACACGAGGCGCACCACCCGTACAGGTCGATCGAGTGATGCCGCGGCAGGAACCCTGCGTCGGTCGCCGCGCCGGTGAAGGCCGCGTCGAGCGCCCGTTCGAGCGCGGCGTCGAGGGTGATGTCGCGCACCACCCCGCACCGCTCGCACACCAGGTGGTGGTGGTGCTCGGTGAGGTCCTCGGCCAGCTCGTAGTGCGCGTGGTCGGCGCCGTGGACGAGGCGGCGGACGACCCCGGCCTCCTCGAGCACCGACAGGTTGCGGTACGCCGAGCTCTGCGCGAGGCCCGGCGAGCGCTCCAACAGGTCGGGCAGGGTGAGGGGCACGGCGGCCACGACCATGGTGTCGACGATCGCCCGGCGCCCGGTCGTGTAGCGCTGGTCGCGGCCCGCCAGCCGCTCCCGCACGGTGCGATGCAGGGCCCCAAGGCCCCCGAGGTCCCCGCCGCTGCTCATCGCCGATGGAACCTATCCGCGACCTCCGGGAACACCGGGAACGGCCAGCGGGTTCTGCACCCCATGGACGATCCGGCCGACACGACACCCACTCCCCCGACGGCCGGGCCGCGGGTGCTCGCCCTCACCGGCGTCTACGACGCGGATGGCACCATCGCCGGCGAGGTCCGGTACGTCGTGATGCACCTGCTCGGTCGGGCCGAGTGTGTGCTGTGCGACATCACCCACGGGCCGCTGCGCCGCAAGGCCGCCTTCGACGAGCTGCGCGGGCGGCTCGGCATCCCGTTCGAGACGGTCCACCGCGACGAGCAGACCCCGCAGGTCGCGGCGGCGACCGCAGGCGCCCTGCCCTGTGTGGTGGCACTCGTCGACGACGGCGCCGACGCCACGCACCACGAGATCCTGGTCGACACCGCCACCCTGCGGGCCTGCGCCGGCGACGTCAACCGCTTCGAACCGCTGCTGCGCGCCGCCATCGAACGGTGTCAGACACCGGGCTGACCCGGCCCGGCGACCGCGGCGGGCCCGGTCAGGAGGCGGAGGCCGCCATGCCCTCGGCGACACGCAGCTCGAGGATCTCGCGCTGGGTCGCCCCACTCGACCGCCACAGCACCTCGCCCTCGTCGTCGACCATCACCAGGTACGGGTAGCCCGTGAGCCCGAAGGCCTCGGCCGCCTGGAAGTCCTCGTCGTCGACGAGCACCTCGAAGGGCCAGCCCTCACGGTCGAACCAGCTCGAGGGCGGGTAGTTCGAGGCGCCCGAGTCGGTACCGGTCGGCACCCCCACGACGCGCAACCCCTCGGGCACCGCACCGTCCGCGTGCCACTGGACGAGCATCGGCACCTCCTGCTGGCAGAAGCCGCACCAGTGCGCGAGGAACACGTACAGGGTGGGCTGCCCGGGCTCGACCGTGATCGGGGTGCCGTCGAACGACTGACCGACCAGGCTCGGCGGGATCCGACCGATGGCCTCGTCGACCTGCCCGGGCGCCTCGGGCAGCGGTGGGAGCACCACCCCGCCGGAGACCTCCACGGGCCGCGACTGCTCCACCCCGTCGGGCACGTCGGCGTCGCTGCCGCCACCGCCGACCGCGATGACGATCACGAGGATGATCAACACCACGGCGACCGCGCCGCCGACCACGAGCGCGACCTGCAGGCCCTGGCCGCGCTCGCCGGACGAGGAGGAGCGGGGACGACGGGACGACGAGGTGGCCATGGACTCCATGGTCGCCGCTGGAGGGGGGTCAGTTCCAGGCGGCTCGGGCCCGCTCGCCGGGTTCGTAGACTCCGCGCCCATGTCGAACGCTTCCACCGGGCCCGCCGGGCTCACCGTCGGTGTCGTGCAGATGGCCATGTCCGGCGAGCTCGACGACAACCTCGACGCCGCCGAGCGCCTGGTCCGGTCGGCCGCCGACCGCGGCGCCCAGGTGATCCTGCTGCCCGAGCTGTTCGAGGGAACGTACTTCTGCAAGGACATGCTCCCCGAGCACTTCGCGCTGGCACGGCCCTTCGAGGGCCACCCCACCATCGAGCGGTTCCGCGCGCTGGCCGCCGAGCTCGCGGTGGTCCTCCCCCTCAGCCTCTACGAGCAGGCCGGACCGGCCACCTTCAACTCGGTCGCGATGGTCGACGCCGACGGCACCGTGCTCGGCACCTACCGCAAGAGCCACATCCCCGACGGCCCCGGCTACACCGAGAAGTACTACTTCAACCCCGGCGACACCGGCTTTCGCGTGTGGGACACCCGGTACGGGCGCATCGGGGTGGGCATCTGCTGGGATCAGTGGTTCCCCGAGACCGCACGGTCGATGGCGCTGCTGGGCGCCGAGGTGCTGCTCTACCCCACCGCCATCGGCTCCGAGCCGCCCGACCCCGACTGGGACTCGAGCGGTCACTGGCAGCGCGTCATGCAGGGGCACGCGGGAGCGAACCTCATGCCGCTGGCCGCCGCCAACCGGTTCGGCCGCGAGGTCGGACGCACCACCGAGATCACCTTCTACGGCTCCTCGTTCATCGCGGACGCCACCGGCGCCAAGGTCACCGAGGCCGGCCGCGACGGCGAGGAGGTGCTCCTGGCGACCTTCGACCTGACTGCGCTCGAGCAGCAGCGTCGCGGCTGGGGCCTGTTCCGCGACCGTCGCCCCGACCTGTACGGGGCGATCCTCACGCTCGACGGCCACCAGCGGAGCGCCCGATGACCGCCGAGGTTCCGGCGCCGCGCCGGATGCCGGCCGAGTTCGAACCCCACCAGCGCACGGTGCTGTGCTGGCCGGCGCGCACCTCGCTGTACGGGGACCTGATGCCGAGCGCCGAGCGCGCCCATGCCGAGGTGGCCCGTGCCGTCGCCCGGTTCGAGCCGGTCACCTCGATCGGGTGCGCGGTGCCACCGCAGGCCTCGGTGGCGCGCTCGCCCTGGC
>CAYRXQ010000023.1:0-23254 GCA_964428115.1 uncultured Ilumatobacteraceae bacterium
TCACCGGGCCGGGCAGCCCGTCGGTGCTGTCGAACATGATGGTGTCGATCGAGCAGCACGTCGACTGGGTCAGCGACACCCTGGCCTCGATGCGCGACCGCGGGTTCGACACCATCGAGCCGACGCCGACGGCCGAGGCCGGTTGGGTGCAGCACGTCAACGACTGCGCCGACATCACCCTCTACCCGGTGGCGAACTCGTGGTACATGGGCGCCAACGTGCCGGGCAAGCCGCGCGTGTTCCTGCCCTACGTGGGCGGCGTCGACACCTACCGAGCGGTCTGCGACGAGGTCGCGGCACGCGGCCACCTCGGCTTCCACCTGGCCGGTCCGGGCGGCGACCAGACCAACGACGGCGTGATCCGTCGAGTGCAGCCCGACGTGCAGATGGTGATCGACCTGATGGCCAGCCTGGAGCTGCCACCGCTCGAATCGATGTCGCCTGCCGACGCACGAGCCTTCATGGACGCCTCCTCGGCCGCTCGGCCGCCCGGGCCCGAGGTCGGCGAGATCGTCGACGGCACCCTGCCCGGCGCCGACGGCGACCTGAACTACCGCCTCTACCGGCCGGCCACCGACGGCCCGCACCCGATCGTGGCCTACTTCCACGGCGGCGGCTGGGTGCTCGGCAGCCACGACTCCGATGATCCGTTCTGCCGCGACCTGTGCGTGCGCTCGGGCGCGGTCATCATCTCGGTCGACTACCGCCACGCCCCCGAGGCCCGATTCCCCGCAGCAGCCGACGACGGCTTCGCCGCGGTGCAGTGGATCGCCGATCACGCCACCGAGCTCGGCGGCATCCCCGGGCACCTCGCGGTGGCCGGGTGGAGCGCCGGGGCGAACGTCGCTGCAGTGGTCGCCCAGCTCGCCCGTGACGCCGGCGGTCCGGCGCTCACCGGGCAGTTCCTCCTCACCCCCGTGACCGACGGGGCCGAGCTGAGCGGCTCCTACGAGGAGAACGCCGAGGGCTACGTGCTGACCAAGGCCCTCATGGACTGGTTCTGGGACCACTACGCCGATCCCGAGGACCGGGCCGACCCCAAGGCCTCGCCGCTGCGGGCCGAGTCGCTCGCCGGCCTGCCGCCCGCCTACATCGTGACCTGCGAGTTCGACCCGCTGCGCGACGAGGGCAATGCCTATGCAGCTGCGCTGGCCGCGGCCGGCGTCCCGGTCGAGCACGTGCAGGCACGTGGGCACACCCACACCTCGCTGACGATGGTCGACGTGATCCTGTCGAGCGTCGACCACCGGGCCGACATGGGCCGGGCGATCGCCGGCTTCTTCGGGGCCACCGTCTCGGCCTGAGCGGCGCTCACCGCCGCCTGGAGCTCAGGCGGCGGTGAGGGTCGCCTCGCCGAAGGGGCTCGAGAAGCGGACACACCAGATCAGCGCGGTGTCGTACACGCCGACGTCGACCCCCTCGGGGACCTCGTAGTTCTGATCGCCGACGTTGCCCTTCAGGGCGCCGAGGTCGACGAAGTCGGTGACACCGCCGGCCGAGGAGTTCACCAGGTACACGTGCAGGTCGGGACCGTTGTCGGTCTGGAACTGCTCGAACCGCAGGAAGCGCTGCCCGGTGCCGTTGCCGAGCACGAGCGCCACGCCCTCGGTCGGGTGGTCGCGGCTGACGAACGTGCCCGAGTACTCGGTGACGACCACCGGCTCGGCGGCGGTCGTCGGGGTCGCAGGTTCCTCGGGGGCCGGCGCGGTCGTGGCTGCGGGTTGGTCACCGGCGGTACTCGTCGCCGTGGTCGCGGGCGCCGGCGCGGTGGGTGCGGGTGCGGCCGGCTCGTCGAAGACCGGACCGGCCTCGCTCACCTCGTCGTCGACGAACAGGGTGTGCACCCCGAAGAAGCCGAAGGCGAGCCATGCGAGGCCGGCGAGGAGCACCGCGGCGCCGCCGAGTGCCGGGAGCGGGTGACGACGGATCCACTGCATGTGACCTCCAACACACCGATCGGTCGCTCCATTCCCGCAGCGGGGGTCGGGGACGAGTGCTCGGCGACCGCCGCGCGTTCAGCTCAGGGCGGTGAGGAGCTCGTCGTCGCGCGAGAAGTCGTACTCGTACTGCTCGCGCCCGCCTGCGCAGAACCACGCGTACGAGTCGGCGTAGCCCGAGGCCAGATCGAACCGCGGTCGCCAGTCGAGATCCTCGAGGGCCGCAGCGATGGAGAACACGGCCGGGCCGACCAGGGCCTCACCCCAGTGGACCAGCGGCGGTTGCTGGCGGCGGGCCAACGCCATCGGGACCTCGACCACATGGGGCTCGACGCCGACCGCCTGGGCCATGAACTGGATCGCGCCCCGGATGCTCGTGGTCTCGGCCCCCGAGACGTTGTAGGTGCGGCCACGGGCTCGCTCGTTGCCGAGGATCGCGACCATCAGCCCGGCGGCATCCGCGATGTGGACGAGGCTCAGCAGCGGGAAGCCCTCGCCCGGCACGAAGATCGGGCGGCCCTGTTCGAGCCGAGCGAAGTAGATCGGGTCGCGGGTCGCCAGCGGGCTGCGCGGCCCGAGGGTGTGCGAGACGCGCAGCGAGGTGGCGGGGAAGCCGCTCTGCCGGTGCTCCTCGGCGAGTCGCTGCTCGCACCGCACCTTGTGCACCCCGTAGGTCTTGCGCGGATCCTCGTCGAGGGGATCGTGGGTCCGGAACGACTCCGACACGGGTTGCACCCAACTCCGCCGGTACACCGCCGTGGAGCTGGTGAACACGTAGTGCTCGACCCGGCCCCGGAACAGCTCGATCATCGGGTCGAGATCGTCGAGCGTGAACGCCGTGTTGTCGAAGACGGCCTCGAACCCGTCACGGTGTGGGCCGAGGACGCGCTCGAACTCGCCGGGGATCCGCCGGTCGGCGTGCAGCCGCCGCACCCCCTCGGGCAGGTCCGCCTCGTGGCTGTTGACCACCGTGACCTCGTGGCCCGCCTGGGCGAGCTGTCGAACCAGATCGAGTCCGATGTAGCGGTTTCCGCCGGTCACCAGTACGCGCATCGGACCATGTTGCCGAGCGGGCGGCGATCAGCCCTCAGCGGAGCTCGAGGCGCTCGAGGCACGGAGTCGCTCGTGGAGCCGGTCGCGCAGCTCCTGCGGTTCGTACTCCTGCCAGGTCCGGGCCCGGCGCCGTTGCACCGCCCGCGCGCCGGCTGCCGCTCCCACCGCCGTCACCCCGACCAGCCCGGCCAGGCCCAACCACTTCCACCAGCGCATCGACCGTAGGCTACGCCCGTGTCGTCCCCCGTCCCGCTCGCAGACGCGGCCGCCACGGCGCGCAGCGGCGACCTGTGGCTCTTCACCGGGCGGTCACTCGCCGACCGAGCCATCCGAGCCGGCACCAACAGCCCCGTCAACCACGTGGCCATGGTGCTCGCGATCGACGATCTGCCGCCGCTGCTCTGGCACGCCGAGCTGGGCGCCTCGATCCCCGACGTCTGGACGGGCGAGCGTCAGCGGGGCGCGCAGTTGCACCGACTCGTCGACGCCACCTCCACCTGGGTGAACCGCTACGGGCAGCGGGCCTTCTTCCGGCATCTGGAGCCGCACGCGACCACTGCGATGGAGGATGCCGCGCTCGCGGTCGTCGACGAGTTCACCGGTCGCCGCTTCCCGACCACGGGCGGGCTGGCGCTGCACTGGCTGCGCGGCCGGCTCCGCCGATCGGTGTCGTTCGAGGACATCTACTGCGCCGAGCTCGTGGCGTTGAGCTACCAGCGGATGGGACTGCTCGACGAGCGGCGTCCGGCCAACTGGTACGACCCGGGCAAGTTCTGGAGCGGTGACCGCCTCGAACTGTTGGGCGGGGCATCGCTCGGCCCCGAGGTCGCGGTCGACGTGCCCCGACCGGACGATCAGTCGCGGTCGCGCTGATCCTGCTCGCCGCGCTGCTCGGCGCGGGCGGTCGCGAGCAGGTCGGAGCGAGCCGGCGAGTTGTGGCCGCCGAGCAGCAACCGGACCGAGGTGATCGTGTCACGGGGCGAGGCCCGGAAGTCGTCGAGGGCGGCGATCCAGGCGAGCAGTCCGACGAGGGCCAGGACGACGCCGATGACGAGCCCGGTGGTCTCGGCCGCCTGCCAGCCGGCCAGCACCATCGCCGTGGCTGCGCTCACCAGCACCACCGCCGTCACGAAGATCGCGGCCGCTTCGAACTGCGTGGTCTGCCGGTCGAGGTAGACGTCGCGGTGCTCGCCGACCCCAGGCGTGTGGCGCTGGATCATGCGCAGCGGAGCGGTCACGCTGCGCGCCGCCAGTGGGGCCCAGACCACGTAGGTGAGCGCCACGAGGAACACGAACCGATCGGGGAAGCCGGTGAGGAACCTGCCGCCGTCGGGGTCCTCGCGGATCGCCTGATCGGCGAGACCGGAGGCCGCGAGGGTCACCACGGTGGTCGAGATCAGCAGCAGGAGCGCCTTGCTGTAGCGCAACAGCGCGGTCCGGATCATCAGGACGTGACGGGCGATGAGCGCCTCGGTCCGGGCGACGTCGAGGGCGAGCGTCCGGTCGCGGTTGATGCCGGCGAGGCGGAACGACTGCCGTACCCGCTCGGTGTCGCCGGCCGGGCCGTCCTCGGCCACGATCCCCCACACCTGGTGGGTCCGGGTGTCGAACCGGTCGCGCCATCCGTCGTCGTCCGCACTCGGCGGCACCAGCAGACCCCGGGTCCACGGATCGTCGCGTCCGGCGTCGAGGTGCTCCTTCGAGCGTGCGCTCACCTCGTCGTTGTTGAACCCGAGCCCGGGGAGGATGAACCGGGGGCTGAAGCGGACCCGTGACGGCACGGCCCCGCCTGTGGCGTGCGAACCGAAGGTGTTGCTCGTGAAGTAGAACGCGAGCAGATCGCCGACGAGCAGGAAGATCGCCGGCACCGGGAGCAGGATCACCAGGGTGGCCGCGATGCCCAGCGCCACGATCGGCAACCGCGGCTGGCCGGCGTCGTAGGCCGCGATCAGCACCGTCATCATCTTCGGGAACGCGTCGCGCAGGAACAGCGGGAGCAGCAGCACCAGGGCAGACCCGCCGATGAGCCCCTGGGCGACGCGATGCAGGGTCGACAGACGGACCTCACTGCGCTGGAGGAAGGCACGCATCGCGGCCCGCGACTCCTCGTCGCTCAGGAACGGGTGGTCGTGAGCGTCCATCTGGGGTCACGATATGCACAGCGACGGCTACGGTCGTGTGATGGCATCCATGGCTCCGATCCTGCTCTGCACCGACGGTTCCGAGGCGTCGCTGGCGGCGCTCGCGGCCGGGGTGTCACTGGTGAGCGGCGACGCGACGTTCCAGATCGTGACCGTGATCGAGCCGCCCAACCCGATGATCGTGACGGGTGGTGGCCACGCGGGCGGGGTGATGTCGGCCGGCGAGTACGAGGAGCTCCAGGACCAGATCCTCGCCGGGGCACGCGAGGTCATCGCGACGGCGCGGGAGGCGCTCGCGCTCGGCGAGGTCGAGGGCGTGGTGCTCGAGGGGACCCCGGGGCCGGCCATCTGCGAGCACGCCGAGCACCTCGGCGCGCGCGCCGTGGTGATCGGCTCTCGGGGGCATGGCGGGATCCGCCGGGCCGTGCTCGGATCGGTCTCCGACCACGTGGTCCGCAAGGCACCCTGCCCGGTCATCGTCACCAACTGAGCGGCCCGGCGACCGCGCGGATCAGCTCGCGGCGAGACGGTCGCGCTGTGCGATGAGCGACTCGAGCGGTGCCATGTCGAACGGCGAGCCCACCATCACGATCACGTGGGTGGCGCCGGCCTCGAGGTAGCGGCCGACGTCGTCGACGTCGCCCGGATCGATCGCGACGGTGCGCTCGATCGAGGCGGGGTCGCGCCCGACCTTCGCGCACCACTCGTCGAGCACGGCCGACTTGTGGGCGAAGTTCGCCGGCGGTCCGAAGGTGTTCCAGGCATCGGCGTGCTCGGCGGTGAGCCGCAAGGTGACCTTCTCGCCCGCGCCACCGATGAGGATCGGCAGCTCGCCGACGGCCGGCGGGGTGAGCTGGGCGAGGCGCCGCTTCATGCGTGGCAGGTCGGCGCCGAGCTGGCGCAGGCGGCCGGGGGCGGTGCCGAAGTCGTAGCCGTACTCGGCGTAGTCGCGCTCGAACCACCCCGCACCGACGCCGAGGTACATGCGACCGCCCGAGACGTGGTCGAGGGTGCGGGCCATGTCGGCGAGGAGCTCCGGGTTGCGGTAGTTATTGCCGCTCACGAGCATGCCCAGCTTGGCCCGACTCGTGTCGGCCGCCATCACCGACAGCAACGTCCAGCCCTCGAAGTGCGCCGCATCCGGGTCGCCGTAGAGCGGATAGAAGTGGTCCCACAACCAGATCGAGTCGGCCCCGAGCTCGTCGGCGCGGCGCCAGGCGCCGCGCATCTCGTCGACCGTGGTCGCCTGCGGGTGGAGTTGGATGCCGACGCGGAGTTGGGTCACGACGATGCCCAACCGCTGTGGCGCCCGTCGCATTCCGGAACGCCGTGGATCACTCGGCCGGTTGGACAGCGGCGGCGGCCTGGGCGGCGTTCGCCATGTTGCGCATCATCCCTTCGAACACGATGCCGTGGAACGGCCACACCGACCACCAGTACAGCTTCCCGGCGACCCCTCGGGGTCGGAACACGGCCCGCTGGTGGATCCTCGAGCCGTCGCCCTCGGGCTCGACGCGGAACTCGAGCCAGGCCAGACCAGGGAGGCGCATCTCGGCGCGCAGCCGCAGCAGGTGACCCCGCTCGATCGCCTCGACCCGCCAGAAGTCGAGCGCCTCGCCGACGTACAAGCGGTCGGGGTCCCGGCGTCCACGGCGCAGACCGACCCCGCCCACCAGCCGATCCAGGAAGCCGCGGACGGCCCAGGCGAGCGGGAACGAGTACCACCCACGCTCGCCACCGATCCCCTCCACGACGCGCCACAGCTGCTCGGGCGGCGCGTCAACGAAGCGGTCGCGCTCGTCGACCTCCACGTCGCCACCGCTCCAGGACGGATCGGTGGGCAGCGGGTCCGAGGGTGCACCCGGCCAGGAGGCGTCCGACCAGCGGGTCTCCACGAGCGCATCGCGAACCCGCTGGAGCGCCAGGCGGACGGCATCGTCGTAGGGGATCGGGTCGAACACCACGAGCGCCTCGAGGTCGCGCTCGCTGGGGACCACCGAGTTGCGCAGCGACTCGACGAGCGGCTGCGCGATCACCTTCGGCACCGGCGTGACCAGGTTGACCCAGTGGCTCGACAGCCGGGGCGTGAGCACGGGCACCGGCACGATCATCCGACGGCGGAGGCCGGCGACCTTCGCGTAGCGGTGCATCATCTCGCGGTAGGTGAGGACCTCGGGGCCGGCGATGTCGAACCGCCGGTTCGTGTCGGCCGGCAGGTCGAGCGCGCCCACGAGGTAGCGCAGCACGTCACGGACAGCGATCGGCGCGACGCGGCTGTCGACCCATCGCGGCGTGACCATGGCCGGCAGTCGTTCGGTGAGGTAGCGCAGCATCTCGAACGACGCGCTGCCCGAGCCGATGATCACCCCGGCCTGGAGCACGACCGCAGGAACCGGTCCGTCGAGGAACAGCTGACCGACCTCGGCGCGCGAGGCCAGGTGCTCCGACACGGTCTCGGAGGGCGGCGGGACGATGCCACCCAGGTAGACGATCCGCGACACCCCGGCGCCGGCGGCCGCCGCGACGGTGGTGGCCGCCGCCCGACGGTCGGCCTCGGCGAAGTCGCTCCCCCCACCGATGGAGTGGACGAGGTAGTAGATCGCCTCGACGCCCTCGAGCGCCGCGTCGAGCGATCCACGGTCGAGCACGTCGCCGCGCGCGACCTGGACCCGATCGGCCCAGGGCACGTCGCGCAGACGGGCCGGATCCCGGGCCAGGCACACCACCTCGTGACCGGCGTCGAGGAGCAACGGCACGAGGCGTCCCCCGATGTAGCCGGTCGCGCCGGTGACGAGGATCTTGGAGCCCATCGTCGCAGCGTACGGTCCAGGGGCACCGTCCGTCCCCGGGGCCCGGCCGTCAGAGCGGCGTCACGGTGTGGTGTCGCCGGACCCGGATCCCGTCGGCCCAGATCTCGAGGCCGACGAGCGCGGGCCGCGTCCCGCCCAGTGCTGCGTCGACGGCCGCGAGCCGGTCGAGCCCGTCCTCGTCGATCGACATCGCCCGGGCCAGCGCCAGCGTCAGCGAGGCAGCCGGGTGGACCGCCAACACGCTCAGACCGAGCAGGCCGCCGGCGTCGAAGGTTGCCGACAGCCAGTGGTCGCCCACGTGCCCGTCGGTCATCGCCACCAGCAGGTCCGCCGGCACAGCGGCACCGAGCGACCGGAGGAGTCGGTCGAGTCCGAACGGATCCTCGAAGGGCTCCTGGTGCGCCGGCCGGACGGTGACGCCGACGAACTCCGTCGCCCCGAGCCCACCCTCGAGCGACACCACTGCCTCGGCCCCCACGTCGCGGCACCATGCGGGGAGACCCGCTGGCAGCCCGAGCGATACCAGATCGTCGAGGTCGTCGACGTCCAGCAGCCCTGGGATGGCCCATGCCGCGTCGGTCTCGGCCCCCGCCTGCAGCCATCCACCGACGCGTTCGGGATACAGCTCCTCACCGAGCCGGCCGAACAGCTCACGCCGCTCGGTCGCGACGCCGAGGAGGTTGAACGACCGCTGCAGGTCGAACAGCATCCGGTCGGTCGGGCCGGCGACCCGCCAGGTGACCTCGCGCAGGTCGAGGCCGACGGCGACCGTGAGGTCGAGCGGATTCGGACCATCAGGGTGGTGGGTCGGGAACGTCGCCAGCCACGACTCGAGCAGTGTCCGCTGCTCCATCCCGACGTGGGTCGGCTCGAGCGCCAGCAACATCTGCACCCGCGGCCGCGCGAGCTCGGCGATCAGTTCGGGCGCGTCGTTCATGCGCTCGTCTTCTTCTTCGGGGGCGGGGCAGGAATCTGCTGTCCCTGGTTCGCCGGACGCTGCGCTGTACGTCGTGACGCTGCCGCCGGCCCGTTCACGACTGGCGGTGCGATCGCCAGCGCCGCCTGCGGACGCGGACCCGGCGGAGGCTTCGGCAACGGCTTCGGTCGCTGCGGCACCTGACTCGACGGTGGTGCACTCGGCCCACCGACCGCCTTGGCCGCCGACAGAGGAGGAGGCGGCGCCGGGAGCTGCACCGGAGCAGCCCGACCACCCGACGGCGGGGGCGGCAACTTCACCGGCTTGATCGTGGCGCCGACCGGGACCGCGGGAGCCCGTGGGAGCGAGCCGGGCAGCAGGGCGAGGGTCAGCGACTCGAGCCGCGCAACGTCGTTCGGATCGATGGTCGGGTTGCTCCTCATCGCAGAGCGCAACTGGGTCCATCGCTGGAGCATCACCTTCGAGGGTCCGTCGAGCTTCACCTTGCCTGGTGCGCCGGCAGCGAGGTCGTCGTCCCCACCGTCGCCGACCGCCTGCCGCCGCTGCGTGAGGTAGGCCTCGAGCTCCGCTGGGCCTGCGTCCCACATGGCCTCCAACGACGCCCCGACGGTCTGGTCGTAGACCATGCCGGTGATCTCGGTGAGCACCTTGTTGCCGTAGTTCGGTGTCGTGTTGAGGCGGTACAGGTACGAGTCGTCGTCGCTCGTCGTGCCGATGCCACCGAGCGACAGGTCGTTCTCCTTGATGTGGTAGAAGGTCTCGGTCGGGGCGTTCGGATCGGTCGGGTTCGGGCCGACGGGGCGCTCGCTGGTCTCGTAATCGGCCGAGCCACGGATCGCGGCCATCGTGTCGTACTTGAGCCGGTCGACGAACTCCGCGAAGACGGGGCCGATCGTGAGGTTCATCAGGTCCGACCACTGGACGTGCTCGCGCCAGAAGTCGGCGTCGAGGCCCTGCCCCACGGTGCCGTCCACGAAGACGTCGGCGATCTTGTCGCCGACCTTCTGGAGCGCGCCGGTGAGGGCCTTCGACGCGACCGAGGTGAAGAAGTGCTCGACGGTGGCGTCGCCCAGCCCGTAGGTGCTCGCCATCGCGTTCGAGACGATCTCGGTGTTGTTGGCCACGTCGAAGTAGTTGCCGCCGCCGAGCCCGTTGCTGTCGATGAGGTTCAGCCGCTGGTTGAGCAGGAAGCCCACCTGGTTGACGCCGACCCCGAGGCCGGCCTTCAGCACCGCCTTGGAGAGGATGACGATCGACTCGCTGAGCAGGTTCGACTCGCTCGGCATGAGCACCTTGTCGATGACGGCGAGAGCGAGCTCCTTGGCCACGCTCATCGCCACCTGGATCGCCGTCCCGATCAGCACCGGCACGGCGCCGATGCCCATCGTCGAGGCGATGATGACGACGTCGAGGATCAGCGCGATCAGTCGCTTGAGGCGGTCCTTGTACTTGGTGACCGTCTTGACGAACGAGGCGGTGCGCCGGTTGAGCTCGGCGCGGGTCTCGGCGAACTGCGTCCGCGCCTCGCTGATCTTCTCGGCATCGCCGCCCGCGACCGCCCCGCCGAGGTGGCGGAGCTGACGAGTGAGCACGGCCCCCGACTCGACGCGCAGCTGTCCCTTCGAGGTGAACGCCGCCCACTGCACCCAGGTGTCGAGGTTGCGCTGCTTGGACTGGTCGGCCACGAACAGCACGACCTCGCCAGCCACCTGGAGCTCGCTCGGGAGCACGCCGCGGTCAACGAGAGCCTGGACGGTGGCGTCCTCGCGCAACTTCGTCGCGAGGTGGTTGGCGAGTCGCTTCGAGACCTCCTGGAACTCGGGAGTCTTGAGCTGACGCCGGCCCTCGTTGAGCTTGGCCCGCCGGTCGGCGCGCATGGTGAGGCGAAACCGCGGTGCCAGCTCCGCATTGAACGTGCCGATCTCGGCGAGGATCGGCGGCACGAGCTTCTTCGCATGCTCGGCGCGCTGCTGGTCGGCGGGGTCCGCGCTCGTCGAGGCCGTCATCCACTCCCCGATCGCGATGTCGAGCCGCTCGAACGCGCCCTTCCGCTTCGTCAGCGTGTCGTCGAAGGTGGCGATGTTGGTCCACTGGTCGAGGAGCGCGGCGCCCGACAGGTTCTCGAAGGTGCCGCAGATCGCGTCGACATCGGCCGATCCGCCGAGGCGGACACTGCCCGCCTTCTTGATGATCTTGCCGACGATGTCGTACTCGGCGCCGACCGCCTTGCCGCTCGCGAGCGCCTGGCCGAGGCCGTACTTCGACAGCTGGGCCCACGCAGCCTTCTGGACGTCGTCGCTCGAGCCCTTCATGGCCGTCGCGACGTCGGCGAGCAGCCCGGCGCCGTCGGGCGCGGCATCGAGGATGTCGAGGGCGAAGGTGTAGATCTTCTTCTCGCTGGTCGAGTTGGTGATCATGAGCGCCCAGCGCTCGGCCCAGCTCGCGGCGTCCGGATGGGGCGAGACCGGAGCGGCCGTGGGGACCGCTGCGGCCGGGGCTCCCCCTGGGGCACTCGCCGCGGCGGGAACGGCCGCAGGACCCGGTGCCGGGGTGGCCGCAGGGCCACCGGGTGGTGGGGGTGCACTCCCGGACCCCGCTGGGGCACCGCCGGGCGCGGGCGCAGCCCCGCCAGCGGCCGCGGCCGCCTGAGGTGGTCGCGGCAAGAGCTTGGCCACCGTGGTCCAGAGGGCCGAGGCCCCCGAGTGGGCGAACATCGCCTCGAGCTGCTGCATCAGTCGGCCATCGGCGGCCACCGCCACCCGCTCCTCCGGACTCAACGCCGCGATCCGCTGAGCTGCCTTTGCCGGCTTGAAGTGCTTTCTCCCCCAGTAGTTGTGGACGCCCTTGCCCGAGTAGCGGGCCAGCTCCACGATCGCAGGTGACGCGAGATCGGGATCGAGCGTGGCACCGATCCGGCTCCGCTCCTTCCGCCGGACCTCAGCCGCCTTGAGCATCGGTTGCAGCTCGGTGTAGATGAGCTTGCGGGTCGTGCCGAAGGCTGCACAGATGGCGTCGATCGCCGGATCGTCGAGCGCTGCGAACGCCGCGATCACACGATCGACCCGATTGCGCGCCCCGCGCGTGTTCTGGATCTGGATCTCGGCCGCGAGCGCGGCGAGGGCCTCGATCGCCTTCTCGTCGGAGGTCGCAGCGACAGCGGCCTGCAATCGCACGATGTGCGCGTTCGTGATGTCTCCCAGGACCTGATCTGCAGCAAACGCGCTCGCCGCTGGACCGTTCGGTGCGGTCGGCGCCGGCGCAGCGGAGGCGGGTGCACCTGCGCCGCCCGACCTGGCGGGCGACGAAGTGGGTGGTGCCGGAGCGCCGCCCGACCTGGCGGGCGACGAAGTGGGTGGTGCCGGAGCGCCACCCGGGGCGGCCGGAGCGGACGATGCCGGCGGTGCGGGTGCGCCAGCCGCGGCAGGCGCCGGAACAGCAGCCCCGCTCGCCACGAGCATCCGGACCATCAGCCGATCACCGTCGTTCCAGCCACCCTTGATCTGCCAGCGGCTCATCGCCGTGACGAACGCCTTCTGCGTGTTGTCGACATCGGCCGATCCGACCTGCACCGTGGCCCCGAGCACGTGCTGACGGATCGTCGGCGCCCCGCCGAACCGGTCGCGCTCGAGCTCCTTCGCGCGGGCCACCCACGCCTTGACCTCGCTCATGAGCTGGTCGCGGTTGACCGTCACCTTGACGGCCAGTGCGTCGTACGCGGCGGTCGACTCACCTTTGCGGGCTCGCAGGACGATCTTGCTCAGCTCTCGGTCCTGGGCGGCGAGCAACCCCTTCGCTGCGACCGAATCCAGCACCCCCCCTGCCGGTGGGCTGCCTCCGGCGTAGGTCCGCGCCGACATCATCGCCTGGAGCTGCGCGTAGGCCTTGCCCGACAACCCCCGCTTCATCTCGGTGCCGTGCACCGTGAAGAGGGTGAGTTGGTCGGCGGCACTCAGCCCGGCGAAGAGCTCCATCACCTCCCCCTGGCTCGAGGCCAGCTGCTGCTTGGCCGGGCCGGCGGCAGCACTCCCCGTACCGAGCGCGAGGCGAACCCGATGGATACCGTCGGCCGTGCCGTCGTGATCGACGACGTTGCACAGGTAGTCGGCGCGGAAGCCACTGAACGACCCTCGGATCGCGTCGGGCAGCGAGGTCCCCCCAGTGGAGGTGCTGTAGGCGGGAGCGACCGCCGACTTCACGTCGGGACGGTGGAGGAGGCGCATCGCCTCGTTGAAGTGGTCGATGTCGGTGCGCTTCTTGCGCAGCAGCACCCGCAACGCGGCGACGGCCTCGTCGGGCGTGGACCGTGCGTCGGCGACGATCCGCTCCTCCTCCTTCTCGGTCCGGCCCGCATTGCCGAACCCCCACAGGCGGCGGATCACGGTGCCGCCCTCGGGTGCTCTCCGGATCAACGGTGCCGGGGCCGGCGTCGTCGCGGCCGCACCGCCGCCGGCTCGGGCTGCCTGCCGGCGGACGACCGCCTGCGCGACCGCATCGGCCTCGCGCTCGGCGGCATCGTCGACCGCACCGACGCGGAGCCGACCGGCGGCGCGCTGCGGTGCCCGACGGATCGGCGCGTTCGTGGCCGGGGCCGTCTCGGGGGCGGGCGTCGCCGTGGTCGGGCTCTCGACGTCCGGTGCCGTTGGCTCCACGTTCCCCCTTTCGTCCCGGTCCCCGCAGCCGGACCTCGCAACGCACGCTTCCGCAAGGGTGCACCGACCGTAGTCCAGCCGGCGGCTGGTGGCCGGCCGACGACCTCAGGCGGGAACGAGCCCTCGCACGTCGGCGACGAGGTCGACCGAGCGCACTCGGGTCTCCAGTGTGGGCGATGCGTGCGCCACGATGAGCTCGTCGGCGTCCGCGTGCTCGGTGAAGGCGTCGAGGTAGGCGGCGACCACGTCGGGCGTCCCGACCGCCGAGTACCGCATCATCCCGGCCACCTGCTGGCCCTGCGGTGAGCGGACGAGGGCGTCGATCTCGGCCTCGCTGCACTCACGCCCACCGGCGAGGAACGCCACGATCCGGGATCGGGTCACCCGGCGGTGCTGCTCGGCGGCCTCGTCGTCGGTGTCGGCGGCGATCACGTTGACCGCGGCCATCACGTACGGCGCGTCGAGCTGCTCCGAGGGCTGGAACTCGCGTCGGTAGATCGAGACCGCCGTCTGGAGCGCATCGGGCGCGAAGTGCGACGCGAACGCGTACGGCAGGCCCAGCGCAGCGGCGAGTCGAGCACCGAACAGCGAGGAGCCGAGGATGTAGAGCGGCACGCGGGTGCCGTGGCCCGGCACGGCCGTGACCCCGGGGATCCGCGACTGCCCCGACAGATACCCCTGCAGCTCCAGGACGTCCTGGGGGAACGACTCGGCCGACATCGGGTCGCGTCGCAGTGCCCGCATCGTGACCTGGTCGCTGCCCGGGGCGCGGCCCAGACCGAGGTCGATGCGGCCGGGATGGAGCGTCTCCAGCGTGCCGAACTGTTCGGCGATCGTGAGCGGTGCGTGGTTGGGCAGCATGATCCCACCGGCACCCAACCGGATCGTGTGGGTGTGCGCGGCGACGTGGGCGATCAGGACGCTGGTGGCCGAGGACGCGATCCGCGCCATGTTGTGGTGCTCGGCGTACCAGACACGCCGGTAGCCGCGCTCCTCGGCACGTTGGGCGACGACGACCGCGGCATCGAGCGCGTCTCGCGCCGTCTGCCCCTGTCCGATGATGGCCAGGTCGAGGATGGAGATCGGGGTCGTCACCTCGTCATGCCTACCAGCGGCGGTCGCCTCCACGCACGGCGGGCGTGGTTCAGTGAGCTGCGCGCAGTACCTCGGGGACCGGGACGCGGGCGGTGGCGTAGGCGGCCAGGGCCCGGTCGATCAGTGTCGACCTGCTCCGGTGCTCGGCGGCCGCACTGACCTCCTCGGAGGGTTCGTCGAGCTCCTCGACCGTCTCGAACCACAGCAGCTCCGACCTCGACCCGGTCCGCTCGACTCGACGCGAATCCTGTGCGAGCCGGGCGCACACGGCGCCGAGCGCGGCCGGGTTGCGGGCCAGGCGGATCGCGACGACGTCCGCGATCTCGTCGGCGTGGTGACGGACGCTCAGCTCGAGACGGCGGGTCACCGAGTGCGAGATCCAGCCGAGCACCAGGAGTGCGAGGGCGATCAGACCGGTCACCCAGAGGTAGATCTCGACGTACCACGCAAGCCAGCCGACCAGCGCCACGAGTGCCACCCCCAGACCGAGCACGCCGTCGGCGAAGCGCCGTGCACGCGAGAGCGCGACCAGCCCCGAGGCGACCCAGTGCGCGTCGGGCGCCGTGAGGTGCCCCAGTTCGTGGGCACACAGTGCCTCGAGCTCGTCGCGCGGCAGCTCGGAACACCCCCAGGTCACGCAGAGCACCCGGTGCCGGCTCGACCGCATCGAGATGGCGTTCGGCACGGGCTCGTCGCAGACGTAGAGGTCGGGCATCGTCGTCCCCAGCCCGATGCACAGGCTCTCGACGACGTTGCGATACTCCGGGAACGCGCCGGGGCGGAGCGGGACGGCACCGACCTCGCGCAGCACCTGGTCGGCGGCTCCCCGCCAGAAGAACTGGAAGGCACCGGCGAAGCTGACGACCACGGCCAGCAGAGCCAGGACGGCAGCGCCGCCGGGGGCCCAGGTCCACACGGGTGCGTCATCCAGGTCGGTGCCGCTGAACCAGGTCGACGACCGTGCGACCGCGAGGGCGGCGACGATCGTGAGCCCCGCAGCGGTCAGCGCGAAGACCGAGACGCCGACCAGGAACGCGGCCGCAGCCTCGACACGGGCCCATCCGCGGCGACGATCCAGCCCAACCGTTCCGTGGTCCTGCACGCCGGCATCATCGCGGATCACGAACAGGCCGGTGTCGGACGCTCGCGGAACGCCCGGACCGCACTGTTGATCGTCGGGAACACGCGCAGCGAGCCGCCCGGTTCGACCAGACCAGCGCGCTCGAGCCGGTCGAGCACGTGATCGTTGGCCCGGGCCACCCCCACCACCGACACGCCGAGGGATGCCAGCGACACGAGGAGCTCGGCGAGGACGTCGAGTGCCGTCGCGTCGAGTTCGCCGATGCCTTCGCAGTCGAGCACCACCCAGTCCTCCTCGCCGGGGTTGTCGACCAGGGTCTGCTCCACCCGCTCCCGGAAGTGGTCGGCGTTCACGAAGAACAGCGGTGCGTCGAAGCGGTAGACGAGCAGCCCGGGTTCGACCACGGCCTGGGGGTAGGCGGTCACGTCGACCCAGCCGTCGAGCCCCGGATGGTCGCCGAGCACCGCGTCGTGCGGCCGGGCGATGCGCCACAGCGCGACCACGATCGAGAGCGTGACCGCCACGAGCACGCCCACCAGGACGTCGAAGACGATCACCCCGAGCGCCGTGGTCACGGCGAGCACGAACTCGACCCGGCTGACGCGCCACAGGCTCCGATAGCCGGCCACGTCGATGATCGCGATCGCCGCCGAGACGATGACCGCCGCGAGTGCGGCCCGCGGGATCTCGGCCAGCACGGGTCGCAGCACGAGCAGCGTGGCGATCACGAACCCCGACGCGACCACCGACACCAGCTGGGTGCGGCTGCCGAGCGAGGCCGGCACCGCGGTGCGACTGGCGCTCGACGACACCGGGAACCCCTGCGAGAGCCCGGCCGAGAGGTTGGTGAGCCCGAGGGCCAGCAGTTCCTGGTTGGCGTCGATGCGGTACCCCTTGCCCGCGGCGATCGCCCGCGCCGTGAGCACGTTGTCGCTGTAGCCCACGAGCGCGATGCCGGCCGCCACCGGCAGCAGGCTCACCAGGTCGCCGAGGTCCACCTCGGGCAGCCCCGGCACCGGGAGACCGGCGGGGATCGCTCCGACCACGAGGATCCCGTGATCGTCGAGCGAGAACACCACGACGAGCAACGTCGCCCCGACCACCCCGAGCAGCACCGCCGGCAGCGTCGGCGCGACCCGCTTGAGGACGAGGACGAACACCAGCGTCGACGCGGCCAGGGCGAAGGTGCCCCACTGCAGGTCGCCGAGCTCGGTCAGCAGCTCACCGACCCGGGGGAAGAACGAGTCGGCGGCGATCGACACACCGGTGAAGCTCGCGAACTGACTGCTGAGCAGCGTGAGCCCGACCCCGGTGATGTAGCCGACGAGCACGGGCTTGGAGAGCACCGAAGCCAGGAAGCCGAGGCGAGCGACGGCGCCCAGGATGCAGATTCCGGCGACCACCAGCGCGAGCGCGGCCATGAGGGCGAGGTATCGATCCGGGTCGCCGGCTGCGATCGCACCGACGCCGGTGGCCGCGAGGATGGCGGTGCCGGGCTCGGGCCCGACGCCGAGGTGTCGGCTGGTCCCGACGAACGCGTACACGACGAGCGCCCCGATGACCGCGTAGAACCCGTACTCCGGTGCCAGCCCGGCGAGCTCGGCGTACGCCATCGACTGCGGGATCAACATGGCGCCGACGGTGAGACCGGCGAGCAGGTCGACGCGCAGCCACGACGACTGGTAGCCGCGGAGGACACCCAACCCGGGGAGCAGCGAGGTCACTCGGGACCGACCTCGCCGCGCGCCAACCGCTCGCCGAACTCGCGCAGCCGCTCGATGGAGTCGGCGGGGACCTCGCGTCGGTGTGCTGCGAGCGTGACCTTGATTCGCTCGTAGGTCTCGGCCTCCAGCCCGCACCGGCGGCAGTCCTCGAGGTGTGCCGCGACACGATCGGCGCGCTGGGCGTCGAGGTGGCCGTCGAGGAAGTGCTGCAACAACGCCGCGACCTCCTGGCAGTCCATCGGTGCGGGCGAGGCGCCGGCGAACCGGCGACGGATCCAGCTGATCATCGCTGCTCCCCTCTCGGTGCGAGACCGGACTCCTCGAGTCGGTCACGGATCTGGGCCCGGGCGCGGTGGAGCCGGCTCGTCACCGTCCCGACCGGGATGTCGAGCGCGTGCGCCGTCTCGGCATACGACAGCCCGTCGACGTCGACCAGTTCCAACACCTGCCGGAATCGGGCGTCGAGCGAGTCGAGGGCCCCGAGGATCTGTGCGTCGATCTCCTCCTCGACGAACGCGTCGGGCCCCGGGCCGGTGTCGGACACCGACCGCCCCGACCGCCCGTCCGCCGCCATCTCGGGATCGTCCAGCAGGTCGGGGCGACGTCGACGGTTCCGGTTGATGTGGGCGTTCCGCAGGATCGTGAGGAGCCAGGCCCGTGGGTGCCGGCCATCGAAGCCCTCGATCGACCGGTAGGCGCGCAGCAGGGTGTCCTGCACGAGATCCTCCGCCTCGGCATGGTGATGCGTGAGCGAGCGGGCGACGCGGAACAGCACGTCGATCTCGGGCAGCACGTACCGCTCGAAGGCGCTGTCGGGGGCGACTGGTCCACGCACGCAGCGCCGACACTACGCGCCCCGCGCGCCGCCCGACCGGTGGGCTCCGATCCGCACACCCCTTTCGCCGGGGCGTGCCGTCTGGCACAGTGTTCGGAACTCACGAGAGGAGTGGTGCCGTGTCCACCCTGCGAACCATCCCGGCCCCCGCCCAGGTCCTCCTCGGCTCCGATGCCCTCGCGCACGTGATCACCCGCAACCCGAGCGGCACCCCGCAGGTGTCGGTGGTGTGGTGCGGGATCCGTGGCGACAAGGTGGTGTTCTGCACCGAGGGCGCCACCGCCAAGGTCCGCAACATCCGCCGCGATCCGCACGTGATCCTCTCGATCGAGGACGAGGCACACAACCTGGCCGGCACCCAGCAGCACCTGGTGGTGCACGGGACCGCCGAAGTCGTCGGGCCCGCCGATCAGGCGCTGTGCGACGAGCTGTGCCGCGTCTACGCCGGCAAGGCCGACCACCCCACCAACCTCAACCGGTCGCCCACCGCGGTCACCATCGAGGTGACCGTCGAGCGCCTCGGCGGCAACGGCCCCTGGGTCGTCGACGAGTGACGCGCTGATCGCAGCGCCCGGCGGCGTGCGCCGGGATCGCCGGACGGTCAGCCGGCCGCGAACCCGGCCAGGTCGCGCGCGGCGTCGCGGCTGATCTCGGGGCACATGATCGGGAAGATCTCGGTGCCGTGCATGGTGCCCATCGTCTGACGGCACCGGGCCGGCACGCCGGCCTCGAGCAGCAGGCGATAGAAGGCGATCCCCTCGTCGCGCAGCGGATCGCACTCGTTGACGACGATCACGGTGCGCGGCAGCTCGCGGACGTCGTCGACCGTCGCGAACCCGGGCCAGGCCAGCGGATCGCCGGCCTCGAACGCCTCGATCCCGTAGGCGTGGCGCCCTCGGTTGTGGTGCAGGTCGAGGAGGATCCCGTTGTTCTCGGTCGACGAGGGATAGCGCTCCTGCGGCCACTCGCCGGCGATGTACGGGCACAGCGCATAGAGGCCGGTGATCAGCCCGAGCTCACCTGAGCGGGCGAGCGCCAGCCCCGTCGCGAGCGTCAGGTTGCCACCGCCGCTCTCCCCCGCCACCACGATGCGCGACGGATCGATGTGCAACGACGCCGCCTCGCCGTGCACCCACCGCAGCCCCGACAGGCAGTCGTTGAGTCCGGCGGGGTACGGCGCCACCTCGGGCACCGAGGAGGGCACCACGGCGTTACGGAAGTCGACCATCGCGACGGCGACCCCGTGGTGGGCGATCATCTTGCCCCAGGCCCGGTAGTTGCCGTCGAAGCACGACATCGCCTCCATGCCGCCGCCGTGGATGTAGTACACGCAGGGCAGCACCTCGTCGCCCTCGGGCCGGATGAGGTTCACGTGGATGGTGTTGCCGTCGGGCTGCGAGACGACCTCGTGGCGCGTGACGGTGAGACCCGCGGAGGTCACGATCTCCTCGGTGTCACAGGACTCCATCACGGCCCGACGCGCCTCGTGATAGCTCCGGGCCGTCTCCGAGGCGGCGTCGGCGAGGATCTCGTCGCGGCTCGCGACGTCCCGGGGGCGCACCTGCGGCAACCCGCCCAGCAGCGCCTTGATGCGCGGATCCAGAGCGTGTCGGGATCGCCCTCGGTCGACAGAATCCAGACGCGTGTCGGCAGCGATGTCGTACGGCATGGTGCTCTCTCCCCCTCGGTGGCGCCACGGCGTGTCGGCCGGGTCGGGGGGAACCTACCCAGCGGATCGGTCGCGCACGAGGTCGGGCGACCGGGTCGCACCGCCCGCCGCGTCCGGGTCACGGACGATGCCGAGCGCGGCTGCGATCTCGTCGCGCTCGGTCTGTTCCTCGGGATCGACCGAAGGGCCACCCGCTGCGGCGATGTCGGCCAAGGCCCGCAAGCACTCGTGGACCTCGTAGCGCAGGTGCATCGATCGCGCGAGCCCGAGCGCCGAACGGACGCGAGCAGCGCCCTGACCGTCACCATGCCGGCCGAGCGCCGCCTCGGCGCTCCCCAGGATGCGCCCGTACGTGGCCACGAGCTCGGGTTCGACGTTCGTCAGACGCGCCTCGACCTCACGACCGAGGCGCACGACCTCGTCGAAGCGGCGCTCGAGGAGGCGGGTGTTCATCGTGGTCACGTCGCAGTCGGTGACCATGGCCGCGTCACCCACGCGCTCGTACGCCGCCCGCGCTTCGGCCACGAACGCGTCGGCCTCCTCGAACCGCCCCTCGGCAGCGGCGACGAAGGTTCGCAGCAGACGAGGCAGGGCGGCGCGGTGCGGGAGCCCGGCCGTGTCGAGACGCCTGATCGCGCGACGCGCCAACTCGTCGGCCTCGGTGAGCTGACCTTGGCGGTAGCGGAGGAAGCCCACGTTGGCGATCGTCTCGGCGCTCGTGACCATCTGACCGCTGCGCTCGGCGCACTCGATGGCCCACTGGTACCGCTCGAGTGCGGTCTCCCAGTCGCCCAGGTACATGGCCGTCAAGCCGGCGTTGGTGAGCGCCGACTCGAGGTACCGATCGTGCCCGAGCTCCTCGAAGATCTCGATGGCTCGGACCCCGTGGTCGACCGCACGTGGATCCATGAGCGCGCTGTAGGCCATCTCGGCGTGCAGGTGCGCCAGCCCCTCCGCCACACGTGACCCGTTCGACCGCGCCTCGCCGAGCGCAGCGAGGCAGAGCGGGAGGCTGTCGCGGTGACGGCCGGCCTGGTCGATGCGAGCGGCGAGATCGAGCAGCAGATGGCACCGGAGGGTGGCGTTCTGGGTGGGGTCGCCAGCCGTCACCGCCAGACCCCGCTCGGCCCATCGCTTGGCCGCCCGGAGCTGACCGAGTCGGAGCGCGAGGTCGGCCCGCAGGTGGCACAGCCTCCCGACCACGGCGGGGTCGACCGCCCCCTTGGCAGCTCGCCGGAAGCAGCGGTCGGCGCCCTCGAGATCGCCGATCCACCGACGCGCCTCGCCGGCCTCGAGCGAATGGATCGCCGATGACGCGGGCGCGACCTCACGGGCCATGTCGGCGGCCCGTTCGAGGAGCTCGACGGCCTCGGCGATCGAACCCGTCGCCTTGGCTCGATCGCCGGCGCGAACGGCGATCGGGTACGCCTCGGTGATGCGACCCGAGCGTTCGAGGTGGTGCGCCAGGACGGCGTCGTCGGCGCCCGGCTGCCCGGCGAGGTGATCGGCGATGCGACCGTGGAGCTGCCGGCGCCGGGCGAACGGCAGGGTCTCGTAGGCCACGTGACGGAACGCGTCGTGACGGAACTCGACGGTCGACCCGTCGACCGACCGGAGCACGGTCTGCACCGACGCCCACGCAGCTGGGTCTCGCAGGTCGGGTCGTTCGAGCACCTCGGCAGCGACCCGCAGGGGCACGGTCCGCCCGATCACCGAGAGGTCGCGCACGAGCGCGCGGGGCAACGCGGGGAGATCGT
This sequence comes from uncultured Ilumatobacteraceae bacterium, assembly GCA_964428115.1. Classification (GTDB taxonomy): domain Bacteria; phylum Actinomycetota; class Acidimicrobiia; order Acidimicrobiales; family Ilumatobacteraceae; genus CAYRXQ01. Next base: position 21,689 of record CAYRXQ010000023.1, read on the forward strand.
CGATGAGCCAGCCGGCCAGGCGTTGGAGGGAGTCGGGCAGCTCACCGTCGATCGGTCGGCGTGCCAGTTCGGCGAGCACGAACGGGTTGCCGGCAGCGGCGATCACGATGCGCCGGACCTGGTCGTCGCGCAGGAGCGGGGCGATCTCGACGATCAGTGCCTCGGCGGCGGCGTCGTCGAGGGGGTCGAGGGTGATCACCGATCGTGCCGGCAGGACCGGGGCCGCACCCGGCAGGGCACTCGCCACGATCATCGTGCGGTGATCCTCCTCGGAGGTCACGAGCAGCGACAGGACCGAGCGCGAGGCTTCGTCGAGGACGTCGGCATCGTCGACGGCGAGCAGGCAGGGCGACGGTAGCGCTCGCTCGAGGAGCGATGCTACGACCGCCCTCGTCCGGCGAGCCGACGTGATCGGGTCGCCGCCGTGCACGTCGCCGCGGGTGATCGCCTCGATCGCCGCAGGGACCCGGCGGGCCTGCACGGCGGGGAGTTGCTCGGCGAACGACGCGAGCCACGTCCAGGACTCGTCGGGATCACCGGTCGATGGGGTGCTCGGCGATCGATCGATCGTCGTCGCCAGCTCAACGAGGATGGCCTCGATCCCGGCGAAGGGCACCTGCCGGCGCACCGGGTCGGAGACGATCCGGACCGCCTGGGACCCGGCGCGGTCGGCGAGCTCGGCCAGCAGCTCCGACGCTCCCATCCCGGGTTCGCCGACGACCACCACCGAGCTCCGCCGACCGTCCTGGGTCCGCTTCCACATCTCGGCCAGTAGCTGCGACTCGGCAGGCCGCACGGTTGCGGTGGCGTCCCTCGACCTCGACGGCGCCCGCGCGCTCGACGGGGCACGCCCGGCCGCGACCTGCGTCACCCGCCACAGCTCGACCGGCGCCGCGCGGTTCCTCACGTGGATCTCGCCGTGCGAGACCAGGTGACCGAGGTGCAGGCCGGGTGCGAGCCAGTCGGCGATCACGAGCTCCCCCGGAGCAGCCACGGCGAGCGCCCGCGCTGCCACGTTCACCGGATCACCGAGCAGGGTGTAGCTCCGGCGACCGGTGACGCCGAGTGGTGCGGCATAGACACGACCGCGCTGACCACCGGCGGCCACCGGCAGGTCACAGGCCGTCACGATGTCGTGCAGCGCAGCGACGAGCCGCTCCTCGTCGTGGTCGACGGCTCGCGGTGCTCCCGCGGTGAGGAGGAACTTCACGCTGTCGACGCCCACGTCGACGTCGAGCCACTCCACGGCGTGGGCGGACACGGCCCTCGAGATCACGCCCACGACCAGTTCCATCGCGGCGTGCACGTGGTCGATGCCCTCGGTCGCGACGAGCTCGTCGAGCCCGGCGACGCGGACGAAGCCGACCGACACCGGCCGGTGCTCACCGAAGGTCACCCCGGCGTCGAGCAGGTCGAACACCGCGGGGCTCGCCAGCGATCGTGCAGCCGAGGCCGCGGCCCGCTCGACGTGGTCGGGGAGTTCCTCGGCGTCTAACCACACCAGCGCGGCGTCGCCCCCGAAAACGACGATCTCGACAACCAGTACGATCGACCCTGCCAGCACCG
>CAYRXQ010000024.1:0-14354 GCA_964428115.1 uncultured Ilumatobacteraceae bacterium
ACCCGCCGCACCCCGGCAAGCGCTCAGGCGGCACTTTTCATCACCCTGCTAGAGGATCTGGGCGAGGAACTGCTGGGTGCGCACCTCGCGCGGGTCGGTGAAGAAGTGCTCCGGGGTGCCGACCTCGACGATCTGACCGTCGGCCATGAACAGCACGCGGTCGGCCACCTCGCGGGCGAAGCCCATCTCGTGGGTGACGACGATCATCGTCATGCCCTCTCGGGCGAGGTCCTTCATCGTGTCGAGCACCTCGTTGATCATCTCGGGGTCGAGGGCCGAGGTGGGCTCGTCGAACAGCATCACCTTGGGGCGCATGGCCAGCGCCCGGGCGATCGCGACGCGCTGCTGCTGGCCGCCCGAGAGCTGGCCCGGGTACTTCTTGGCCTGCTCGGGGATGCGCACCCGCTCGAGGAGCTCCATCGCCGCCTCCTCGGCCTGCTTCTTGGCCACCTTGCGCACGTTGCGGGGCCCGAGGGTGATGTTGTCGAGCACGGTCAGGTGCGGGAACAGGTTGAAGCTCTGGAAGACCATGCCGGTCTCCCGGCGGATCTCCTGGATGTTGCGCAGATCGTTCGACAGCTCGGTGCCGTCGACCACGATCCGCCCCGCGTCGTGCTCCTCGAGGCGGTTGATGCAGCGGATCATCGTGGACTTGCCCGAGCCCGATGGTCCGATGACGACCATGACCTCCTGCTTGCCGACCCGCACGTTGATGTCCTTCAGCGCCTGGAAGTCGCCGAAGAACTTGTCGACGTGCTCGAGCTGGATCATCACCTCGCCGGTGCCCGCCATCTGCGTGGCATCGGCGAAGACCTCGGTCTGCTCGTCGTTCATCGCGTCCCCACTCCCAGCTTGCGTTCGAGCCGTTGGCTCTCTCGACTCATCGTGTACGACACGGTCCAGAACAGCAGTGCGGCGAACGCGATCGTCTCGCCGATGAGTCCTTGACCGCGGAAGTCACCTTGGCTCGTGATGATCCGCGACACCTCGAGCAGCTCGAACAGGCCCATCGCCAGGGCCGCCAGGCTCGTGTCCTTGAAGAGGCTGATCAACTGACCGATCTGGGCCGGGATCACGTTGCGCAGGGCCTGGGGCAACACGATGAAGCCCATCTGGCGCACCGGCGACAGTCCGACGGCCTTGGCCGCCTCGATCTGACCGCGCGGCACCGACTGCAGGCCGCCGCGCACGATCTCGGCCATGTACGCGGCGGTGAAGAGCGTGAAGACCACGATCGCCCGGGTGGCGGTGGAGGGCGTGAGGTCCGACGGGATGAAGAACCCGAGCGCCACGTTGGCCAGCAACAGCAGCACGAACAGCGGCGCCCCGCGCACCAGCTCGATGTACGCCGTCGAGACCACCCGCACGAGCGGCAGCGTGGAGCGGCGTCCGAGGGCCAGCAGCACCCCGAGCGGGAAGCACAGCACGATCGAGCACACCGCCAGGAACAGGTTCATCATGAACCCGCCCCATTCGTTGAACCCGACGGCATCGACCACGTAGAAGAACAGGATCACCGGTACGGCGGCCAGGCCGATCGCCAGGAGCACCCCACCGACGCCCGTGAGGTTCCATCGGCCAAGGTGCGGCCCGATCAGTCGTCCGACCAGCGCGGCCCCGGCGGCGGCCGCGGCCATGATCCACGGGCCGCTCGTGGCGGTGAGCAGTAGCACGAGCAGCGCCACGAACACCGGGAGCCAGAGCCGGTTGACCAGATCGCTGACCCGCTGCCACGACAGGCGGGTGTCGTCGGGATCGACCCGTCCGGCGCGCACCTGCCGTGCACGGATGACGCCGGCCAGCACGCCCGCCCATCCGGCGAGCACGACCACCGTCACGGCCAGCCGGGGCACGTGGGTGTCGGGGAAGCGGCCGATCATCAGCAGCCGCAGGTTGACGCGGATGACGTCCCATCGGCCGGTGACGAAGATGAACCCGAGCGACCGCCAGATCACCCACAGCCCGATCAGGCCGAACACGACGGTGACGACCGCGTCGGTCGGACTGCGGAACAGGTTGCGTCGCGCCCACGTGACGGCGCTGATGTCGGCCTTCATCGCTCCACCAGCATCATGCGGCGGTTCGCGATGTTCACGAACAGGGACGTCACCAGCGAGATCACGATGTAGATGGCCATCGTCAGCGCGAACACCGGCACCGCCGGGGAGCCGTTGCCGACCGAGGTCTGGGCGACCAACGTGATGTCGTAGTACCCGATCGCCGCGCCGAGCGACGAGTTCTTGATGAGGTTGAGGTACTGGTTGCCGATCGGGGGGATGGCGATGCGGAACGCCTGGGGGAGCACCACGTACCACAGCCGCTGGAAGGGGCTCAGCGCGAGCGAGTCGGCCGCCTCGCTCTGCCCCTGCGGGACCGCCTGGATCGATCCACGGACGATCTCGGCCACGTGGCTGGCGGTGTAGACGACGAGCGCGAAGAACAGGGCGAAGAAGGACGGGTCGATCCGGATGCCGCCCGCAGTGGCGCGCCCGGCCACCTCGGGCGTGGTGACCGAGTAGCCGACGGCCACCCAGCCGATCGCGAAGACGGTCAGGAACGCGAGGCCGCCCCACAGCCCCGAGCGGGGCAGTGCACCGGTGCGGTCGGAAACGGCCCGGCGCCAGCGGGACGCTGCCCAGGCGCCCACGAGCCCGACGGCGCCGAGCACCAACAGGCCGTAGCCGGATCCGACGTACCAGGGGACGGCGATGCCCCGGTTCGAGATGATCAGGAGCCCGGCCACGTCCCAGGCGTCGGTGATGGCCGGGAAGATGCCGAGCACGATCGCCAGCAACCCCACCACGAGGAACAGGGCGAGCGGGATGTTGCGGACGGCCTCGACGTACACCGTCGCCAAGGTGTGCACGACCCAGTTCTTGCTGAGGCGGGCGACGCCGATGATGGTGCCGAGGAGGGTGGCGGCCACGATGCCCGCCACCGAGATCCGCATGGTGTTCAGGAAGCCCTCGTAGAGCGCCTGGCTGATCGGGGCGTTCTGCGAGAGCGAGTTGCCGGTGATCTGGAACTGGGCGGGGCTGTCGAGGAAGTCGAAGTTGGTCGGGATGTTGAGACGTTCGGAGTTCTCGACGTAGTTGCCCCACAGCCACACGAGCAGCGCGGCCACCAGGCCGACGATCACGAGCTGGACCACCCACTTGAGGACGCGGACGTCGCGCCACACGGGGACGCGCGCGCTCAGGCTCGCCGTCATCGGGCTGCTCCCCGGGTGACGCCCCCGGGGCGGGTGACCGTCGGCCACCCGCCCCCACGGCGGAGTTCATGCTGCATCGAGGTCGTGGTCGACCGTCGCGATGATCAGCGGTACGGCGGGGCGTAGAGGATGCCGCCGTCGGTCCACAGCGCGTTGACGCCACGCTCGAGGCCGAGCGGGGTCAGGTGCTCGGCGAAGATCTCGCCGTAGTTGCCGACCTGCGTCACGACCTGGAGGCCGAAGTCGCTCGGCAGACCGAGACCCGGATCGAGCACCGCGTCGTCGCCGACCTGCAGACCCAGGAACCGCTGGATGCCGGGATCCTCGGTCTCGAGGAAGCTGTCGACGTTCTCCGAGGTGATCCCGAACTCCTCGGCCTGGATGGTGGCGAGGATCGCCCAGTTGACGACCTGTGCCCACTGGGTGTCACCGTCGGCCACGGCGGGCGCCAGCGGCTCCTTGGAGAAGACCTCGGGCAGGATCGTCAGGGCATCGGGGCCGTCGGGGAAGGCCGACCGCAGACCGGTGAGCTGGCTCACGTCGCTCGACCATGCGTCGCACTGACCGGCGACGAAGGCCTCCTGGATCAGGTCGGGGCTCTCGAAGGCTCGGACCTCCCAGTCGAGACCGAGACGGGCCGCCTCCGAGGCGGCGTTGCCCTCGGTGGTGGTGCCCTGGGCGACGCAGACGATGACGCCGTCGAGGTCGGCCAGCGAGGTGAACCCACTGTCGCTCGCGACCATCATGCCCTGGCCGTCGTAGAAGTTCGGCTGGAGGAAGGTGGCGCCCTCGTTGCCGTCGCGCGTGGCGGTCCACGTGGTGTTGCGGACGAGCACGTCGACCTCGCCCGACTGCAGCGCGGTGAAGCGGTCGGCGGTCTCGAGGTCGACGAAGTTCACGGCCTCGGCGTCGCCGAGCACGGCCGCCGCGATGACGCGACAGAAGTCGGCGTCGAAGCCGACGTGGTCACCCGCGGCGTCGACGATAGCGAAGCCGGGGAGCTCGTTGCGGGTACCGCAGCGGACCTCGCCCGCCGCGAGCACGGCGTCGAGCCGCGAGTCGCCGGTCTGGACCTCGACGACGGTGGTGGTCGGATCCTCGGCGTCGCCGTCGGTGGTGTCGGTTGCAGGCTCCTCCGTGGCGTCGGGGGCGGGCGGGTCGGTGGACTCCGCACTGTCGTCGCTGGTGCACGCTGCTCCGATGACAGCGAGTGCGACGAGCGGTGCGATCGAACGCTGAATGGTTCTGCGCATCTGTCGTCTCCTCGTTCATTGTCCGGTAACTGTTTTGTCACCGAAGGAACGACCGTAGTTCACCTGCCCGGACAGGCGCGCCGGACGGGCTCCTCGGAGCGCCCGAGCTCGCCGAGCGTGGCGGCGTCGATTCGTACCGCGAACGAAACGTCGCCGGCCGGATCGCTCAGCACCACCACCCCGAGGATCGAGCCGTCCGGACCGATCACCGGCGCCCCACTCACGCCCCGCTCGACCGCGCCAGCGAGCTCGACCGCCGGTCGTTCGTGCACCGTTCGTTGCCCGAGATGGTCGACCCGGAGCGTGATCTCGCGACGGATCTCGGTGGCTCGCGCGCCCACCGAGGTCACGATCTCGACCGGTCCGCCGAGCGCGTCGGTCGCGAACGTCGGTTGGCCGCCGGTCGGTGCGGACGTGGGCTCGTCGGTGGCCCGGAGCAGCGCGAGGTCGAGGCGAGCGTCGAGGGCGATGACCTCGGCGGCCCGGTCGTCGACACGCAGATCGCGCAGGTCGCCGTCGACGAGGTGTGCGGCGGTGAGGACGCGGCCATCGCCCAGGGAGGTGCCGTTGCCACGGTTCACCGTCGGTCGGTCACAGCGCTGCGAGGTGACCTCGACCACCTGGAGCACCTCGACGTGCTCGCGGCGGACGTCATCGGCACACGCCGCGAGGAGGACGACCGCCAGCGCCCACGTCGTCGCGACTCGTGCTCGGCGCGACGCTGCCATGGGCGCAGGGTACGTTCAGCGCAGCCCGAGGTCGCGGGCCGCCTGGACCGCCGTGGTGCGGTCGCCGACGCCTAGCTTGCGGTAGATGGCGCTGCAGTGCGTCTTGACGGTGTTGACCGACACGTACAACTCGGCCGCGATCTCGCGCTGCGACAGTCGGGTCGGCAGGTACCGCAGAACCGCGAGCTCGCGTTCGGTCAGCTGTTCCACCAGCGTCGGGGTCGGCGCGGTGGGGGGCGGAGCCAGACGGTGTCGTGAGGTCGAGCGCGCGAGCGATCGCCCGGCGATGCCCGGGTCGGGACAGCGGTCGATCACCTCGCAGGCTTCGACCAGGAGCGCCTCACCGGAGCGGTCGCCGAGGCCGAGGAGCGTGTCACCGCAGATGGTCAAGACGTACGCCAGCCCCAGATTGGTCGTGCCCCGCCGCGCCAGTTCGACGGCGTGGGTCGCATCGGCTCGAGCAGCGTCGGGGTCGGCCGAGGTGCGGGCGCGCACGGCGAACGCCGCTGCGATGCCGTGGTACCCGGGCAGGCCGTAGGCCTCGGCGGTCGAGGTGGCCCGCTCGGCTGCCGACCGCGCCGAGGCGACGGTGCCGGCGTCGGCCTCGACGATCGCCAACGAGACCAGCGCGAGCACGTGCGCCGTCTGTCGTCGAGCGGTCGTCGCCCTCGAGACGGCGATCGCGAGCGCCGTTCTGGCCTCGTCGGCGAACCCGGCCCACGCGAAGGCTGCGCCGACGGCCGTGGCCAGCTCGGCGGGCCGGGCCGCCAGGTCGTCGGTGGCGATGACGCCCTGCGCCGCGGCGAGCGCTGCGGCGACGTCGCCCCGCCCGAGTGCCACGTTGATGCCCAGTGGCGTCGCGATCATCGGATCGAACGTGGTGGGCGCAACGGCGAGCGCGGTGTCGAGCCACTGCTGGGCCTCGACGTACCGACCGGTGAGGTACCGGTACCAGCCCCACAGCAGCGAACAGACCGTGTCGGTCGACGCAGCGACGCCGATCCGGTCGAGCAGGGCGCGGAGCGAGCGGATCTGTCCACTCCCGAGCAGGTCGGGCCCGACGATGCGCATCAGGTCGATCGCGGCGCGAACGTCGTCGGCGGCAAGCCGGTGCTCGACCGCTCGTACATGGTCGCCCTGCGCTTCGAACCACCCTGCGGCGCGTCGATGCAGCTCGGGCAGCCGCTCGGGGAACGCCCGTCTCGCTTCGAGCAGGAGCAGATCCCGCAGGAGATGGTGATAGCGGAACCACTCCCCGGTGCCGTCCAGGCGCACCACGAGCTGGTTCTGGCTCGCGGTCGCGCCCAGCCACTCACGACCACCCGCCGCCGCGGTCACCGCGTCGACCAGCGGCCCGGTGAGCCGGTCGAGCACCGAGGTCTCCAGCAGGCGACGGCGTTCACTCGCGTCCATGGTCGCGAGGAGCTCGTCGCTGAGGTAGCTGACGACGAGCTGGTCGTCGCCGCGAAACGCCTCGACGAAGCGCACCGGGTCGGGTGCCTGTCGGAGCGAGAGGCCGGCGAGCACCAGGCCAGCAGCCCACCCCTCGGTGCGTTCGCACAGCTCGTCGATCAGCGTGGGCGACAGGGCGCCGCTCACGGCTCCCAACAGCGAGGCGGCCTCCTCGGGGGCGAAGCGGAGGTCCTGCGCGCGGAGCTCGCGGATCCGGTCGCGGACGCGCATCCGGCCGAGGCGGAACGGCGGGTCGACGCGCGTCGACAGCACGACCGTCAGTGCTCGGGGACACAGGTCGATGAGGCGCTCCACCCCGCGGTGCACGCTCGCGCTGTCGACGAGGTGGTAGTCGTCGACCACGAGGATCAGTCGTTCCTCGTCCACCAGCGCGTTGACGATCGCGGGGACGATCGCGGCGTCGTCGCCCTGCGATCCGACCACGAGCGGCGTCAGCCGCTCAGCGACCTGCGGCCGCGTGCGGCCGATCGCTGCCACCACCGACGACCAGAAGCGCGCCGGATCCGAGTCGCCGTCCTCCACCTGCATCCATGCCAGGCGTCGAGGATGTCGGGCGCCCCACAACGCGAGGAGCGTCGACTTCCCGGAGCCGGCCGGCGCGCTGGCCAGGATCAACGGCACGTGACGGTCGACGCCGTCGTCGAGGACGACCTCGAGCCGGGTGCGCTCGACGGGTCGGGTCGGCGGCGCGGGGGGTCGCAACTTGGTGGCCGCGATCCCGAACCCATCGCCCACTGGCACGTCGGCCGACCCTACCGTCGCGAGCTCACCCGGGTGAGATGACCGACGAGGTGAGGCGCCCTCACACCGCCCGATGCGACGGTGCGGGCATGTTCGAGCCGACCACCTACGAGATCGTCATCAGGGGGCGTGCCAACGCTCGCGTGCTGCGCCCACTGCTCGACGACTTCGTCTGCGATCTCTCGAACGACGGCGTCACCCGCCTGATCGGCGAGGTCCACGACCCCGCCCACCTCCACGGCGTGGTGGCGCACCTGACGGCCATGAACGCCGAGCTGGTCTCGATCGCGCCCAATTCGCCCGTCTCGCCTGTCTCGCACACCCTCGACCCCAACGACCAGCAGGAACGGACCACCAACTCATGATCACCGTCTCGTCACTCACCAAGCGCTACCGCGACCGGCTCGCGGTCGACGACATGACCTTCGAGGTCGCCACCGGGCGTGTCACCGGGTTCGTCGGTCCGAACGGCGCCGGCAAGTCGACCACCATGCGAATGATGGTCGGGCTCACTCGACCGGATCACGGCGACGTCCGCTATCACGGCATCAGCGCCACCAGGTTGCGCGAGCCCGGCCGCGTCGTCGGCTCGGTGCTCGATGCCCGGTGGATGCATCCCGGCCGGACCGCCAGGAACCACCTCCTCGCCACCGCGGCCCTCAGCACCATCCCGGCGCGACGGGTCGACGAGGTGCTCCAGGAGGTGGGGATGCAGAACGCCGCCGAGCAGCGCGTCGGCGGATTCTCCCTCGGCATGCGCCAACGCCTCGCGCTGGCCGGAGCGCTGCTCGGCGAACCCGAGTTCCTCCTGCTCGACGAACCGTCCAACGGCCTCGACCCCGACGGCATCCGTTGGTTGCGCAACTCGCTGAGCGGCTTCGCCGCCAACGGCGGCACCGTGTTCGTCTCGAGCCACCTCATCGCCGAGCTCGAGATGTTCGCCGACGACCTGATCGTGGTCGGCGGTGGGCGGTTGCTCGCGGCCGAGTCGGTCGCCAGCACGCTCGCCCGCGGGGAGTCCACCGTGTTGGTGCAGACGCCCCAGGCCACCGAACTGGCCGATCTGTTGCACCGCGCTCGGGCTGGCAGCAGCGTCGAGATCGGCGTGTCCGAGGACCGCTTGTCGATCCGCGGTGCGACGACGACGACGGTCTCGCAACTCGCGTTCGACCACAACATCCGTGTCGTCGAGATCACCGAGACCTCGCGATCGCTCGAAGAGATCCTGCTCGACATCACCGGCGCCACGGCCGAGTTCGCCTCGGCATGAACCACCCACCGACCCGCACCAAAGGACCCATCACCATGACCATCAACACCGTCCCTGCCACGCCGGCGTCCACCGCGACCCTGCGGCCGTCGCCGACCCACCGGGTCACCCAGCGCTCCCGACGCGACGACGTCGCCACGTACCCCGCCGCCCTGCGCAGCGAGTGGATCAAGGTGTCCTCGCTTCGATCCAACGTCTCGATCCTCGCGCTGACCCCCGTGATCGGCGTGCTGCTGTCGTGGATCCTGGCGGTGTTCGTCAAGACGGACCCCGACACCGACCTGCCCTTCACGATCGGGGACACGTTCATCTTCTCGACGTGGCTCACCACCGTGCTCGCCGCGATCATCGGCACGCTGATGTTCACCTCCGAGGTGCAGCACGGCACGCTCGCCATCGGCGTGGCGAACCAGCCCGCACGGTGGGTCACCGTCGCCGCCAAGTCCACCGTGGCCGCATTGTTCGGCCTGGCGATGGGGGTCCTGGGGATGATCGGCGGCCTGAGCGGCGCGGTACTCGGTGGGCTCGAACGAGGGGACACCTCGGGCATGGCGACGACCGCCCTGTGGGGCCTGCTGCTGACGACGATGGCCCCGGTCTTCGGTCTCGGCGTCGGGATGATCCTGCGCCACAGCTCGGCGGCCGTCGCGATGCTGCTCGTGTGGGCGCTCGTCCTCGAGAACCTCCTGCGCACACTCGTTCCGGCGAACGCCGCTCGACTCATGCCGTTCAGCGCTGCGGGCGGGATGCTCGGGATCACACAAGCCACCGACACGCCCGAGACCATCGCCGCGGCGCTCAGTCGGGTACAGGACGCTCTCCTCTTCGGTGGCTACACCGTGGTGCTGGTCGTCGTCGGGACGGTGCTCTTCTCCCGGCGAGAGGTCAACTGATCGGATGCGTGTCGATCGGATGGGTGTGGGGTCCGTCCGGGGCACACTGCCGAGGTGGCCGACGTTCGGGAAGGTGGTGCGGGATGTCGATGTCGGTGACGGAGCGACTCGATGCCTTCCAACGTCGCCACCCGGTGATGGGGTTCCCGATCGGGGTGATCTACAAGTTCGGTGAGGACCAGGGGCCGTACCTCGCGGCCCTCATCACCTACTACGGCTTCTTGTCGCTGTTCCCGCTCCTGCTGCTGCTCACCTCGGTGCTCGGGTTCGTGCTCGACGGCCGCCCCGAGCTGCAGCAACAGATCCTCGACTCCACGCTCAGCCAGTTCCCGGTGATCGGTGACGAGATCGCCGACCCGCAAGGGCTCCAGGGCAGCATCGGCGCGATCGTCGTCGGCGGTCTGGTCGCGCTGTACGGCGCCCTCGGCATCGCCCAGGCGATCCAGAACACGATGAACGTCACCTGGTCGGTGCCCCGCAACCGGCGCCCGAACCCCATCCGGGCACGCCTGCGAAGTCTGCGCTTCATCGCCGTTGCCGGTCTCGCCGTCGTGGCCACGACGATCCTGTCGGGCGCCGGGTCGAACACCAGGACGTTGGGCGCCGACGTCGGGGGCTGGAGCACCGGCGCGCCGAACCTCCAGACGAACATCGTCAACGCTGCGGTGTTCATCCTGTCGATCCGGAAGTTCCGCCCCGACACGGTGCGCCGGCGCGACGTCATCCCCGGTGCGATCGTCGCCGCCGTCATCTGGCAGCTCCTCCAGTTCTTCGGGACCGCCTTCGTCGGCAACATCGTCAAGGACTCGGGCGCCACCTACGGCGTCTTCGCGCTCGTGCTCGGCCTGTTGGCGTGGATCTTCCTCGCCGCCGTCGGGGTCGTGATCGGATCCGAGATCAACGTGGTGCGCGCCAAGCGGCTCTACCCCCGGGCGCTGCTGACCCCGTTCACCGACAACGTCGACCTCACCGACGCCGACCGGCGCGCCTACCTCGAAGCGGTCAACTCCCAGCAGTTCAAGGGCTTCCAGTCGGTGACGGTGCACTACGAGGACGACGGCCAACGAGCATCGGCCCGCCGTGCCCTCGCCCGGACACCGCTGCCACCAGACGAGCCCGACGACCCGGTCTAGATGTACCCGTACATTGCGGGCATGCGAGTCTTCTTCACCGGTGGCAGTGGCAAGGCGGGTCGGCACGCGATCGCTCATCTCGTGGAGCAGGGGCACCGTGTGGTCAACGGCGACCTCGTGCCGCTCGGTCACCCCGGGGTCAGCGACCTGCGCATCGATCTCACCGACGCCGGGCAGGTCTTCGATGCGCTCTCGGGCTACGCGGGCTACGACGAGCTCGAGGCCGGCACCGGTGTCCCCACCTACGACGCCCTCGTCCACTTCGCCGCGATCCCGGCGATCCTCGTGCGCCCCGACAACGAGACGTTCCGGATCAACGCGCTCAGCACGTACAACGTCATCGATGCCGCGGTGAGGTTGGGGATCGGCAAGGTGATCTTCGCCAGCTCCGAGACGACGTACGGGATCTGCTTCGCCGATGGTGAGGTGAAGCCCGAGTACGTGCCCGTCGACGAGGACCACCCGACGGTCCCACACGACAGCTACGCGATGTCGAAGGTCGTCAACGAGGTCACCGCGCGGTCGTTCCAGGCGCGCTCGGGCATCGACATCTACGGCTTGCGGATCAACAACGTGATCGAGCCGCACGAGTACGCCACGAAGTTCCCGGCCTTCGTCGCCGAGCCCGGGCTGCGACGTCGGAACATCTTCGCCTACATCGATGCTCGCGATCTCGGCCACATGGTCGACTGCTGCCTGCGCACCGATCGCCTCGGCTACCAGGTCTTCAACGTCGCGAACGACGATTCGTCGGTCGGCATCACCAGCGACGAGGTGTACGAGCGCTTCTACGGCGGCATCGACCGTCGGCGAGACATGGGCCGGTACGAGACGTTCTACGCCAACGACAAGGCCAAGCGCCTCGTCGGCTTCGCGCCCCGCCACTCGTGGCGGGACGAGCTCGACTGAACGCCGAAACGCCCAAACACCGCAGTGCCCTCGGCAGGATTCGAACCTGCGCACACGGCTCCGGAGGCCGATGCTCTATCCCCTGAGCTACGAGGGCGGGCGTCGGAAGGCTAGCGGCGACTCGGGCGGTAACAATGATCCCCGCATGTCCGACCCGATCGTCGCCGTCTCCGCTCTGCTCGCACCCGTCTTCGCCGACCTCGCGGGCCGCCCTGACGTCGATCCGGTCGTTCGACCCTCCGATCGCGCCGATGCCCAGGTCAACGGGGCTCTGCCGCTCGCCAAGCAGCTCGGCGCCAACCCGCGCGACCTCGCCCAGCGGGTGGTCGACTCGGGCGTGCTCACCGGGGTGTGCCGCGAGGTCGAGATCGCCGGCCCCGGGTTCGTCAACCTGACCTTCGACGAGGCCTGGCTGGCCGGCCTGCTCGCCGAGGTCGTGGCCGACGACCGGCTCGGCGTCGCGCCCGCATCCACCGCTCGCACCGTGGTGGTCGACTACTCGGCCCCCAACGTCGCGAAGGAGATGCACGTCGGGCACCTGCGCTCGACCGTCATCGGCGACGCCCTGGTGCGGATGTTGACCTTCGCCGGCCACACCGTGATCCGCGAGAACCACATCGGCGACTGGGGGCGGCCCTTCGGCATGCTCATCGAGCACCTCCGCGACATCGGCGAGGACGCCGCGTCGAGCGGCCTGTCGCAGGGCGATCTCGACGGCTTCTACAAGCAGGCCAACGCCAAGTTCGCGGCCGACGACGCCTTCGGGGACCGGGCCCGCGAGCGGGTCGTGCTCCTGCAGAACGGCGACCCCGAGACCCACCGGCTCTGGGACCGCCTGGTGTCGATGTCCACCGCCTACTTCAACGAGGTCTACGGCAAGCTCGGCGTGCTGCTCACCGACGACGACCTGATGGGCGAGAGCGCCTACCAGCCGCTCATGCCGGGCACGGTCGAGCGCCTCGAGGCCGCCGGGCTGATGCAGGAGAGCGACGGTGCCAAGGTCGTCTTCCCGCCCGGGTTCACCAACCGCGAGGGCGAGCCGCTGCCGCTCATCATCCACGCCCGCACCGGCGGCTTCAACTACGCCACCAGCGATCTCGCCTGCGTGATCGACCGGGTCGAGCGCCTCGGTGCCGACCTGCTGCTGTACGTGGTCGGCGCGCCCCAGCAGCAGCACCTCCAGATGGTGTTCGAGGTCGCGAAGATGGCCGGCTGGCTGACCCCACCGGCCGAGGCCGTGCACGTGGCGTTCGGCAGCATCCTGGGCGACGACCGCAAGATGCTGCGCAGCCGCAGCGGCGACAGCGTGAAGCTCGTGGAGCTCCTCGACGAAGCAGTGGAGCGTGCCGCGGCGGCCGTGGCCGAGAAGAACCCCGAGCTCTCCGTGGCCGACCGCGCCGAGGTCGCACGGATGATCGGCATCGGGGCCGTCAAGTACTCCGACCTGGCGACCGACCGGATCCGCGACTACGTCTTCGACTGGGACCGGATGCTGGCCTTCGACGGCAACACGGCGCCGTACCTGCAGTACGCGCACGCTCGGATCCGGTCGATCTTCCGACGTGCGGACATCGACCCGTCGACGGTCCGAGGGCCCGGCGTCGCGATCGCGCTCGGCGAGCCCCAGGAGCGCGACCTCGCGAAGCGGCTGCTCGGCTACCCGTCGGTGATCGACGACGCGCTCTCCTCGTACTCGCCGCACAAGCTGTGCACCTACCTGTTCGACCTCGCGCAGGACTTCACCGCGTTCTACGAGCACTGCCCGGTGCTCAAGGCCGACGAACCGCTACGCACGAGCCGGCTGGCCCTGGCCGACCTGGTGGCGCGCACCCTCGCCCACGGCCTGGGGCTGCTCGGCATCGACGCCCCCGAGCAGATGTGAGCCCGCGATGAACGCCGCCTCCGACGTCGGGATGCCCGACGATGCCGACCACGCCGACGCCGTCACCTTCGGCGCGGTGACGCCTCCTGTCGATCAGTCCGAACACCGCCCCACCGCCATGCCGCTCCGGCTCCTGCCCGACACCGCCCGCGTCGCGCAGGACGGGTCGCTGTGGATCGGTGGCTGTTCGGTGGCCGACCTGGCAGCCGAGCACGGCACCCCGCTGTTCGTCTACGACGAGACGCATCTGCGCAACCGCTGCCGCGAGGCCGTGGCCGCGTTCGGCCGCGAGCGCGTCGTGTACGCCACCAAGGCCTTCCTCTGCAAGGCGATGGCCCGCATGGCCCACGACGAGGGGATGCTGCTCGACGTCGCGTCGGGCGGCGAGCTGGCCGTGGCCCTGGCCGCCGGGGTGCCGGCCTCGGCCTGCACCCTGCACGGCAACAACAAAAGCCTGCGCGAGCTGCGCGAGGCGATCACCGCCGGCATCCGCTACATCGTCGTCGACTCCTTCGACGAGCTCGACCGCCTCGAGGCCCTGCACGCCCAGGGTGTGGGCCCGACCCCCGACGTCGTGCTGCGCGTCACCCCCGGGGTCCACGCCCACACGCACGACTACATCGCCACCGGGCAGGACGACTCCAAGTTCGGGTTCAACCTCGCCAACGGCGACGCGGCGCGGGCGGTCGATCGGGCACGTCGCTCCCCGGCGATGCAGCTGGTCGGCGTCCACTCCCACATCGGGTCGAACGTGTTCGCCGCGTCGAGCTTCGCCAAGGCCGCCGAGGTGATGGCCGAGTTCTCGGTCCCGCTCGACCTGCCGCTGCTGGTGCTGGGCGGAGGGCTCGGCGTCGGCTACGT
>CAYRXQ010000024.1:14364-23066 GCA_964428115.1 uncultured Ilumatobacteraceae bacterium
GGGCGAGGAGGCGCCGACGATCTCGCAGTGGGCCGACGTGCTGCTCGACGCGTGCCGTGCGCTCGGGGTGCGCTCGGCGGTCAGCGTGGAGCCCGGGCGGGCCATCGTCGCGTCCGCCGCGATCACGGTCTACGAGGTCGGCACGGTCAAGGACCTGCCCGGCATCCGTCGCTACGTGGCCGTCGACGGGGGCATGAGCGACAACCCGCGCCCGGTGCTCTACGGATCGGGCTACGAGGCCTTCCTGCCACGCGCCGTGACGGCCGAGCGGTCGATGCGGGCGCGGGTGGTGGGCAAGCACTGCGAGAGCGGCGACGTGCTGCTGTTCGAGGCCCAGCTGCCCGGCGACGTCGCCGTCGGCGACCTGCTGGCCACCGCGGTCACCGGGGCCTACGGGCACTCGATGGGGTCGAACTACAACAAGATCACCCGCCCGCCGGTGGTGTTCGTGGCCGACGGCGCCTCACGGGTGGTCGTGCGTCGCGAGACCTACGACGACCTGCTCGCCACCGACATCGGCTGAGCGGGGCAGGCCCGCCGCGGCCTCATCGCCGGCGGGACTCGAGGTACTGGCGGCTGATGGCGCGCGACTCGGGGTCGGTCAGCGCGACGGCGAGGGTGTCGGCGTCGTTGGCATTGCGGCGGGTGCCGGCGATCTCCTCGGTCACCGCGTTCACCTGTTGCTTGGTGCTGCGCAGCGCGAAGCCCGGCTTGGCCGCCAGTTCGGCGGCCAGCGCCGCGACGGTCGCGTCGAGCTCGGCCCGGGGCACCACCCGGTTCACGAAGCGCAGGGCCTGGGCCTCGGCCGCATCGAACGGACGGCAGGTGAGGACGAGCTCCTTGGTGATCGCCGGACCGAGCTCGCGCACCAGGCGCGGGATGCCACCCCACGCGAGCGGGATGCCGAGGTCGACCTCGGGGATCGAGAAGCGGGTGTCGTCGGCCGCGATCCGCAGGTCGCACGCCGCGGCCAGCACCAGCCCGCCCCCCACGCAGTGGCCGTGGATCGCGGCGATCGTGAGCGGTCGCACGTCGGTGAGGGCCTCGGCGGCCAGCCGGCCGAGGTCGCCGGTCTCGCGCGGCGAGGTGCCCGGCTCCGGCGACGCGAAGTCGTCGAGGTCGAACCCGGCCGAGAAGCTGCGGCCCTCGCCGCGGACCACCACCACCTTGAGGTCGTGACGACGGTCGATCCAGCGGCAGGCCTCGACCACCTCGCGCAGCACCTCGCGCGAGAGCGCGTTGAGCTTCTCGGGTCGGCGCAGCACGAGCTCGGCGATCGACGTCCCGTCCTCGTGGTGGAGGGCGATCGTGTGCAGCTGCGGTCGGTCCATCCCCGTAGCTCACCACACCGTGCCCCCCACACCGTGCGTACGCTCCACGCATGGCACGAGCCCCGTCGTCGCGCACCATCCGCCGCATCGTGACCGCCGTGGCGGGGGTGTTCGCCGCCAGTCGTCGGGGCCGCAGCGCGTCCTCGGGGGCGCCCGGCACGTCCCGCACCTCCGGGGCGATCACGGTGAGCTACCAGCCGAGCCTCGACGGCGACCCCGACCCGGGCGAGGTGGTCTGGGGGTGGGTCCCCTACGAGGACGACCCGACCAAGGGCAAGGACCGCCCGATGGTGATCGTCGGTCACCGTGGTGGCCGGCTCGTCGGCGTCCCGCTCACCTCCAAGCGCGACGACCGGACCCGCAGGTGCCCGTCGGCACCGGGCCGTGGGACCGGGAGCGACGCGAGAGCTACGCCCGGGTCGACCGGGCCGTCGACGTCGACGCGGGGTCGGTTCGTCGGGAGGGGGCGATCCTCCCCGAGGCCCGGTTCCGCCAGGTGGTCGACGGCCTCGGACGTCACCATCGCGTCGAGACCGCCTGACCGCCGATGGGCGTGCCCGAACGGGCGGGGAGCCCCGAGGACCGCTCGGTTAGCCTGCCCGCCGTGCAGGAGCAGCGGACGGTCCGGATCGGGGTGCTGGGGTGCGGCAACGTGGGGGCGGCCCTCATCCAGTTGGTGGAGCAGCAGGCCGACACCATCGGCCGTCGCACCGGGCTGCGGCTCCAGATCACCCGGGTCGCGGTCCGCAACCTCTCCCGTGACCGCGACGTCGACCTGCCCGAGGGCGTGCTCACCCGCGACGCCCACGACGTGGTGGCTGACCCCGACATCGACGTGGTGGTCGAGGTCATCGGCGGGATCGAGCCGGCCCGCGAGCTGATCGCCACGGCGCTGGCCGGCGGCAAGCCGGTGGTCACGGCCAACAAGGAGCTGCTCGCCAACGTGGGCGTCGAGCTCTACGCCCTCGCCGACTCCCACGGCGTCGACCTGCTGTTCGAGGCCGCCGTGGCCGGCGGCATCCCCCTGATCCGTGCCCTGCGAGAGAGCCTGCGTGGTGAGCCGGTCAGCCGCATCATGGGCATCGTCAACGGCACGACGAACTACATCCTCACCAAGATGAGCGAGGAGGGTGCCGACTACGGCGTCGCGCTGGGCGAGGCCCAACGGCTCGGCTACGCCGAGCGCGACCCCACCGCGGACGTGGAGGGCCTCGACGCCGGGGCCAAGGCCGCGATCATGGCGAGCATCGCGTTCGGGGCCCGCGTCGTCGCCGGCGACGTGTACCACGAGGGGATCAGCGGCATCACGGCCGGCGACATCGGCATCGCCGCACGTCTCGGCTACGTGGTCAAGCTGCTCGCGATCGTCGAGCACCACGAGGACACCGGTGAGATCGCCGTGCGGGTCCACCCGGCCATGGTCCCGATGACGCACCCGCTCGCCGGGGTGCGCGACAGCTACAACGCGGTGTTCGTCGAGGGCGGCGCGGTCGGCTCGCTGATGTTCTACGGCCGTGGCGCGGGTGGCGGGCCCACGGCCAGTGCCGTGCTCGGCGACCTGATCGACGCTGCGATGAACCTGACCCGCGGCACGCACGCCCCACTCGGGACCTTCGAGCGAGTGGTGGTGCGACCGATCGACGAGACCTCGGCCGAGTACCTGCTCGGTCTCGACGTGGCCGACCAGTCGGGGGTGCTGCACGCCGTCACCGGGGTCTTCGCCCGGCACGGGGTCAGCATCCGGGTCGCCGAACAGGAGGGGATCGGCGACGCCGCCCGGCTCGTGTTCATCACCCATGCGGCCCGCGAGGCCGACGTCCAGGCGACCCTGCGTGAGCTGCGCGAGCTCGACGCGGTGCGTCGCGTCGGCGGTCTCCTGCGAGTGATCGGCGGCTGACGGTGCGCTACGTCTCCACCCGCGGCCGGGCCCCCGAGCTCGGGTTCGCCGATGTGCTCCTGGCCGGTCTGGCCAACGACGGCGGCCTGTACGTGCCGGCCGAGTGGCCCGAGCTCGGTGACCTGTCGGGCCTGCACACCTACGCCGAGGTGGCCGCCGCGGTCATGACGCCCTTCGTTGCCGAGGACATCGATCCGGTCGTGTTCGCGTCGATCTGCGAGGAGGCCTACGCCACGTTCCGGCACCCCGCCGTGGTGCCGCTGGTCCAGATCGATCACCGCCTGTTCGTCCAGGAGCTGTTCCACGGGCCGACCCTGGCCTTCAAAGACGTCGCCCTCCAGCTCGTCGGTCGGCTGTTCGATCATGTGCTCGGCGAGCGCGGCGAGCGCGTCACGATCGTCGGCGCCACCAGTGGCGACACCGGCTCGGCGGCCATCGACGGCGTCAAGGGCTGCGACCACGTCGACATCGTGATCCTCTACCCGGCCGGTCGCACGAGCGAGGTCCAGCGGCGCCAGATGACCACCGTCGAGGCGCCCAACGTCCACGCGGTGGCGGTCGACGGCACCTTCGACGACTGCCAGGACCTGGTCAAGGCGATGTTCAACGACGCGCCGTTCCGCGAGCGTCTGCGGCTGTCGGCGGTCAACTCCATCAACTGGGCCCGGGTGATGGCCCAGGTCGTGTACTACGTGACCGCCTCGCGGACCCTCGCCGGGCCGATCACCGCCTGCGTGCCGACGGGCAACTTCGGCAACGTCCTGTCGGGGTGGATCGCCAGGCGGATGGGCGCCCCGGTGCACGACTTCGTCATCGCCTCGAACACCAACGACATCCTCACCCGGTTCATCGAGGCCGGCGACATGAGCACGCTCAGCCCGAGCATGGACATCCAGGTGTCCTCGAACTTCGAGCGGCTGCTGTTCGAGATGAACGGCCGCGACGGCGGGATCACCACCGAGCAGCTCGCCCGATTCCGCTCCACCGGTCGGCTCGAGGTGGAGCCCGACCAGCGGGCCCAGTGGATCGACGGCACCTTCCGGGCCGCGGCCGCCGACGACGACGTGACGATCGCCGAGATCGCCCGTGTCCACGCCGAGACCGGGATGCTCGTCGACCCGCACACGGCCACCGGGATCGCGGCGGCACGCCGGCTCGGCGGTGACCTGCCGGTGGTGACGCTCGCGACCGCCCATCCCGCCAAGTTCCCCGACGCCGTGGAGCGCGCCACCGGCGTCCGCCCGCCGCTCCCGCCGCACCTGGCCGACCTGTTCGACCGTCCCGAGCGGACCCGGACCCTGCCGAACGACCTGGCGGCGGTCGAAGCCTTCGTCGACTCCGTGGCCCGCCCATGACCCCCGATCAGCTCGCCGTGCTCGTGGAGCGGGGCGAGGTGCACACCGTGGTCGTGGCCTTCACCGACCACCACGGCCAGCAGCTCGGCAAGCGGCTCGACGCCGGGTTCTTCCTCGACCACGTGGCCATCCACGGGGGCCACGCGTGTGACTACCTGTTCACGACCGACGTCGAGATGAACCCGGTGGCCGGCTTCGAGTTCGCCAACTGGGACCTCGGCTACGGCGACGTGCACCTGGTCCCCGATCTGTCCACCCTGCGGCTGGCGGCGTGGGCGCCGGGGACCGCCTGGGTGCTCGCGGACGTCCACGACCGCAGCGACGAGTCGCTCGTCGCGGTCGCCCCGCGCTCGATTCTGCGCCGGCAGGTCGAGCGGCTGGCCGCGCTCGGCCTCGAGGTGCGCGGCGCCGCCGAGCTGGAGTTCTTCCTGTACGACGAGTCGTACCGCTCGGCCGCCGAGCGCGGCTACCACGACCTGCGTCGTTCGGGCTGGTACGTCGAGGACTACCACCTGCTGCAGTCGGCCCGGATCGAGGGCTACGTCGGGGAGGTGCGTCGGTCGCTCGCGGCGTCGGGTGTGCCCGTGGAGGGCAGCAAGGGCGAGGCCGCGGTCGCCCAGCACGAGCTCAACCTGGCCTACACCGAGGTGCTGGCCGCGGCCGATCGTCACGCCATCGCCAAGCACGCGATGAAGGAGATCGCCGAGGCGCAGGGCCTGAGCGTGACGTTCATGGCCAAGCCGCACGAGGACGAGTCGGGGAGTGGCTGCCACGTGCACGTCAGCCTGTGGCGCGACGACGTCGCCGCCTTCGACGGACCCGACGGCGAGCCGACCGACGAGTTCCGCTGGTTCCTCGGCGGCTGGATGGCGTACGTGGCCGACTTCATGGTCTGCTACGCCCCGACCATCAACTCCTACAAGCGGTTCCGTCACGGGTCGTGGGCGCCCACCCGCGTCGCCTGGGCGCACGACAACCGCACCACGGGGTTCCGGGTGGTCGGATCGGGGTCGTCACGGCGGATCGAGTGCCGACTGCCCGGCGCGGACGTCGACCCCTACCTGGTCTACGCCGCCACGATCGCGAGCGGGCTCGCCGGGATCGAGCAGCGGATCGAGCCGCCGCCCCCGGTCGACGGGGACGGCTACCGGGCCACTCAGGTGCCCGAGCTGCCCGCCACCCTCGAGGTCGCGGTCGACGTGTTCGAGGCGAGCGAGATGGCTCGCCGCACCTTCGGCGACGCGGTGGTGGAGCACTACGTGCACCACCACCGCGCCGAGGTCGAGGCCTTCCGCGCCGCGGTCACCGACTGGGAGCGCCGCCGCTACTTCGAGCGGGGCTGACGGCGACCGCGGGCGGCGGCCGGGGAGGGCGTCAGCCGGGGAAGGCGGCCTCGAACGAGGACCGCAGCTCGTCGGTCGACGGGGCCGTGTAGCCGCAGTACGAGACGTTCCCCTCGGCGTCGGCCGAGATCAGGTACTGGCTGCCGGGCTCGAAGGCGATGCCGCCGATGAGGGCCTCCATGCCCTCGGGGGCGTTCACCACCGCCGACTCGGCGGCCGAGCCGGTGCCGTCGGCGAACCAGCGGTCGATCTCGAGGGTGACGGTCGGGCCGTCGACCGCGGTCACGGTCCCCTCGAAGGCGGTGGGCATCTCGGCCAGGATCTCGACCGAGAACGGCAGGCACGAGGCCATGATGTCGCCGCCGCCGCCGGAGAGCTCGAGCGGCTCGGCGGTCACCGCGGCGTTGCCGCCGCCGAGCGTGGCCACACCGATCGCGGCCGCGGCGACGGCAGCGGCGGCACCGCCGATGGCGGCCGGCAGCTTCCAGCGACGGCCGGGTGCGGTGGGGGTGGGACCGGCGGCGCCGGTGGGGGTGTCGTTGAGGGTGGGAGTGGTGGTCATGATGTGCTCCATCAAGTGGTCCGGGATCGGGTTGATGGACACACGCCGGGCCGGATCGACGGCTGCGAGTCGGTCCCGCAGTGCGTCGCCGTCCGTGTGGTGGTGCTCGTTCATCGAGGCGTCTCCTGTGTGCGTCCACCATCTTCGTGTCCGGCACCCCCGCCGATGTGACAGGTCGGGTCGTCGATCTGGTTCGCCAACCGCTGGCGGGCCCGTCGCAGCCGCACCGAGACGGTGTTGGGCGAGGCGTCGAGCGCGACGGCGAGCTCCGACACCGACAGCTGCTCCCAGGCCCACAGGGTGAGCAGCTCGCGGTCGTCGGCCGACAGGGTGGCCAGCGCCCGGTGCAGGTCCGGATCGAGCTCGTCGACGATCGTGTCGGTCGCGTCGGGGCTGTCCACCCGGGCCTCGCGTCGGCTCGTGACCCGGTCGACGAGCCGGCGACGGCGGACCGTGCCGCGGCGGTGGTTGGCGAGGCAGCGCCGCGCGACCGAGTAGCACCAGGGCACCTCGGCGCCGGCGGGGATCTGGTCGAGCCGCCGCCACAGCACCGTGAGCGTCTCGGCCGCGATGTCGTCGACGTCGTCGGGATCGGCGCGGCGGCGCAGGTACCGCTGGAGCGGCTCCCAGACGTCGGCCGCGAGCGAGGTGAACCGCGCCGCACGGGCATCGTCGGGTGCCGCGCCGAGGGTCGGGGGTCGACTCATCGAGGCTTCGACGCCGTCGGCGGGGTTCCGGTTCCCGCGAACCGACCGCGCGGGTGTTCGTCGCCGACGTTGCGGCCGCGTCGATCCTCGGGGTACAGTGACGACCGCTCGGTGTGACCGAGTCGCTCCCTCCACGGTCGCCCGTCGAGCGCGTGCGTGCAATCCGTCGCCCGTTGGGGCTCGACGATCTGCATCCCACTGGTCCGTCCCGGGGTGCGTCGGGGTACGTCGATCCACTGGGCGGTGTTCTTCCCCCCTTCCTCTTCGGGAAAGTAGGTCATCGTGACCGCACAAGCCCTCGAACAGTCGGTCCTCGAGTCCAAGGACAAGGACCAGCTCCTCGCCATCGCGAAGGCGCTCGGTCTCAAGACCACGGCTCGCAGCAAGAAGTCCGACATCGTCGATCTCATCCTCGAGACCACCGGTGCCTCCTCCGCGCCGTCTCCCGCTCCCGCTCCCGCGCCTGCGCCTGCCCCGGCTGCGGCGCCCGAGCCCGTGGACGAGCCGATCGCTGCCGAGTCGCCGGTCGCAGCAGCGCCGGCCGACGAGGAGCCCCCGGCCGAGTGGGAGATCGCCGGTGGCGCCGACGTCGAGTCCGACGGTGACACGGCCGACGGCAGCGATGCGGCGTCGAACGGCGCTGCGGCCACCACCCGCCGTGGCGAAGCCGGTCCGTCCGGCCAGCGCGAGCAGCGTCCGCCGCGTGGCGACCGCCCGCCCCGCGACGACCAGGGTCGCCGCGACCGCAACGACCGCAACGACCGCGGTGCCGGCAACCAGAACGGCAGCCAGTACGGCGGCCAGGGCAACCAGAGCGCCGGCCAGGGCGCCGACCACGACGCAGACGGAGAGAGCCGAAACAAGCGCCGTCGCCGTCGCAAGAAGGGTGGCCGTCCCGGTCAGGACGGGCCCCAGGGCGACGACCGCGAGTACTTCGAGCGCGAGGTGGTCGAAACCGCTGCGCCGATCAGCAACGAGCCGGTCCCGGTCTCGGGCTACCTCGACCTGCGCGACGAGGGCTACGGCTTCCTGCGGGTCAAGGGCTACCTGCCGAGCAAGGACGACGCCTACATCCCGGTCAAGCTGACCCGCCAGTACGGCCTGCGCAAGGGCGACCACGTCACCGGGCTCAGCCGTCCGGCCGGGCGCAACGAGAAGAACCCGGCGCTGCTCGACATCCACACCGTCAACGGCGGCGATCCCGAGGCGGCCAAGCGCCGTCCCCGGTTCGAGGACCTCACGGCGCTGTTCCCCGATCAGCGGCTCAAGCTCGAGAACCCGCTCGATCCCACCGACATGACGGCGCGGATCATCGACCTGGTCTCGCCCATCGGCAAGGGCCAGCGCGGGATCATCGTGTCGCCGCCCAAGGCCGGCAAGACCACGATCATGAAGACGATCGCCAAGGCGATCGAGCACAACAACCCCGAGGTCGAGCTGATCGTGCTGCTCATCGACGAGCGGCCCGAAGAGGTCACCGACATGCGTCGCAGTGTCAAGGGCGAGG
>CAYRXQ010000025.1:0-11267 GCA_964428115.1 uncultured Ilumatobacteraceae bacterium
GGGGGCATGGCACAGCGGGCGGCGCTGGCCCGGGCGCTCATCGGCCACCCCGGCGTGCTGCTGCTCGACGAGCCCTTCGCCGCGCTCGACGCCCTCACCCGCATGCAGATGCAGGACCTCCTCGTCGACGTCGCCGGCCGCATCGGCGCCACGGTGTTGCTGGTGACCCACGACGTCGACGAGGCCCTCTACGTGGCCGACCGGATCGTCGTGCTCGGCGGCCGAGGTGAGGGCATCGCCGAGACCGTCACGGTCGACTTCCCCCGGCCGCGCGACCGCGGCAACCCCGACCTCGCCCCGCTGCGTGCCCACCTGTTGCGCCGCTTCGGTATCCACGTCTGAGGCACCTGCGTCGACACCGGCGCCACCGCGCCCACCCCCCCACCGAACCACCCACCCAGGAGACACCCGACATGACCCGCCGTACCGACCTCGCAGCTGCCCTCGTGGCCACCGGCACCATGCTCCTCGCCGGCTGCGCGAGCGGCGAGGGCTCCGCCGCGAGCGGTGCCGACACCTTGCGCCTCGACTACGCCTACTGGAACCCGCTCAGCCTCGTGGTCAAGGACCAGCGCTGCCTCGAGACGGCCCTCGACGACGACGGCGTCGGCGTCGAGTGGGTGCTCTCGGCCGGGAGCAACAAGGCCAACGAGAACCTCAACGCCGAGGCCATCGACATCGGCTCCACCGCCGGCGTGGCATCGTTCGTTGCCCGCGCCAACGGTGTGGCGATCACGACCATCGGCGTGTTCTCCCAGCCCGAGTGGGCGGCGATCGTGGTGCCGGGCGACTCGGCGATCTCCTCGGTGACCGACCTCGTCGGCGCGAAGATCGCCGCCACCAAGGGCACCGATCCGTACTTCTTCCTCCTCCAGGCCCTCAACGAGGCCGGGCTGAGCGAGTCGGACGTGGAGATCATCAACCTGCAGCACGCCGACGGCCAGGCCGCACTGGCCCGCGGCGACGTCGACGCCTGGGCCGGGCTCGACCCGATCATGGCCGCCGCCGAGGTCAACGACGGCGTGCGGCTGATCTACCGCAACATCGACTTCAACTCCTACGGCGTCCTCAACGCCCGCGACGCGTTCCTCGAGTCGTCGCCGGAGCTCGTCGAGGCCGCGCTCGTCTGCTACGAGTCGGCCCGCGCCTGGATCCAGGCGAATCCCGAGGAGGCCGCGTCGCTCCTGGCCCGGGAGGCCTCGCTCGACCCCGAGGTGGCCCGCACGGTGCTCGTCGACCGGACGAACGTCGACATCTCGCTCGTGCCCGGCGACGCCCAGCGCGCCGTGCTCGAGACGATCCTGCCGGTGCTCGTGGCCGAGGGGCAGGTCCGCTCCGAGGCCGAGGCACGCGAAGCGCTCGACTCGCAGTACGACCCGAGCTTCGCCGAGGAGGTGACCGGATGAGCCTGCTCAGCGGCGACCTGACCGACGACCGCGCGGATGACCGCGGCGGCGACATCGACAGCGATGCCAGTTCCACCTCGGCCGAGTCGACCGGCCGCGCCGAGCCTGTGTCGACGGCACCCGACGACCCGGGTCGCCCCGGACGAACACCCCGCAGCCGTACTCGGATCCCGCTGCTCGGGTGGATCGTCCCGCTCGCGCTGCTCGGGGTGTGGCAGTGGGCCTCGACCAACGGCTCGTTCTCGGCCAGCCAGCTGCCGACCCCGGCGTCGGTGGTCGCCGCGCTCGAAGAGCTCCTCGAGCGCGGCACGTTCTGGACGCACGTGTCGATCACGGCCCAGCGCGTCCTGCTCGGCTTCTCGATCGGGGCCGGCGTCGGGCTGCTGGTCGGCTCGCTCGTCGGGCTCTCGGCCACGGCCAGCCGGCTGCTCTCGCCGACCATCCGGGCCTTCCGCGCCGTGCCCTCGCTCGCCTGGGTCCCGTTGCTGGTGCTGTGGATGGGCATCTACGAGGGGCCGAAGATCACCCTGGTCGCGATCGGCGCGTTCTTCCCCGTCGTGACCACCGTCGCGGCCGGGTTCGAGCACGCCGACCGCAAGCTCGTCGAGGTCGGTCGGGCCTACGGCCTGCGCGGCCCGTCGCTGGTGACCGGAGTCCTGCTGCCGGCGGCGTCGCCGACGATCTTCGCCGGGCTCCGCCTCGGCCTCGCGCAGGCCTGGCTGTTCGTCGTCGCAGCCGAGCTGATCGCCAGCTCGAAGGGGCTCGGCTTCCTGCTGATCGACAGCCAGAACACCTCGCGCACCGACATCATGGTGCTGGCCATCATCGTGCTGGCCATCGCCGGCACGACCACCGACCTCGTGCTCGCCACCCTCGAGCGCCGCCTGCTGCGCTGGGTCTGAGCCGGCCCGACACCCCGACCCCCAGGAGCCACCCCCAGATGACCGACCGCACGTTCGGGTTCCGCACCCGTTCGCTCCACGCCGGCGGCCAGCCCGACCCGACCACCGGGGCGCGCGCCGTGCCGATCTACCAGACCACGAGCTTCGTGTTCGAGGACGCGCAGGACGCCGCCACCCTGTTCGCGCTGCAGAAGTACGGGAACATCTACTCGCGCATCGGCAACCCCACGGTGGCCGCACTCGAGGAGCGCATCGCCTCGCTCGAAGGCGGGCTCGGCGCGGTGGCCACCGCCAGCGGGCAGGCCGCCGAGTTCCTCACCTTCGCTGCCCTCGCCGGCGCCGGCGATCACATCGTGGCCTCCGCTGCGCTGTACGGCGGCACCGTCACCCAGCTCGACGTGACCCTGCGCCGCTTCGGGGTCGACACGACCTTCGTCGCCTCCGACGACCCGGCCGAGGTGGCCGCCGCGATCCGTCCGAACACCAAGCTCGTCTTCGCCGAGGCGGTCTCGAACCCGTCGTGCTCCGTGGCCGACATCGCCGGGCTGGCCGACGTGGCACACGCCGCGGGTGTCCCGCTCGTGGTCGACGCCACCACGGTGACCCCGTTCCTGTGTCGACCGATCGAGCACGGCGCGGACATCGTGGTCCATTCGGCCACCAAGTTCCTCGGCGGCCACGGCACCACGCTCGGCGGGCTGGTGGTCGATGCCGGCACCTTCGACTGGGGCAATGGCCGGTTCCCGACGATGACCGAACCGGTCCCCGCCTATGGCGACGTCACCTGGTGGGGGAACTTCGGCGAGTACGGGTTTCTCACCAAGCTGCGCGTCGAGCAGCTGCGCGACATCGGCCCGGCACTCGCCCCGCACAGCGCGTTCCTGTTGCTCCAGGGCGTGGAGACCCTCGCCCAACGCATGACCGAACACGTGGCCAACGCACGGCGGGTCGCCGAGTGGCTCGACGCCGACCCCCGGGTCGCGTGGGTCTCGTATGCCGGACTGCCCGAGCACCCTCACCACGAGCGCGCCGCGCGTTACACCCCGCTCGGGCCGGGGGCCGTGTTCTCGTTCGGGATCCACGGTGGGCGAGCGGCCGGCGAGCGGTTCATCGACAACGTTCAGTTGCTCAGCCACCTCGCCAACATCGGTGATGCCCGCACCCTGGTGATCCACCCCGCCAGCACCACGCATCAGCAGCTCGGCCCCGCGCAGCTCGAGGCCGCCGGCGTGCCCGCCGACCTGGTGCGGATCAGCGTGGGCCTCGAGGACGTCGACGACATCCTGTGGGACATCGACCAGGCGCTCGACGCTGCCACCGCGGGAGCGACGTCATGACCTCGACCACCTGGACCGCTCCTTCGGCCCGTGAGCGACTGGCGATCATCCGCTCGACCCGGTCGGTCGCGATCGTCGGCGCGTCCGACAACCCGGCGCGCGCCAGCTACTTCGTGGGGACCTACCTGCTGTCGAGCAGCGGCTTCACCGTGTGGTTCGTGAACCCGGCCGCCGAGACCGTGCTCGGCCACCCGGCCTATCCGAGCCTGGCCGACCTGCCCGAGACCCCCGACCTGGTCGATGTGTTCCGCAAGCCCTCGGATCTGCCGGCCGTGCTCGACGAGACCCTCGAAGTCGGCGCCCGAACGCTCTGGCTCCAGCTCGGCTTGCACGACGATGCCGTGGCCGAGCGCGGCACCGAGGCCGGCCTCGCCGTGGTGACCAACCGGTGCCTCAAGATCGAGCACGCCCGCTTCCACGGCGGGCTGCACCTGGCCGGCTTCGACACCGGCGTGATCAGCTCCCGACGCCAGCTCCGCTGAGCCGACCCGGCACCGTGGGGATCAGCGGCGCTTGGAGGTCGCCGAGCTGCCGAAGCGCTGCCAGAGCACGGTCACGATGACGGCGCCGACGAACGACCCGATCAGACCGCTGGGTCGCAGCGACAGCCCGTCACCGGCGATGAGCGACGCGAGCAGGCCGCCGACGAAGGAACCGACCAGGCCGGCGACGAGCGCCATCGTCCAGTCGGTCTGCCCCGAGGACCGACCCAGCACGACCTGTGCGAGCCACCCGACCGCCATGCCGAAGAGGATGATTCCGAGGATGAGCATGCGTGGTCTCCCAGTACGAGGCTGACGTGTGGCGCGCGGCGCGCCTGACGGGAGCGCAGGGTATCCGACCGCCCGATGGCCTGATCGCCGTGACGATCACCCCGACTGGGTGATCCTGCCGGGCGCCCTCAGCCGCGGGATCGCCCGACGGTGGCGGTCACGAGCACGCCGCCGACGATCACCACGAACGGTGCCGGTCCGATGACCTCGGTGAACGAGACGTCGGCGTCGTTGGTGATCCTCACGATCTGCACGACGAAGAGCACACCGACGGCGATCAGGCCGACACCGGCGAGCACGGCCAGCGGCCGCAGCAGCCTCACGCGCAGCAGTGCACCGGCCGCGGCCAGGCCGGCCAGCACCAAGACCAGGCCGGCGATGGTGAACCCCTCGTCGAGCACGGTGTCGCGATCGACGAGGAACGTCGCCACCAGATCGAAGCCGTTGGCCGTCCAGAACGAGGCGTCGGTCCACATGAAGACGACGCTCAGCGCGGCGACCACCGCACCGGCGACGGCCAACCACCGCGCGACCGGGTGATGCGGGGCCGGCGGCGGCAGCGGCGGCCCACCTGCGGGAGCGGTCGGCGCGGCGCTTCCCAACCAGTCGGTTCCGACGGGTGGAGCGGGCGCACCCGGGGCGACCTGGGCGAGCGGGGCGCCGGGTGCCGTGGGCTGTGGCGCCCACGGCGAGGGCGCCGCGACGGTGTGAGATCCGGCATCGCCGCCGATGTCCAGCGGCGGCGGGTCGGTCGGTGTCGTCGGAGCCGGGGGCGGCGGCGGGAGCGGCGGGGCACTCGGGGGCGCGCCTGGCGGCGGCGGGACCTGCGACGGATCGGACTGGGGCGGCGTCACGCGCACATCGTCGCAGGGATTTCACCGGCGATCGCGCAACGGCGTGCTCACTCCCCGCTCGGGTGCCAGCCGAACAGGGTCAAGGCCCGATCGACGAGGGCCTCGACCGCGGCCGGCGGGATCTCCTCCTTGGTCATCAGCACCCGGTAGTAGATCGGGCCGACGATGGTCTCGACCAACGCAGCCGCGTCGGTCGCCGGTGGGAGCTCACCGCGCTCGACCGCCCGATCGATGACCACCCGAGCCCCGTCACGCCTGGCCCGGGTGAAGGCGCCGTGGAACTCCCGGGTCGCGGGGTCGTGCGCTGCGGCGCCGATGACGCTCGGGAGCAGCCGGTCCCAGGGCGAGCGCTGGAGCGACGCTGCGAGCCGTCCGAACAGCACCAGCAGGTCGGCGCGCACCGAGCCCTGGTCGGGCAGATCCGGGCGGTGGTCGATGGAACCGAGCACCTCGTGGACGAGCGTTCGGGGCTCGGGCCAGTTCCGATAGACGGTGGTCTTGTTCACGCCCGAACGCTCCGCCACCGCGTGCACCGTGACCGCCTCGATCCCACCCTCGGCCAACAGGTCGCGCACCGCGTCGACCACCCGCCGCCGGGTGCGCTCGACACGCGGATCCATCCGATCGACGCAGGCGGCGGACTCGACACCGTCGACACCGTCGAGACCGTCGACACGGTCGACAGCAGGGTCGTCGCCCGACCCCGGGGTCGATCCACCCGTCTCTGCAACTATCGGTTGCATATCCTGCTCCCGTTCGGTACGTTCTCTGCAACTACTAGTTGCACACTAGTCCCACGGGCGAACGGAGCCGACATGACCAGCACCACTCCCCTCGATCAGCTCGCAGAGCGCCCGGACGGAGGCCCCGGATGGCCGCACCGGCTGCGGTCCTTGGGTCTCGCAGCCGGGGCGAGCGCCCTCGTCAACCTGATCATCTGGGCGGTGGCGCGCATCGCCGACGTCGCGCTCGCCGTCCCCGAGACACCCGGTGGCGACACGATGGTCGAGCTCACGGCTGCGCCCGTCCTGATGTCGAGCATCCTG
The DNA here is from genome assembly GCA_964428115.1 of uncultured Ilumatobacteraceae bacterium. GTDB lineage: Bacteria > Actinomycetota > Acidimicrobiia > Acidimicrobiales > Ilumatobacteraceae > CAYRXQ01. Next base: position 6,319 of record CAYRXQ010000025.1, read on the forward strand.
CCGGTGATCGTCGGGTTCGCGATCGCCGTGGCCCTCGCCCGATGGGTCCCGCGCCGCGCCGCGACCACGTTCACGGTCATCGTGGTGCTCGGCTTCGTCCTGTCGTTCGTCCCGCTGCTCACGAGTGATCTCTCGACGGGCACGGCCGTGACCGTCGGTCTGATGCACCCGGTGGTGGCCGCCGCGGCGCTGGTGTTCCTGCGGCCGCTCACGATCCCGACGGAGGCTCGTCGTGACTGACCGCATCGCGCCGGCCCCGACGACCCGGGGGCTCACCGGGCGCACCGTGCTCGTCGCCGGGGGATCCGGACAGGTCGGCGAGGGCATCGTCGACCGCCTGCTGGCCGCCGGGGCCGGGGTGATCGTCCCGACCCGGTCCGACCTCGACTCGGTCGCGCGGCGGCACGGCGACGCGCCTGGGCTCGTGGTGCTGCCCGGCGCGCTCGGATCGGCCGCCGAGGCACGGGACCTGCGGACCCAGATCTCAGATGCCGGGATCCCGATCACCGACGTGGTGGCGTCGATCGGGGGATGGTGGCAGGGGCCGGCGGTCGGCGCGCTGCCGCCGGAGGAGTGGGACCACGTGATCCGCATGGGGCTCGACGCGCACTTCCACACCGCGAACACGTTCCTCCCGGTGCTGTCGGCCCTCGCCGGCGCGAGCTACACCTTCGTCAACGGCGGCGGCGCGCTCGGTCCCGTCCCCGGGTCCGGGGTGGTCAGCGTGTCCGCCGCCGCACAGCTCATGCTCGCTCGGGTGGTCGCGGCCGAACAGGCCGGCGGCCCGGTCTCGGTCAGCTCGTTGGTGGCCGGGACGCCAGTGCGCACCCGCGACCGACCCACCGGTCCGGCTGGCTGGCTGACGGCTGCCGACCTCGGCCGGGCGGTGGTCGGACTGGTCCACGACGGGCTCCACCGGCCACACCGCCACCCGCCCGTGATCGAACTCGCCGGCCCACCCGACGTCGACAGGCTCCTCACCGACACCGCCGGCCGGGGCGACTCGGAGTGATCGCCTGAGCGGGGCGGCGTCGCCGCGGGGGTGCCGGCGCGGCGATCCGGGGCCTCAGCCGCCGAGCTGGGCTGGGTCGATCCCGCACTCCTCGAGGTGCTCGGCGACAGCGGCACCGGCGATGTCGGAGGTCTCCGCCGGCAGGCTGTCGAGATCGACCAGCTCGTCACCGTCGAGCAGCAGGTCGGCGCCGAGCGCGTCGACGATGTACCCGGCGGCGCAGTACGCCTGGTCGGGATCGAGCCCCAGCTCCACCTCGGCCTCGGCCGCCATCAGCTCGACGGCGAGCGCCCGCCGATCGTCACCAGCGGCTCCCCCGCCACCTGCATCACCCGAGTCACCCGTGTCGCCGGCGTCGCCGTCGTCACCGGACTCCGACATCGGCAGCACGATCGCGTCGAGGTCACCGGGGGTTCCGCTCAACAGCAGGTGGACCCTGGTCCCCGGCGCACCGGGCAGCTCGAACGGTCCGCCCACGGGCTCCTCGGCGCACTCACGGTCCTGGTTGCCGTGGATCGACACCGTGGTCGGGTCCGCCATCAGCTCGAAGGCCGGGGTCTGGTTCCCCCCGATCAGGATCCCCTCGAGGTTGAACGGCTCGACGCAGCCGGGGGCCCCGTCGACCGACATGCGCAGCCCGAAGTCGGCCTCGTCGACCGCGACGGCCGTGACCACGACGATGCCGACCTCGGGGTCGGCGGGCACCATCGCGTTCGCGTTGCCCGTGCGATCGGGGCTCGGCTGCTCCCACAGGTCGAGCGCGCGTCGCTCACCGTCGTCCTCGTACAACACCACGGTGCTGACCGGCCCGTTCTCCTCGAAGGCGGTCAACTGGGCGATGATCTGCGGGCAGTCGGCCACGCAGTCGGCGCCCGACGCGCCGGCCTCGAGCACGGCGAGGCTCCCCTGCTCGGGCGGGAAGAAGACCTCGGTGACCTCACCCGGGGCCACGCCGGCCTGCATCGGGTACGCCACGACGAAGCCGGTGCTGCGCACGTAGACGTCGACGGGCTCCTCCAGGAGGTTGACGACCCGCATCCCGGTCTCGCCCGGATCGAAGTCGGCGGGTGCACCCTCGGTGGTCTCCGAGACCGTGGTCCCCGGGGCCTCGGTCGCCTCGGTCCCCTCGGTCCCCTCGGTCGGTGCGGTCGTCCCCTCGGGCGCCGCCACGGTCGTGGCGGCATCGCCGTCGCCCGACGAATCACCGTCACCTCCGCCGCATGCTGCGAGCACCAGGGCGATCGCAGCGAGCGCCCCCACCGTCGTCGCGCGACCCCGTGCCGGCCAGCTGCGTCGCTCCATCGCGTCGTCCTCCCCGTCCGGATGCCCTCCCGTCGAGGGTGATCCGGAGCCGGACGGTACTCCGCGCCCCGCCGCGCGGCCGGGAATCGTCATCGGCTCGCCGGCCCGGACGACAGGGCGGCGGCAGTGGGCCATACTGCGCACCGGATCGACGACGCGGGGGACGCGCCATGATGAAGCAGCTCACCGGGCTCGACGCCTTCTTTCTGTACATGGAGTCATCGACCACGTTCGGGCACGTGGGCGCGCTCTCGGTCTACGAGCGGCCGTCGCCCGACTTCGATCCGTACACCGCCGTGCGCGCCAAGGTGGCCTCGGTCATCGGCGACCTCGAGCCCTTGCGTCGCCGGGTCGTCGAGGTTCCGCTGCAGCTCGACCATCCGTACTGGATCGAGGATCCCGACTTCGACATCGACGCGCACCTGCACCGCATCGACCTGACGCCCCCCGGCGACGAGGCCCAGCTCGCCGAGCACATCGCACGTGTCGCCGGACGCAAGATGGACCGCTCGCGCCCGCTGTGGGAGATGTACGTCGTCGACGGACTCGAGGGCGGCCGCTGGGCGACCATCACCAAGACCCATCACGCCACCATCGACGGTGCGTCCGGCGTGATCATGATGTCGCTGCTCAACGACGTCGACCCCGACGCCCCCGCCCCCGGTGAGGGCACCCCCTGGGAACCCGACCGCGTCCCCGACGACTGGGAGCTCCTGCAGCGCACGGTCCGCCACCTCGCCGGCAACCCGGTCAAGGCCGTGCGCACCCAGATGCGACTGCTCCAACAGGCTGCGATCACGGCCGGCATCACACGGGTCGGCGATGCCATCGGGCAGACCCGTTCGGTGCTCAAGGCCCTCGCGTCGCCGAGCAGCCTGCACCGGCCGCACCTCCCGCACCTCCCGCTGCCGACCTCCTCCGCCCCGCCCACCCCGTGGAACCGGGCACTCACCGCTCGGCGCAGCTTCTCGATGCGCACCACCGAGCTCGAGCACCTCAAGGCCCTCAAGCGAGCGACCGGCGCGACGGTGAACGACGTGGTGATGGCGATGTGTGCCGGGGCCCTGCGCGAGTACCTGCTGGCCGCCGACGCCCTCCCGGACAAGCCGCTGCGAGCGATGGTCCCGTTCTCGATCCGCACCGGGCAGGAGGCCGACCCGTGGACCAACCGGGTGTCGGCGTTGGTGGTCGACCTCCCGACCGACATCGAGGATCCGCTCGAGCGGATCGCCCGGTGCAGCGAGGTCATGGGCGAGGCCAAGCGCTTCTTCGAGCTCGTGCCCGCCGAGGCCCTGGTCGACATCACCCAGTACTCGTCGCCGATCCTGGCCGCTGCCGCCAGCCGGGTCGTCTCGCAGCTCCACCTGGCGAACCGGGTGCACTCACCGATCAACGTGGTGATCTCCAACGTCCCCGGACCGCGCCAGCCGCTGTACTTCGCCGGATCGCGCATGGAGCGCTATGTCCCGATCTCCACCGTCGCCGAGGGGATCGGGCTCAACATCACGGTCCACAGCTACCTCGATCGCCTGGATCTCGGCCTGATCGCGTGCCGTGAGCTCGTCCCCGACCTCGAGGACCTCGCCGATCTCCACGTGTCCGAGCTCCAGCGACTTCGCACCGCTGCCGGAGTCGACGGGGTCGACGGTGCGTGAGCAGGACCGGTGACCGAGATGGGTGACGGCGGGCGTGACCGGTCAGGTGACGGCGACGATGACGGTGCGGCCCGCAGCACCCGACCGCCGCTCGGCCCGCCGCACTGGAGCCGGCGCGCCCGCGAGGCGCTCTGGCCGCTCGAGGTCACGACCTTCACGGCCATCGGACCCGTGCTGCGCCCGGTCCTGCGCAACCTGGCGCCCGGCGACGGGCACCCGGTGCTCGTCCTGCCCGGGTTCACCGCGGACGACACCTCGACCGCACCGCTGCGTCGCATCATCCGCGAGCACGGCTACCGGACCTACTCGTGGGGGCTCGGTCGCAACGTCGGGCCCACCGATCGGATCGTCGACGGGGTCCGTCGTCGCCTCGACGACCTGCAGCGCCGCAACGATCGACCGGTCTCGCTCGTGGGGTGGAGTCTCGGGGGCATCTTCGCCCGGGCGCTCGCCCGCGAGACCCCGGCGGCGGTTCGCCAGGTCATCACGCTGGCCAGCCCGTACCGGATGACCGATCTCGACCGCAGCTCGGCCCATCGGCTGTGGGATCGGCTCGAGCGCTTCCGCGGTCCATCACGTCGCGGGCCCTGGATCCCCGAGTGGGAGCGTCCGCCACTCGAGATGCCCGCCACCTCGATCTACAGCCGAAGCGACGGCGTGGTGCGCTGGCAGACCTGCATCGACGAGGTCGGGCCGATCAGCGAGAACATCGAGGTGTACTCCACCCACGTCGGACTGGGGTTCCACCCGGCCGTGGCCTACGCGATCCTCGACCGGCTCGCGCTGCCCGTCGACGGGTGGCGCCCGTTCCACCCGCCGCTGGCGCTGCGTCCCTGGTACCCGACGCCGGTCTCCTGGGACCGCGACCGCGCCGGCGTCACCCCCCGCTGACCCACGGCACCCCGGCCTGGCCAGCTGCAGCGCTCCGGTGTCAGACACCCTGCAGCGCTCCGCTGCGGGGCGGCGCGGCGGCCAGCTGC
>CAYRXQ010000025.1:11367-22963 GCA_964428115.1 uncultured Ilumatobacteraceae bacterium
CCGGTGTCAGACACCCTGCAGCGCTCCGCTGCGGGGCGGCGCGGCGGCCAGCTGCAGCGCGGGGAGGTGCAGCGTGTCTGACACCGGTTGGGGATGGGACCGTATGCTCGTCGGGTGCCCTCGTCGAGTTCCGTCCGGACGTCCGCATGAGCGATTCGACATTCGGCGCACGCACCCGGTCGGCCCATCGCACCCTGCGCGAGGTCGTCACCGAGCAGATCCAGCAGATGATCCGCGACGGCGACCTCCAACCCGGTGAGCGACTCCTCGAGGACCGCCTCGCCGAGCAGCTCGGCGTCTCCCGCAACCCGGTGCGCGAGGCCATCCGCGCCCTCGAGGCCACCGGCCTGGTCGAGGTCGTCCCGCGCCGTGGCGCGTACGTGGCGGCCTTCGATGCGACCGAGGCGGCCGAACTGCTGGATCTGCGGGCCGCGCTCGAGGCCTACGCGGCCCGGCTCGCCGCCGTGCGCCGCACCCCCGAACAGCTCGCCCACATGCGCTCCACCCTCGACCGTGGCCGCGCCGCAACCGCAGCGGGCGACCTGATCAGCGCCGCCGAGGCGCACCGCGACTTCCACCTCGCCGTCGAGCAGGCGGCCGCCAACCGCTACCTCGGCACGGTGGTCGAGCCGCTGCGCGCCCGCACCGAGCTCGTGTTCAGCATGCTCGTCGACCAGCGCGGCGTGGTCGGCTGGGAGCAGCACGTCGACATCCTCGACGCGATCGCCGCCGCAGACGCCGACGCCGCGCGTGAGGCCACCCGCCGGCACATGGAGTCGGTGCTCGACGATCTCCTCGTCCGCCACGCATCGCGCTCGGTCGCGCCGGCCGCGCCGACGCCCCGCTGATGGGTGCCGCCTCGCAGCGACGCCGCGTCGTGGTGGTGGGCGGCGGCATCGCCGGTGTCGCCACCGCGCACCGGCTGGCACCCGATCACGACGTCCTCCTCCTCGAGGCCGAGGGCGCGCTGGGCGCCCACGCCACGGGCCGCTCGGCGGCCACCCTGTCGGAGACCTCGGGCACCCGGGTCATCTGCGCGCTCGCCCGGGCGAGCCGGTCCTTCCTCGAGTCGCCCCCCGCCGGGTTCGCCGACGCGCCGCTCACCGGCCTGCGCGGGCTGCTGTGGATCGGTCGCGACGGTCACGATGCCGAGGACGTTCCCGGCCCTGCCGACGGCGGCTCCGACGTCGCTGCGCTCGACGCCCTGGCGGACGTGGCGGCCAGTGGCGTGGCTCCCACGGCGCGGCGCATCGATGCAGCCGGCGCGCTCGAGGTGCTGCCCACGTTGCGCCCCGAGGCCGTCAGCGCCGGCGGGCTGTTCGAGCCCGACGCCCGCTCGGTCGACGTCGCCCTGTTGCTCCAGTCGTACGCGCGCGGTGCTCGGGCGGCCGGCGCCGAGCTGGCCCTCGACGACGCGATGGTCACCGCCGCGCTCCGACCGGCCGGCGGCTGGACCGTCACGACCCGCACCGGGCGCGTCGTCGAGGCCGATCTCCTCGTCGATGCCGCCGGGGCCTGGGGGGACGACGTGGCACGACGTGCCGGGGTCGCTCCGCTCGGGCTGGTGCCGATGCGCCGCACCGCCTGCCTGGTGCCCGCGCCCGACGAGGTCGACGGCCGCCGCGTCGCCGAGTGGCCGTTGGTGATGGACATCGCCAACCGCTGCTACTTCGAGCCCGAGGCGGGTGGGCTGCTGATCTCGCCGGCCGACGAACACCGATCCGAACCGGTCGACGCGCGGGCCGAGGAGGAGGACGTCGCCTGGGCCATCGAGATGGTCAACGCGACCCTCGGCCTCGGGATCCGGTCGGTGCGCAGCGCCTGGGCCGGGTTGCGCACCTTCACCCCCGACCGCAGCCCCGCGGCCGGCCCCGACCCCGAGGTCCCCGGCTTCGTCTGGCTCGTCGGCCAGGGAGGGGCGGGCATCAAGACCGCACCGGCGCTGGCCGAGGTGGTCGCGGCGACCATCGGCGCAGGCGACTGGCCCATCGCGCTCACCGAGCTCGGCGTCGGCCCCGACGACCTCTCCCCCACCCGCTTCCGGGGCTGAACCGCGTCGACCGCGGCGCCCGGTGGAGCGAGCGGTCCATCACCGCGTCGCCGAACCTAGAGCAGCGCCTGGACCACCAGGACCAGCGAGGCCAGCGACGCGAGACCGAGCACCCCCGGTCGGGTCCAGCCACGGTCGAGGTAGGGGCGCAGCGGTCGGCTCACCAGTAGTCCGAGCCCCAGCCCGGGCAGCAGCACGACGCCGTCACGGAGCTGTGCGACGCCCAGGTCGCCGCCGATCGCGAGGGCGACCAACGACAGCGTCGCGCCCACGAAGAAGAACCCGGCCAGCGTCGAGCGCAGCGTTGCGGCCCGCTCGCGCTGGTAGACGAGCGCCATCGGTGGCCCGCCGATCGAGGTGAGCGTGCCCATCACGCCCGACATCGTCCCGGCACCGAGCAGGGTCGCCGAGGTGGGGCGCAGCTGCCAGCCCGCCACCGACAGCCCGACGGCGACCAGCACGGTCAGACCGAGCACGACGGCCAGCGCATCCCCGGCGAGCATCGTCACCAGCACCGCGCCGACCACGGTGCCGATGACCCGACCCACGATCGCCCACCGGATCCCACGCCAGTCCAGATCGGCCCGCTCCCGCAGCGCCACCATGCCGGTGAAGGTGACACCGAGCAGCAGCAGCGGGCCGGGCACCAGCCGATCGTCCACGAGCGCGAGCACCGGTGCGGCCAGCATCCCCAGCCCGAACCCCAGGGACCCCTGCGCGACCGCGCCGAGGGTCACGCCGGCCAGGGCGACGAGGTAGCCGACGACGCCCATGCAGGATCCCGTCGCTCAGCGGAAGTAGCCGATGACGTCGATCAGGACGTCGGTGGTGCCGGTCGCGCTCGCGAACAGCGTCAGTCGACCCGACGCATCACAGCCGATCACCGTGGTGTTGGCCACGACCGACCCGGGCTGGAACCAGTTGAGCGTCGAGGCGTTGGGCCGCGGCTCACCGGTGCGGTAGCCGGTGACGAACCCGGCCGCCGAGGTGTTGGCCACCGTCACGTTCGCCAGCACCCCCGTGGCGCCGAGTGGCACGCCGCTGCTGTTCGCCGTCACGTCGACGTTCCGAGTGGTGTTGCCGGCCAACGGGGCCTTGACGCCGACGTTCGGGAGTTGCCCGGGCCGGGAGTCGTACACCCGCACCGGGGCCGCCAGCAGGGTCAGCGCGCCGGCGGTGTTGGGGCCGGTGATCCGACGCCAGGTGCCGGGGGTCCCCGAGGCGATCGAGTACCAGAGGTCGCCGGCGTTGTCGCGCACCATCGAGCCGGCGAACCGCTGCACGGTGGAACCGGGAGGTGGCACCAGACTCGACGGCCCGTCGAGCCGGAGGTGCGTCCCCGCCGGCCCGACCTGACTGGCGACGCCGACGGTCGAGCCGAGCGCGATCACCGCGGTCGGCGCCTCGCCCCAGACGCCGACCCCCGAGCTGGATCGACCCCGCACCCCCACCCCGGCGGACGCCGACCCGTCGACGGCGAACCCGGTGCCCCCCGACTGCGCGAACACCGCGGTCCCCGACCCGGACAACGCCCGCACGCCGGGCCCGGCGACTGACTGTGCACTCACCGCCGGGCCGAGGCCCGTCGTCGTGACCGTCACGCCCGTGGCGTTGGTCCCGGTCCCCGTGACCGTCAGCGCCGGGTTCCCGTCGAAGGTCCCCGACGCGGCGGCGACCGGGGCGCCCCCGCCGAAGGCCACGGCACCGACGGCCGCACCTGCGGCGGCGGCCGCGGCGCGGGAGAACAGCGCCCGACGGTCGGTGGTCGTCGGCAGACCCGCCGCCACGACACCGGGCACCGGCTCGTCGAGGACCGAGTCGACGAGCTGCGGCACCGCCGGGTGGGAGGTGGGATCGATCGACGGGGCGAGATGACGGCCGTCCTCGAACTGCACCAGCCGCGCCTCGAGGCGGGTGAGCGCGTCGCCCAGCCGCTCGATCGTCGTCTGCTGTGCCTCCACCAACGCCCGCAACGACGCCAGGTCCCCGTCCCGATCGGTCATCTCGATCACCTCCGGTCGCCAATCGTACGCGCGGGTCGTCGGGTACTCGGGCAGTCCCGACGCGCCGTCGTCCGAGCCATCGAGGACGGCCGGCCCGGGGTCGGCCACGACGAGGTCAGTCGTGCGCGGGGCGACGCAGCTGCAGCAGCATCCGCACGGCGACGATCACCAACAGGGTGGCGAAGAGCACGTTCGACACGGTGTCGCTCATCTTGTCGGCGATGATCCCGCCCAACGCGGCGGTCAGGATGCCGGCGAGGCCGATCGCCACGGCAGCCCGCAGATCGGCGTTCTTCTTCTTGCGGTTCCGCCAGGTGCCCATGATCGCCGTCGGGATGATGACGAAGGCCGAGGTCCCCTTGGCGACCACCGGCGAGATGCTGAACAGGATGATCATCGCCGGCACCATCACGATGCCGCCGCCCACGCCGAGCAGGCCGGCCAGCACGCCCGTGGCCACCCCGATGACGACGAGCGCGACCGCGCCCCACACGGTGAGCGCGCTGCGGATGCCGTCGGACTCGGTGGCGAGGAACAGTCGGAGGGCGGACAGCAGGAGCATCGACGAGAACAGGATCGCGAGCACCCGCTGCGGCAGCACGTGCAGGAGCTTGGTTCCCAGCACCGCACCGGCGACCGCTCCGGCTGCCAGGAACACGCCCACCGCCCAGTCGACATGGTCGTGTGCGGCGTAGGTGATGAGCGACGCTACCGAGATGGGCAGCACGGCGGCGAGCGAGGTGCCGTGCGCGAGGCGCTGATCCATACGGGCGGCCCACACGAGACCGGGCACGATGAGGATGCCGCCGCCCACGCCGAACAGCCCGGCGAGGAAGCCGGCGAGCACGCCGACGACGATGACGCGACCGAGGGGCACCTCGGGCGCGCCGGTGGCGGTGGGTGATGTGACGATCTGGTCCATGGTGTGGTCTCAGCGCACGAAGCAGGCAGCCCAGTGGCCGGGCGCCTTCAGTTCGAGCACCGGTGTCTCCTCGCGACAACGGGGTTCCACCAGCGGGCAGCGACTCGCGAAGCGACAGCCGGGCGGCGGATCGATGGGGTTGGGGATCTCGCCCGACAACACGATGCGCTGACGCGCCCGCTGCACCGGTGGATCGGGGATCGGCACGCTCGAGAGCAGCGCCTCGGTGTAGGGGTGCACCGGCCGCTCGTAGACCGAGTCGGCGTCGGCGAGCTCCACGAGCTTGCCCGAGTAGAGGATCGCGATGCGGTGCGAGATGTGGCGCACCACCGACAGGTCGTGTGCGATGAACAGGTAGGTGAGCCCGAGCTCGGCCTGCAGGTCCTGCAGGAGGTTGACGACCTGGGCCCGGACCGACACGTCGAGGGCCGAGACCGGCTCGTCGGCCACGATGAACTGCGGGTGCAGCGCCAGGGCCCGGGCGATGCCGATGCGCTGGCGCTGCCCGCCCGAGAACGCGTGCGGGTGCCGGTCGACGGTGTCGACCGGGAGGCCGCAGCGATCGAGCAGTGCCGCGACCTGCTCGCGGGCGGCCTCGGCGTTCTTGGCCAGCCCGTGCACCACGAGGGGCTCGGCGACGAGCTCCAGCACGCTCATGCGTGGGTTGAGCGACGCGTACGGGTCCTGGAAGACGAGCTGCATGTGCCGACGCATCTGCCGCAACGCCTCGCCCTTGACGTGCGTGATGTCGTCGCCGGCGAAGCGGATGGTGCCGGCCGAGGGCGGGATGCGGCGCAGGATCGCCCGCCCGAGCGTGGTCTTGCCCGACCCCGACTCGCCCACCAGGCCGAGCGTCTCGCCACGACGGATCGCGAACGAGGTGTCGTCGACCGCGTGGACCTGGTGGACCTTCTGTCCCCAGAACCCGCTGCGGCCCACGGGGAACCGGATCGACAGCCCGTCGACCTCGATGAGGCGATCGCTGGCGGCGACGTCACCGATCGGCGTCGGAACCGAGCGGACCTCAGCCGTCGACATCGTGTTCACCGGCGCGGAAGCAGGCTGCGACACGGGTCCTCCCTTCGGTGTCGATGCCGACCGGGTCGAGGGTCGGCTGCTCACGACGGCACCGGTCGATCACGATCGGGCAGCGCGCGGCGTAGGCACAGCCCACGGGTGGCTCGCGCAGGTCGGGCGGTGATCCCTCGATCGACGCGAGCCGGTCGATCACCAGGTCGAGGCGCGGGGTCGAGTCGAGCAGGCCCTTGCTGTAGGGGTGCGCCGGATCGGCGTACAACGAGGTCGCACCGGCGTCCTCGACGATCTTGCCGGCGTACATCACCGCGACGCGATCGCACACCCCGGCGACCACGCCGAGATCGTGGGTGATGAGCAACACGGCGAGGTGGAGCTCCTTCTGGAGATCGGCCAGCAGCTCGAGGATCTGCGCCTGGATCGTCACGTCGAGCGCCGTGGTCGGCTCGTCGGCCACCAGCAGCTCGGGCTGGCACGAGAGTGCCATCGCGATGAGGACGCGCTGGCGCATGCCGCCCGACATCTCGAACGGGTACTGCTTGACCCGCTCGGCGGGGTTGGCGATGCCGACCATGTCGAGGAGCTCCACCGAGCGGGCCTTGGCCGCCTTGCGCGACAACCCACCGTGCTGGCGGAGGATCTCGCCCATCTGGGAGCCGATGGTGAACACCGGATCGAGGGAGGTCATCGGGTCCTGGAACACCATCGCGATCTCACGACCCCGGACCCGCTCGATCACCTGTTGGGCCTTGGGCCCCTGGACGAGCGACTCGCCCTTCCACCGGACGTCGCCACCGACGATCCGGCCGGGCAGCTCGATCATGCCGAGCAGCGCCTGTGCAGTGACGCTCTTGCCCGACCCCGACTCGCCCACCAGACCGACGGTCTCGCCGCGCGCGATCGTGAAGCTCACGTCGCGGATGGCCTTGACCGTGCCGCGACGGGTGAGGAAGTCGACCTGCAGGTGCTCGACCTCGAGCACCACGTCACCGGCGGCACCGCGGTCGCGGGCGGCGCGCCCGGTCTCGAGCAGCGACATCAGACCACGCCCTTTCCGGCGGACACTGCCGTGGATGCCGTGGCGCCCGACTTCACCCCGGCCGCGAAGCGCTTCTCGCGCTCGATCGGATCGGTCGCCACCCGCAGCCAGGAGGCCAGGAAGTTCACGGCCAGCACGATGAGCGTGATCACGATGCCGGGGATCACCGCCAGGCGCGGCATCGAGAAGAACTGGTCGCGGCCGGCATTCGCCATGACGCCGAGGGAGACGTCGGGGTACTGCAGTCCGAGCCCGAGGAACGACAGCGTCGCCTCGGCCAGGATGATCCGGGCGAACTCGAGCACCGCCAGGGTCGCCAGCGAGGAGATCAGGTTGGGCAGGATGTGGAGGAACATCACCCGCCGCGGCTTGCCACCGACCATCTCGGCGGCCTCGACGTAGGGGCGCTCCTTGGCCGAGAGCACCACACCACGGGTCATGCGGGCGTACACCATCCAGCCGTTGAAGGCGAGGACGAAGATCAACGACCAGCGGCTCGCTCCGATCACGGCGATCATGATCAGGGCGATCAGCAGGCCGGGGAATGCCACCTGGACGTCGACCCAGCGCATCAGCCACCGGTCGGTCCGCCCACCGCGGTACCCGGCGAGCATGCCGATGAACACCCCGACGATCCCGGCCACGAGGACCACCGAGACGGCGATCAGCAGGGTGGTGCGCGAGCCCCACATCAGCCGCGAGAGCACGTCGTAGCCCTGGGCGTCGGTGCCGAGCACGTGGTCCCAGGTGCCGCCCTTCCAGATCGGGTCGATGCGGGAGGTCGACGGGTTGCCCTCGACCGGACCGTACGGCGCGAGCCACGGGGCGAAGATCGCGACGAGGGTGATGAGACCGAGGAAGGCCGCCGCGATCGTGCCGGTGGTGTCGGTCAGCAGCTCACCGAACAAGCCCTTGGTGGCGGTGCGGACCTCGAAGGGCCGACCCTCGAGCGACTCCTCGGTGTGGAGTGCGTCGTCCTGCTCGTGGTGGCGGGCCGAGTACTCGTCGACCGCCGGACGGTTGTCGGTGTGATCGGAGCTCATGACAGCTTCACCCGTGGGTCGATGAACTTGTAGACGACGTCGATGGCGATGTTGACGATCACGACCATCAGTGCGACCACGAAGACGCTCGCCTGGATCAGGTAGAAGTCGCGCTCCTTGATGGCGCGGATGGACAGGTCGCCTAGACCCGGCCAGGCGAACACGGCCTCGATCACCAGCGCGTAGCCGGCCAGGGCTCGGATCACCTCCCAGCCGAACAGGGTCACGAACGGGATCGAGGCATTCCGCAGGGCGTGGACACCGACGATGCGGCGACGCGAGACGCCCTTGGCCTTGGCGGCCTTGACGTACTGGGAGTTGAGCTCGTCGATCATCGCCGAGCGGACCACCATGGCCAACCGGCCGATGGCCGGGAGTGCCAGGGCGATGGCCGGGACGATCAGGTGCGTCCACGGCCCGTTGCCGAACTTCACGATCTGGAACCGGACGCTGGTGAAGTACAGCAGGAGCTGGGCCAGGAAGAACTGCGGGGTCGCCAGCCCCGCCAGGCTGATGGTGACGAGGAACTTGTCGAGCAGGGTGCCGGGTCGCGTCGCCGCCAACGCCCCGAGGGGCAGGGAGACGACGAACGCGATCACCATGCCGAAGGCAGCGAGCTGCAGCGTCTTGGGCAGGAACTGCAGGACGATGTCGAACGCGTCCTGATTGCGGTAGAGCGTCGAGGTCCCGAAGTCGAGCCGGATGGCATCGCCGAGGAACTCCCAGTACTGGACCAGGATCGGTCGGTCGAAGCCGAGATCGGCCCGGAGCCGGATTCGCTGCTCCTCGCTCGCCGAGAGGGGGAGGATGAAGTTGACGGGGTCGCCGACCATCCTCGTGATCACGAACACCAAGGTCGTGACCCCGAAGATGACCACTGCTCCTTGGAGCAGTCGCTGTGCGAGATATCTCCCCATGCTTCATCCTCCCCGCGCTCGGCGGTGTCATCGATCGTGGGCGTCAGCCCGCGACCGACATCTCCTTCACGAGGAGCTTGGAGTCCACCCGGGGCTGCCACTGGAGGTCTTCGGAGAGCCCGTAGATGTCCTGGTTGTTGACGATCCAGACGAAGTACGCCTGGTCGTAGGCGAGCTGCACGGCCTGCTCGTAGATCGCCTGACGCTCGGCGGCGTCGAGCGTCTGCCGGCCCTGCGTGATGAGGTCGCTCAGCTCCTCGTTGGTGTTCGACGACCCGATGCCACCCGCCTGGTAGTAGGTGGAGAGCTGGCGGTCGGGATCGAGCAGGTCGTTGGAGCTCGACACGTAGATCGCGTCGGCCCGGTTCTCCCGGTCGAACAGCACGTCGAGGTAGGCGCCGAACTCGAGGATCTCGAGCTGGACGTCGAGCCCGACGGCGGTCCAGTAGCCGGCGACGGCCTCGAGCAGCTCACGGTCCTTCAACCAGCGGCCCGACTCACCCACGAGCTGGATGGTCTCGCCGGCGACGCCGGCGGCCTCCAGGAGCGCAGTGGCCTCCTCGGGGTCGTACGGGAACGGTGCCAGATCGGCGTTGTGCCCGAGGATCGAGGGGCTGAGCAGCTGACCGTTGTCGATCGTCGCGAAGCCGCCGAACAGGTTGTCGGCGATGGCCTGCTTGTCGATCGCCAGGTTGAGGGCGATGCGCACGTCGAGGTCGGCGGTGATGCCGTCGTCGGCGTCGAGGATGAGGATCGGATGCTCCTGACCCTGGGCCGTCGCGACCTGGGGGGCCGTGGCGGCGTCCTCGGGGGCGAGGTTGGTGATCAGGTCGTAGTTGCCCGAGAGCAGACCGGCGAGGCGGGTCGAGGAGTCATCGGAGAACTCGTAGGTCACCTCGCTGATCGACGGCGCACCGTCCCAGTAGTCGGCGTTGGCCGTCAGCGTGATGTCCACACCCTGGTTGCGGCTACCGAACACGTACGGACCGGTGCCCACCGGGGCGTCCGACAGGTCGGGGGAATCCACGGCCGAGGCCGGGATGATCTTGAGCCAGTACATCCGCGACGGCAGGACGCCGTCGGCGGCGGCCGTCGTGATACGGACCGTGTACTCGTCGACGGCCTCGGCGCCGGTGAGGCTCGCGAAGAAGCCGTCGTTGTCGGTGACGCCTTCCTCGATGAAGCCGATCATCCGGGTCACCGACGCGACGACGGCGTCGGCGTTGAACGCCTCACCGTTGTGGAAGGTGACGCCCTCGCGGAGCGTGAACTCCCAGGTGGTGTCGTCGATCTGGGTGCCCAGGTCGGCGGCGAGGCCCGGCACCAGCTCACCGTCGGGTGTGCGGGCGAGGAGGGTCTCGTAGATGTTGTCGTTGATCGCCCGCTCGCCGCCGTCGTCGACGAGGTGCGGGTCGAGGCTGGTCGGCTCGGAGCCGAGCGCGATGGTGATCGAGGCGCCATCGACCGCCGGTGCGTCGGTGCCCGCCGGCTCGGTACCCGCCGGTGCGGTGCCGCCTGCTGCGGTGGTGGCCGGTGTGTCGTCGGCATCGTCGTCGCCGCCGCATGCACCGGCCACGAGGCCGAGCACGAGAACGGGTACGGCGAATCTCCAGTGTGATCGCATGTACTCCCCCTGAGAGTGGTCAGAAACCCGAACGGGATCCGGGTGTGAGCGGACCACCGGTGCGACGCTGGACCGGAAGGACCCGTCCGCATACTGTATACATAGGACATTGCCCGGTCAACGGGACGGACGGCGAGGAGCGTGACGATCGTGTTTCCCGATGGTGCCAACGGCAACGGACGCGAGCACGCTGTGAGCATGGACGTCGGTTCGGCACGACAGCCCCTCCGAGCGGTGGTCATCGACGAGCTCCGCGCCGCGATCATCCGAGGGCGCTTCGTGCCCGGCGAGCGCCTCTACGAAGAGGAGATCGCGGCCGAACTGGGTGTGTCCCGCAACCCGATCCGCGAGGCGCTGCAGGCCCTCTCGCTCGAAGGGTTCATCACCATCGAGCCCCGCCGCGGCGCCCGCGTCGGGATCGTCGACGAACGGCGCGCCCGCGAGCTGTTCGAGCTGCGCACCCCCCTCGAGGGTCTGGTCGCCCGGCTGGCCGCCGAGCGTCGGTCTCCCGAGCAGCTCGCCGAGCTGCACGAGATTGTGCGATCCGGCACCTCGGCCGCCGCCGACGGACGGCTCGAGGAGCTCCCCGGCCTCAACACCCGCTTCCACCACGTGCTGGCCGATGCCGCCGACAACGACCTGCTCGCCCAGACCCTCAACCGCATCTCCCACGTGGTGCAGTGGGTCTACGCCTCACGGATCCGCGACCGGTCGGCGAGCTCGTGGATCGAGCACGCCGCGATCGTCGACGCGATCGAGGCATCCGACGGCGATCGGGCCGCCGAGGTGGGCCAAGCCCACATCCTCGCCGCCCGCGACGCCTACCTCGCCGCCCCCTGACCCGGCGGGCGCTCCCTGACCCACCGCCCCCGGCTCGCGCCGCAACTCGCGCCTCTGTGGCGTGGGGTGGTTGGAACCCAACCCGTTCGCGCCTCTGTGGCGTCGGGTGGTTGGAACCCAACC
>CAYRXQ010000026.1:0-20444 GCA_964428115.1 uncultured Ilumatobacteraceae bacterium
CGGCCCGTCGACGGTGACGCCCGCGATGCGTTCGATCGCGTGGGCGGCGCTCATCTGGTAGGCGACGGGGCAGATCCCACAGATCCGGGCCGTGATGTCGACGGGCTCGTGGTGCGCCCGACCGCGCAGGAACGCCTCGAACATGCGGGGCGGCTCGTAGATCTCGAGCCGGACGTCCTCGACCACACCGTCGCGCACGACGACGTGCATCGCCCCTTCACCCTCGACGCGGGTGAGGGTCGGGACGTGGAGGTCGAGGGACTTGTGGGTCACGATCGGGCTCCTCGGGGTGCGACGCGGGCAAAGGCCTCGACGTCGAAGGTGCGCATCAGGCGGTCGATCGCGTCGGGCTCGACGCCGAGTTGCAGGAGCTGGCGATGGAGCGCTGCGACGTTGGGCTGCTCCATCGGCCCGAAGCACCCGTAGCAGCCACGATGGAACGACGGGCACAGCGCCCCGCACCCCGCCTGTGTGATCGGGCCGAGGCATGCGGTGCCGTGGGCGACCATCACGCAGCTGGTGGACGCGGCCTTGCACTCGGTGCACACGCTGGTGGTCGGGAGCCGTCGGGCGTGGCGGTTCAGGAGGGCGGCGATCGTCGCGAGGAGCTGTCGCCGGTCGATCGGACAGCCCCGCAGCTCGAGGTCGACCGCGACGTGGTCGGCGATCGGCGTGGAGGTCGCGAGCGTGGAGATGTACTCGGGGTGGGCGTAGACGATCGAGGTGAACTCGGCGACGTCGGCGCCGTTGCGCAACGCCTGGATCCCGCCGGCGGTGGCGCATGCGCCGATGGTGACCAGCAGGCCCGACTGGCGGCGGATCTCGACGATCCGCTCGGCGTCGTGCGCGGTGGTGATGGAACCCTCGACGAGCGACACGTCGTACGGTCCGTCGAGCATCGTCGACGTCGCCTCGGGGAAGTACGAGATGGCGACGCGGTCGGCCACGGCGAGCAACTCGTCCTCGCAGTCGAGCAGGCTGAGCTGGCAGCCGTCGCACGACGCGAACTTCCACACCGCCAGGGTCGGTCGTGGTTCGTCCATGCCGGTCTCCTCAGCGCTCCCGGACGCGCAGCGCGTCGGCGACCTCGGGGTACGTGACGACGGGGCCGTCGCGGCACACCAGCACGGGGCCGAGTTGGCAGTGCCCGCAGCGGCCCGTCGCGCACTGCATGTTCCGCTCCAGCGTGAGCTGCACGGCACCGGGTGCGACGCCGAGGTCGACGAGGCGGTCCGCGGTGCGTCGCATCATGATGTCGGGCCCGCAGACCAGGGCACTCGCGTTCGACCAGTCGACGTCGACGGTCGCCATCACATCGGGTACCAGCCCGACGCGGCCCGACCAGCCGGTCTCCGCGGCGTCGACGGCGGTCACGATCTCGAGCCCACGCGCACGCCAGTCGTCGTAGTGGTGGGCGTAGAGCAGATCTGCGCTGCGGCGAGCGCCGACGACCACGACGACGCGACGGTCGCGCCGTCGCGCCGCCAGGTCGGCCAGGGCGTGGACCGCCGAGCGCAGGGGAGCGAGGCCGATGCCGCCGGCCGCGATGACGACGTCGCCGCGCAGCGCGTCGAGGTCCCAGGGTCGACCGAACGGGCCGCGGATCGGCAACTGGTCGCCGGGCTCGAGCGCGAACAGCGCCGTCGTGATCGCCCCGGCGCGCCGGATCGTGTACTCGTGGTGATCCGACACCGCGGCCGAGGAACTGATGGAGATCGCCGCTTCGCCGACGCCGAAGGCGCCGAGCATGCTCACCTGGGCCGGCCGGAACGGTGTCGGTGCGCCGGCGACCGGGACGACGTCGAGCGTGATCACCTCGGGGATCTCGGTGATGACCGAGCGGACCACGTGGATGCGCGGCTCGGCCATCGGGTCGTGTGCGGACGCCGCGGTCGCGCCATCGACGGTGAGCGTCACGACGTCACCTCCGACGTCGCGAGCGCTGTGACCTCGGCGGTCAGGTCGATGCCGACCGGGCACCAGGTGATGCACCGTCCGCATCCCACACATCCCGACTCGCCGAACTGGTCGTGCCAGGTGCCGAGCTTGTGGGTCAGCCACTGGCGGTACCGCGACCGGGGCGACGAGCGCACCGGACCGGCGCCGAGGCGGGAGTACTCCATGCTGAAGCAGGTGTCCCACACGCGATCGCGCCGGGCGGTGTGGCCGTCGAGCTCGACCCGGTCGTCCACATCGGTGCAGAAGCAGGTGGGGCACACCGCTGTGCAGTTGCCGCAGGTGAGGCACCGCGCCGCGACCTCGTCCCACTGCGGGTGCTCCAGGTCGGTGAGCACGGTCGACGCGGCGTCGGCGGGCATCGCTCGGGTGGTGTGGACGCTGTGGCGCACCTGCTGTGCATGCGCGATCTCGGCTGCATCGGCAGGTCGCAGCCCGAGCGACTCGGCGAGCCGCCGACCTCGCTCGGATCCCGCCCGCACGAGGTAGCGAACCCCGTCACCGTCGTCGAGCTCGGTCATCGACAGGTCGACATCGCCGTCCACGGACGGCCCCGTCCCCGTCGACTCGCAGAAGCAGGTCGGCGCCGGTCGGGAGCAGTCGACCCCGATCAGGAACAGCCCGTCCAGGGCAGCGGCGTGATGCAGATCGGGATGGGGTCCGACGAGCTGGGTGCGCCCCAGTCGGTGGAGGGCAGCCAGGTCACAGGCCCGGACACCGAGGACGGCGCGGCGGACCCGGGTCGGTGCCGTGATGTGCACCGCGACGGCGCCGTCGTCATCGCGCGTCATCGTCCAGACCGGACTGCGCGGGGGATGGACGATCGCCTTCATCGAGTCCGGCCCGACGGCGTACGAGAACCGCTGCGCCGTGGCGGTGCCCGTCGTGCGGTACGTGCCCGGACCCTGCACGTCGGTGATGCCCGTCGGGAGCTCGTCGGCGCCATCGATCGGTCGCATGCGGATGACACCGTCGACGAGGACCGGGGCGATGACCTCGTCGAACTGCGCGCGCAGGGTGTCGACCATCTCGGCCAGGTCGCCGGGCGCCATCACCCAGGCGGGTGCGATCGCTCGCTCCATGGGACCATCGTGACGATCTGGCGCGATCGTCACTAGGGCCCAATGCCCCGAGCCGTCGCGTCGGCCTGCGGCACCGGGGCGCCATCATGGTGGCGATGGGCAGACCCCGCGGGACGAGGTCGAAGGGCGACGCGCTCGGGACCTACGGCGAGCGGCGCGACTTCGCTGCCTCTCCCGAGCCCCCACCGACGACCCCGACCGCCGGCGATCGTCCGGCGTTCGTCGCTCAACTGCACCACGCCAGTCGGACCCACGTGGACCTCCGCCTCGAACACCGGGGCGTCCTGCTCAGCTGGGCGGTGCCGAAGGGTCCGACCCTCGCGCCGCGGGCACGCCGGCTGGCGGTGCGCACCGAGGACCACCCGCAGGCGTATCGCTGGTTCGAGGGGGTGATCGACGCGGGCTACGGCGCCGGTGACGTCATGGTGCTCGACGAGGGATGGTGGGCGCCGTCCGGTGAGGCCACACCGCCCCTCGACGATCTGGCCGGTCGCGACCGCTGGACCGACGACGCGCTCGCAGCGGGTCGGCTGTCGTTCGAGTTGCACGGCTCGTTGTTCACCGGACGCTTCACCCTGGTCCGGACCGACGGCGAGCAGTGGCTGCTGCTCCACGCCGACGACGACCACGCCCGTGCAGGCTGGACGATGCCGGACCCGCCCCGGTCGGTGTCATCGGGCCGGACCATGGCCGAGATACGGGTCGGCGCTCCGCCGACGTGGCCGGCCGCGACCCCCGACGAACTGGACGCCCTCGCGAGGCTCCCGGCGGCCGGCGGAACGTGGGAGGTGGAGGGACGGACCGTCCGGGTGTCGAACCTCGACAAGGTGCTGATCCCCGCGGGACCCGGCCGGCCGGCCACCACCAAGCGCGACCTCATCGCCCACTACGCCGCACTCGCTCCGGCGCTGGCGCCGTACCTGTGGGCCCGCCCGGTGAACGTGCGCCGGTTCCCCGATGGCATCGAGCACGACGGCTTCTGGCAGCGGGCGGTACCGCGTGGCGCGCCCGAGTGGATCCAGCGGTGGCCCGACCCCGACCGGGGCACCCACCAGGTCGTGTTCGACGGACCGGCCTCGCTCGCGTGGGCGGCGAACCTCGCCACGGTCGAGATCCACCCGTGGACGTCGACCTCGGCACGCCCGGACTCGCCGTCGTGGGCCCTGTTCGATCTCGACCCGGGGCCCGACACGAGCTGGGAGGACCTGTTGGTGCTCGCCCGGTTGCATCGCACGGCGCTCGACCACCTCGGCGTCAACGGACGACCCGTGGTCACCGGAAGCCGCGGGATCCACATCCGCGTGCCGGTGCGGGCTCCGACGACCTACGCGGCCACGCGCGCGTTCGTCGAGATCGTGTCGCGCACCGTGGCCGAGGTGGTCCCCGATCTGGTCAGCTGGCGGTGGCGGGTGGGCGAGCGAGAGGGTCGGGCACGTCTCGACGTCACGCAGAACGGATCGAACCGGACGCTGGCCACGCCGTACGGGGTACGGGCGCGGCCCGGTGCGCCGGTGGCGGTGGCGATCGAGTGGGACGAGCTGGACGATCCCGACCTCCGGCCGGACCGCTGGACCGTTCGCACCGTCAGCGAGCGTCTGGTCCGCTCCGGCGATCCGCTCGCAGCCATCGCGTTCACACCCCATTTGCTCCCCGAGCTCTGAGCGACGGGCGACCGGCCTGCGCACACGACAGCGCGCGATTGCCCCTGTTTGCGCAACGGTCGCGAGGGGTACTCTGTGGCATGGCTGCGGCACGCCCCATGTGGACGGGTTCGATCTCGTTCGGCATGGTATCGATCCCGATCAAGTTGGTCCCGGCCGTTCGGCGACGCACCGTGAGCTTCAACCAGCTCGACGGCGAGACGATGTCGCGCATCCGCTACCACAAGGTCAGCGACGCCACCGGCGAGGAAGTGCCTGCCGATCGCATCGTTCGCGCCGCGTCGGTCGGTGGCGACGGCTACGTGGTCATCGAGGATGCCGAGCTCGACGCGCTCACGCCTGCCCGCTCGCGCGAGTTGGTGATCGAGACCTTCGTCGACGAGGACACCATCGACCCGTTGCGCTACGACGCCGCCTTCCACGCGCTGCCCGACGCGAATGCCAAGCCGTACGCCTTGCTCGCCCACGCGCTCGGCGGCACCGGGCGCGTCGGCATCGGTCGCTTCGTGATGCGGCGCCGTGAACACCTGGCGGCGATCCGCTCCGACGGGCACCGCCTGCAGGTGGCGACCCTCGCGTTCGCCGACGAGCTCGTCGACGCCTCCCGCTTCGACGAGTTCGAGGTCCTCGAGACCACCGAGCTGACCGCGCGCGAACGCACGATGGCCGAGACCCTGGTCGAGGCGATGTCGGGTGGCGACGAGGTGCTCGACAGCATCGACGAGTACCGCGCCGCCGTCGAGGCGATGATCGCCGCCAAGGCCGCCGGGTCGAAGGTCAGCACCGAGCCTGCGACACCGGAGCGTTCTGCCAACGTCGTCGACCTCGCCGCCGCCCTCGAGGCAAGCCTCGAGGGAGCCCGCGCCGCGAAGGGTCGCCACCCGAGCTCGCGAGCCGCTGCCAAGTCGTCCGCGACCAAGAAGCCGGCGGCGACCAAGCGGGCCGCCGCGAAGAAGCCGGCAGCTGCGAAGCAGGTCGCTGCCAAGGAACCGGCCAGGCGGCGTCGCGCCAGCTGATCCGCGTTCACATCGTTGCGGTCACGGTTCCTGGGTCGACGTCGTCGCGCAGGCCGAGGATCACGGCGTGACGGAGCCGCCGTCCCGTCGTCCAACCGCCGTGTCGGATCTGGACCACGAGCTCGGGTCGGACCCAGCGTGCTCGAGCGTCGAGGTCGCGAGGGACATCGACCGCGGTCGACTGCTCGATGCCGCGTGATCGGAGTGCGGCGGCGAGGTGATCGGCCAGCTGCACGGTGAGCCCCGAGCCGGCGGCTCCGACGAATCGGATCCTCGTGCCCTCGTGTGCGCCGAGCAGCAGTGACCCGACGTGCTGGGTGGAGCCGATGCGAGGGAGCCAGCCGACCACGAGGAACTCCTGGTCGAACCGGTGCTTGGTCTTGACCCAGGCTCGGCTGCGCTGACCGGGGAGGTACCGCGAGTTCGTCCGCTTGGCGACGACCCCTTCGAACGATCCGGCGCTCGTCGCCTCCCAGAGGGCGTCCCCGTCCTCGGTCATGGGGGTCACGGTGAGGGACGGCCCCGGCTCGACGACCTGTTCGAGCAGCGCCCGTCGTTCGTCCCACGGGGTCGCCAGCAGCGACTCGCCGTCGTGGGCGAGGAGATCGAACACGACGAAGGCATGCGGAACCCCTGCCGCTCCGACCAGACCGAACTCGTGGTGGCCGTCCTCGGTGATCGCGATGACCTCACCGTCGAGGACGACATCGCCCGGGACCAGTGCGTCGACCGCCTCGGCGAGCCAGCCCCAGGTCGTGGTCCGGTCGGCGCCCGACGACGACACGATCGCCACGTCGTGCGCACGCCGGCGGACCAGCGCTCGGTGCCCGTCCCACTTGGGCTCGAACCGCCAGCCCGGGCCCGTGGGGAGCGGCCCGGAGACGGCCTTCATCGGCGCGATCGGCCACACGGGTTCGACGGTACCCCGGGTCGATCGTCGCGAGGTGAGGGGTTGACCCGGCGAGCGCGTCGCGACATAATCCGAACAGTGTCAGGTGAACCGATGCGCGACAGGCGAGCCGAGCGCCGACAGGCAACGATCGAGGAGATCCTCGAGACGGCGTGGCGGCTCGCCCAGACCGAGGGGCTGGCCGGGCTCTCGCTGCGCGAGCTGGCGGGCGAGGTGGGCATGCGTCCGCAGTCGCTGTACACGTACTTCGACTCCAAGAACGCGATCTACGACGCGATGTACGCACAGGGCTGCAGGCAGTGGGCGGAGGGCCAGGCACGATGGAACCTGGTCGGCGATCTGCGGCGCGATCTCGCGACGATCGGGCGGTTCTTCGTGGAGTTCTGCACCGAGGATCCGGTGCGCTACCAGCTCATGTTCCAGCGGACGATCCCGGGCTTCGAACCGACGGCGGAGTCGTTCGCGATCTCTGCTGAGAGCTTGGCCGAGGTCCAGGCGCACCTCGCATCGTTCGGCATCGACGACCCGAGGGACATCGATCTGTTCACCGCGATCGGCACCGGCATCACCGACCAGCAGATCTCCAACGATCCCGGCGGCGATCGCTGGATCCGGCTGATCGACGAGGCCATGGAGATGTTCGTCAATCACGTCACCACACGCTCCCGCCCGAAGGGGTCGGCGAGCAGGAAGGAGCGCGGGCGATGACCGCGACCACCGTCGACACGATTCCGCCGATCACCCGGGCCGAGGCCGAGGTGCTCGCGGCGACCGAGTACGTCCGACTCGCCGAGCAGCTGCGAACGCTCGACGACGACGACTGGACCCGACCGACCGACTGTCCACTGTGGGACGTGCGTGCCATGGCGGGGCACAGCGTCGGGATGCTGTCGGACTTCACCTCGATGCGAGCCGTCATGCGGCGCATGCGCGGCGCGACCAAGCGGGCCAAGCGCTCCGGCTCGGCGCTCGTGGACGCGATGACCTCGCTGCAGGTCGAGGAGCACGCCGCCCTCACACCCGGGGAGCTCGTCGCCCGCGTCGACGAGCGCGGTCCGAAGGCGGCGCACTGGCGGACGAACGCACCGTCGCTGCTCCGCCGGATGCCGATGAAGGAGACGGTCGGCGGACAGCCCGAGACCTGGCGCATGAGCTACCTGTTCGACACGATCCTGACCCGCGACCCGTGGATGCACCGGGTCGACATCGCCCGGGCGACGGGACGCGACCTCGTGCTCACCGCCGAACACGACGGCCGCATCGTCGCCGACGTGGTCGCCGAGTGGGCGCGACGCCATGGGCAGCCGTTCACCCTCACGCTCACCGGCCCGGCCGGCGGCGACTTCGCCGCCGGGGCGGGGGCGGGGGCCGGGGAGCACATCACCATCGACGCCGTCGAGTTCTGCCGAATCCTGTCGGGCCGCGCCACGGGCAGCGGCCTGTTGACCCAGGAGGTCCCGTTCTGATGGAGACACGAGTCACCGAGATCGCCGACGGCGTCCACCAGCTGACGACCGTCGTCCCCGACCTCCCCGTCGCGTTCAACCAGTACCTCATCGCCGGGGCCGAGCCGATGCTGTTCCACACCGGGATGCGGTTCCTCTTTCCGCTGGTCTCCCAGGCCGTCTCGCGGGTGGTCCCCGCGGAGTCGCTGCGCTGGGTGGGCTTCGGCCACGTCGAGGCCGACGAATGCGGCTCGATGAACGACTGGCTCGCCCTCGCGCCGAATGCGACCGTCGTGCAGTCCGAGACCGGGTGCATGGTCTCGCTCGGCGACCTCGCCGACCGGCCCCCGCATCCGCTCGCCGACGGTGAGCACCTCGACCTCGGTGGCCACGTGGTGCACTGGCTCGACACCCCGCACGTGCCCCACGCCTGGGAGGCCGGCGTCCTCTACGACGCCACGACCAGGACACTGCTGTGCGGCGACCTGTTCACCCGATTCGGCGAGTTCGAGGCCGTCACCGCGGACGACATCGTCGGTCCGGCGGTCGAGGCCGAGGACATCGCGCCGGGGTCCTACTCGCTGCACCCGTCGAGTGCGGCGACGATCCGGCGCCTCGCCGAGCTCGATGTCGAGACGCTCGCGCCGATGCACGGTTCGGCCTTCACCGGCGACTGCCGCCGGGCGCTCCTCGACCTCGCCGCCGACTTCGACCGTCGCATCGCCGCGCTCAGCGGCTGATCAGTCGCCGGCCGCGTCGACGCCGATCCCGTCGCGCTCCCGCCACCACAGGACCAGCCGTGTCGCAGCGGCCCGGTAGAGCGGTGCCGCCTCGGGATCGTCGTGGCCGGCCTGCCGACAGGCGAGCGTGTACTTGGCGAGGTGGGCATCCCGGTGGGTGGCCGCGAACGTGGCGAGGACCTCCTCGACGCGATCGGGATCGTCGGTGTGCCACGCCACCGCAACGGCATCGTCGGAGTCGAGCTCGAGCAGTGCCCTGCCTCGAGGCTCGGCGGTCGGTCGACCTGGCCACCACGCTGGGTCGATCGCCGTGCGGGACAGGGTGGAACGAAAGCCCAGCACGTAGGTCGCGGCGACCGCGACCGCCCGGCGCGGATCCGCGAGTCGAGGCCCGAGCGCGAGGGCTGCTTGGGTCATGGTGAGGCAGTGGCTCCACCCGTACGGGGCGCTGACAGGGTCGTCGTGGAGCATCGACAGCGCAGCGATCCGAAGGAGCTGTCGGCGGGCTTCGTCGAAGGGCACGTGGGCGACTGGAACAGCGAGGAGCTCACGGGCGAGACCCGTGGCGTCGACGAGGTGCATCGTGGGTTGGATGAAGTTGCTGCCGGGGTCGCCCGCCGACGGCGGATCCGCGAGCGCGTCGACGAAGTTCTGGCGGCGGCCGCCTCCATCGGCGAGGGGGCCGTCGATCCAGCGCAGTCTCCAGTCGGGGTGCCGGGCCAGATCGCGGATCAGCGCTCGACCCATCGACAGTGCTCCGTCAGGCGGCCGTGGCACGCGGGTGAGGAGGTCGAGGTAGATCGCGAGATGGGCGGCGCCGCCGAGATGCGGCAGGAGCGGAGCGGCGGCGGTGGCGACGAACTCGTCGGCGGTGGCCGTTGCGGCGAGGTCCACGACGGCGCGATCGGCCCCCTCGAGGTCGCCGGCCTCGACGGCCTCGACCAGCGGGACCGACGGTCGCGTCGGATCGTTCGTGGCCCTCGTCGGCGCGCCGAGGTGGGGCTGAACGGCGTTCCATCCGGCGGCGATCTCGATCATCCGACGACGCACGCTCGCACGATCGCCGGGGTCGACGGTTGGGAGCAGCTCGGCGCGTGCCATCAGTTCGAGGGGTGCATGCAGGACGAACGAGTCCGCGACGCCTTCGGGCGGATCGGCGAGGACGTCCATGATGGCAACGGTGAGGATCCGGTCGCTGAGCTGCTCGAGACGGGGCCAGTGGTCCTCGATGGTGTCGAAGGTCAGTTCGCGGAACGTGTCGTGCGGTGCCATGGCGTCTCCTCGGCCGTCCGGTCGGCGGTGGCGGCGACGATCTCGAGGTCGTTCATCGGGCACCTGCGTCGCGCTCGCGCATGGGAACGACCGTAGTCATCGGTCGATCGAGGTACCTCGCAATCACCCGATGCGAGTGGGGCGCCACGTCGACGAACCGGGGAGACTCGCCCGATGAACTGGGCAGACGTGCAGACGAGCCCGGCGTTCGGCTTCACCGTCGTCGGCCTCGTCATCGTGTTCGGACCGCTCGTCGCCGAGCGCCTCCGGCTCCCCGGCCTGTTGGGGTTGTTGATGTTCGGTGCGGTGATCGGGCCGAACATGCTCGATGTGCTGCCGCGGGTTGCCGGCCTCCAGGCGGTCGGGGGCATCGGGGTGCTCTACCTGATCTTCCTCGCCGGTCTGCAGCTCGACCTCGAAGCCTTCGTCCGCTACCGCGTCATCTCCGCCGGATTCGGTCTGTTGACGGCATTCATCCCGATGGCGCTGGGTGTCGGCGCGGCGTTGCTGCTCGACATCGATCTCCGTCCGGCGATCCTGATCGGGTCGTTCTGGGCCTCGTTCACCCTGATCGCCTACCCCACGGTGGCGAAGTACGGGCTGACCAAGACCCGGCCCGTCGCAGCGATCGTCGGAGCGAGCGCGATCACCGATGGCGTCTCGCTCGTCGTGCTGGCCCTCATCGTGGGTGCCGAGACCGGCGACGCGAGCGGACCGCGCCTCGTGTTCGACATCGCCCTGGGGTTCGCGGTGCTCGGCGTCTACTGCTTCATCGTGGTGCCGAGGATCGCCCGCTGGTTCTTCACCGGGCTCGGCCAGGAGCGGACCCTGCGGTACATGCTCGTGTTCATCAGCCTCACGTCGTCGGCGGTGGTCGCGGAGCTGGTCGGCGTGGAGCCGCTCATCGGCGCCTTCTTCGTCGGCGTCGGCCTGAACCGTCTCGTGCCGAACGCCAGCCCGCTGATGGCGGTGACCGACTTCTTCGGCAACGCCTTCTTCATCCCGACGTTCCTGGTCTCGGTCGGGCTGATCTTCGATCCCGAGGTCATGTTCGTGTGGTCGACGATCCGCCTGGCCCTCGGGTTCGTGGCGGCGCTGGTCGTGGGCAAGGCGATCGCTGCCTGGATCACGGGGCGCATCTTCGGGCTCGTCGGCGCCGAGGTGGGGCTGTTGTTCTCGATGTCGGTCGCTCAGGCCGCCGCCACCCTGGCTGCCACGATCATCGGTTTCGACATCGGCCTCTACGGCAGTGACGTGGTCAACGCCGTCATGGTGGTCGTCGGGGTGAGCTTGATCCTGACGTCGATCGGCACCAACCGGTTCTCACCGCAGATCCCCCCGCCCGTCGAAGAGCGGCGACGGTCCGGCGAAACGATCCTCGTGCCGGTCATGGGCGACATCGATTCACTGCCGGACGTGCTGCGACTCGGTCGCGACCTCGCCGATCCGGCCGGTGGCTACGTCCAGCCACTCGTGCCCGTCACACCGGGGGACGGCGTCGAGATCGTCGAGGGCCGGTCGAAGCGGGCCGAGGTGGATCGGGTGCTGCGACAACTCGGTGGCGATGCCGAGACGATGCTTCGGCTCGACCGGTCGGTGTCCACCGGGCTGCACCAGGCCGCGATCGAGATCGACGCCTCACTGCTCCTCCTCGGATGGCCCGGTCCCGACGACCTGCGGGCGCGGATGGTGGGCGCGACCTACGGCGAGATCGTGGCGGCGACGTCGATCCCCGTGGCGATCGCCGCGTTGCACCCGGGCAGCGAAGGGGGACGTGTCGTGCTGTACTCGGTCGGTCGTGAGCTCGTCCCGGGCTATCGGCCCACGATGGCGCTGGCGCTCGAGCTCGCCTCGACGTTGAGCCGCCGACGGGAGCAGACCTTGATCATCGGCCCGGTTCCCCCCTCGGTGCTGCAGCAGGCGGGCCTCACGGTGCCCCCGACCGCCGAGCACGGTCCCGGCGACGAGGATCTCGAGGCGTGGGCGACCGCGGTCACCCGCCCGGGGGATCTCATCGTCGTCCCGATCCACGAGTCGTCCATCCGCCCGGCGGCGATCCGAATCCACCGGTCGGGCAGGTCGGTGCTCGCCGTCAGCCAGAACCCCGAGACCTCCGCGGCCTCGGTGGTGAGCCCCATGAACCTGCCCGTGGGTCGCACCCTCGGAACCTGACCCCCCACCGGTGTCCGACACGCTGCAGCTGTCCGCGCTGCAGCTGGGACCGCAGGGCCGATCACCCCGGTCGGGTGACGCGACCGACCTGCGCAGCGGGTGGAGTGACGCGCGTCGGGGTCGGGGCAACATCGGGCTGAGCGCGGCCAGTGCTCGGCGCAGTACAGTCCGCGCGATGCACACCGACCCGGGGGCGACCTGAGAATCTGATGTCTGCACGCGCGGGTTCCCTGGGTGGGGAGCGTGACCCTCGTGGATGGCACGTCCGGGCACGTGCCTGGTGGATTGCGGGCGGGTACCTCGTGGCCGGCGTCGCCTGGATCCTGCTCTCGGATCGGGCGCTCGAATCGGTGGTCGACCCCCAGCAGGTCGCCCGGTTCGGCACGGTGAAGGGGGTGCTCTACGTCGTGGTGACGGCGATCTTGCTGTTGCTGGCGATGCGCGCGGTGATCGGTCGTCTGGCGGATGCCAACGAACGTCTCGTGGAGCGTGAAGCAGATCTGGAGCGCACCAGCCGGCTGTACGCGGCGTTGACCGAGATCAACCAGGCGATCGTCCGCCGGACCGACCGCGACGAACTCTTTCGTGAGGCGTGTCGTGCCCTGGTCGACGAGGGCGGCTTCGACACCGCCTGGGTCGGCTGGCACGACGAGGAGGCACATCGGATCCGGCCCGTCGCCGTCTGGGGAGCGGCGAGCGGATACGTCGACGGGATCGAGATCCGGACCGACCGCGGTTCGCATGGCAGCGGGCCGTCGGGTGTCGTGGTGCGGACCGGGGCGCCGAGCGTCTACGACGACGTCGCGACCGACCCGATCATGGATCCCTGGCGCGATGCCGTCCGTCGTCATCACCTGCGTTCGGTGGCGTCGCTGCCGATCTTCGAGGGCGGGTACGTGCGCGCCGTCCTGAACGTGTACGACACCGAGCCCGGTGGGTTCTACCCCGCGGAGATCGAGCTGTTGACCGAGGCCGCAGCCGACCTCGGTCATGCGCTCGAGGTGTACTCGCTCGACCGCGAGCGGGATGATGCACTGGCCGCAGCCGAGCAGGAGCGACGGTTCTCCGAGACGATGATCGACGTGATGCCGGGGGTCGCGTTCTTCTACGACGACGGCGGTCAGCTCCTTCGCTGGAATCGGAACTTCGAGGTCGTCACCGGATACGGACCCGCCGAGCTCGCCGCGCTCGACCCGCTCACCTTCTTCGGCCCAAAGAGTCGCGCCGACGTGATGGCGACGATCAGCGACGTGTTCGAGAAGGGCCATGCCGATGTGATCGTCCCGATCCGCCATCGCGACGGCTCCGAGCGCTCCTACTACTTCGCGGGTTCTCGGGTGGAGTACGACGGTCGGACCTGCGTGGTCGGTGCTGGCGTGGACATCACCGAACGCATTCGCGCCGAGGAGCAGCTCCGTCAGGCCAACGAGAACCTGGAGCGGACCGTCGCCGACCGGACCGAGGACCTGCGCCTCGCGCTGGCCCGAGCGGAGGTTGCCGACCACATGAAGTCGGCGTTCCTCGCGACGATGTCGCACGAGCTCCGCACGCCACTCAACTCGATCATCGGGTTCACCGGCATCGTGCTCCAAGAGCTGGCCGGCCCGCTCAACGCCGAGCAGGCCAAGCAGCTCGGCATGGTCCGCGCCAGTGCCCGGCACCTCCTCGCGCTGATCAACGACGTGCTCGACATCTCGAAGATCGAGGCCGGGCAGCTCGAGGTGCGCCGCGAGCCGTTCGATGTGCGCACCTCGATCGACCAGGTGCTCGCGACGGTCGCGCCCATGGCCTCCGAGAAGGGCCTTGCATTGACCGCCGAGTTCGACGACGACCTCGGCGAGTTGATCGCGGATCGGCGGCGCGTCGAGCAGATCCTGCTCAACCTGCTCAGCAATGCCGTCAAGTTCACCGATGACGGATCGGTTCGCCTGGTCGTCACGGCGGTCGACGATGATCACCGGGTGAGGATGCGTGTCATCGACACCGGGATCGGGATCGAGCTCGACGACCTCGCGCAACTGTTCCAACCGTTCACACAGGTCGACTCCGGGTTGACCAGGCAGCACGAGGGCACCGGCCTCGGGCTTGCGATCTGCCGCCGCCTGGTCACACTGATGGGTGGCACGGTCACGGCGTCGAGCACGCCGGGGCTCGGCAGCGAGTTCGTGGTCGAGATCCCGCGCTGGAGCCCCGCATCAGCGGAACCGGTGGCCCTCGACGTGGACCGGGTCGACGGATCTCCGGTAGGGATGACGACATGACGTCTGGTGAGGTCGTCCTCGTGATCGAGGACAACGAGCAGAACCGGTACCTCGCGACGTTCCTCCTGGAGGGCCGCGGGTTCGTCGTCCACACCGCTCCCGACGGTCGGACGGGGATCGACCTGGCCGAGTCGCTCGACCCGGCGCTGATCCTGCTCGACATCCAGCTCCCGGGGATGGATGGCTACGCAGTGGCCCGAGAGCTGCGAACCCGCGCTGCGCTGCGCTCCGTGCCGATCATCGCGGTGACCTCCTATGCGATGGTGGGCGATCGCGAGAAGTGTCTGGCCGCAGGTTGCACCGGCTACATCGAGAAGCCGATCGACCCCGAGACCTTCGTCGACGAGATCGAGACCGTGCGCCGCCTGGCGTCGCAGGCCGGGGAGTCGTCGTGACGCTCGTGCTCGTGGTCGACGACAAGGAGGAGAACCGCTACTTCCTCGAGGCACTCCTCACCGGTAGCGGCTACGAGGTCGAGCTCGCACGCCATGGCGCCGAGGCACTCGTGCTCGCGCGCCAGCGTCGGCCATCGCTCGTCGTCGCCGATCTCCTCATGCCCGTGATGGACGGCTACACGCTGCTCCGGCAGTGGCGGGCGGATCCCGGCCTCCGGTCGATCCCGTTCATCGTCTTTACCGCCACCTACACCGAGGTCGAGGACGAGCGTCTCGCGATGGACCTCGGCGCAGATGCGTTCATCCTCAAACCGGCCGAGCCGGAGGACTTCCTGTCCCGGCTGCGGGAGGTGGAGGCACGCCCGACGATGGCTCGCCCGACGCAGGAGGATCAGTCAGCTCCCACCGTCGACGACACCGAGTTGCTCCGCTCCTACAGCGAGACGCTGATCCGCAAGCTCGAGCAGAAGACGTTCCAGCTCGAGCGCACCAATGCCGTCCTGCTCGATGACATCGAGGAGCGCGAGCGAATCGAAGCTGCACTCCGGTCGAGCGAGATGGAGAACCGGCTCATCATCGAGTCGATCCCGCAGCTCGTCTGGATCGCCGCGCCCGACGGCTCGAACCTGCTGTTCAACCGGCAGTGGCTCGACTACACGGGGCTGAGCCACGACGAGAGCGTCGCCGAGGCGTGGGACCGCTCCATCCATCCCGACGATCGGGCGGAGTCCGACCGGCGCTGGCGCGCAGCCATCGACCGCGGCATCCCCTTCGAGATGGAGTTCCGGCTGCGCCGGGCTGACGGGGGTCATCGCTGGATGCTCTGCCGCTCGGTCCCGATGCGCGACGAACACGGGACCGTCGCGAAGTGGTTCGGGACCTGCACCGACATCGAGGATCTCAAGCGCATGGAGGCCGAGGTCTTCCGTGCCCAGCGGCTCGAGAGCATCGGCAGCCTCGCCGGTGCGATCGCCCACGACCTGAACAACGTGCTCGCGCCGATCGTCACCGGCGCGGGGCTCCTCGACCGACCCGATCTCGATCCCGACACCAAGTCGATCGTCGACACGATCGTGACGAGTGCGAAGCGAGGGACCGACCTGGTCCGACAGGTGGTCGACTATGCGCGTGGCGTCGAGGGCGAGCGCGTCGTGGTCGACGTCGGGCGCGTGGTCACCGAGGTCGTGTCCATGATCGCGACGACGTTCCCCAAGGACGTTCGCCTCGATCTGGAGCTGCCCGACGGTCTGTGGGAGGTGGTCGGCGACCCGACCCAGCTGCAGCAGGTCGTGCTGAACCTGTGCGTGAACGCCCGCGACGCGGTGGGCCCCGAGGGCCGGATCGTCGTGTCGGCACGGAACGTCGATCGGCCGACGGCCGTCGCAGACGATGACTGTCGCTTCGTCTCGATCTCGGTGCTCGACGACGGTGTCGGCGTCCCGCCCGAGCTCCTCGACCGGATCTTCGACCCGTTCGTCACGACCAAGCCGGTCGGACAGGGCAGCGGATTCGGGCTCGCGACGGTTGCGTCGATCGTGACGGGCCACGGCGGCAGCGTGGACGTCCGCAGTCGTCTCGACGAGGGGAGCGTCTTCGAGGTCCTGTTCCCCGTCCAGGGGGATCCCCGCAACGCCGTGAGGACGCTGCGGACCGGGGTGCCGACCGCCACCATCGAGCCCAGCGTCGGGCACGTCCTCCTCGTGGACGACGAGCCGGCGATCGTCGAGACCTCGCGGCGCGTCCTCACCGCCGCCGGCTACACCGTCACGGCATCGTCGAGCTCGGTCGACGTGCTCGCGCAACTCGATGCGCTGACTGGGATCGACGATCCGCCCGCCGACGTCGTGGTGACCGATCTGCTGATGCCGGATGTCGACGGGGTACGGCTCCTCCGGGCGGTCCGCTCGCGCTGGCCGCTGCTCCCGGTGATCGTCATGAGCGGGATCGGCGACCCGCGCCCGGTCGTGGGCAGCGTGCCCGGGCCCGACCCGGTCATCCTCGACAAGCCGTTCACGGTCGACGCGCTGCACGGCGCCATTCGTGCCGCCGTGGATGCCGGTCGGCTCACCGCCGATCCTGACCGTTGACCGCCGTTCCTCGTCGGTGGGAGCCAGCCTGGGGCCGGCCGCTCCGACCGCAGGTGGTTCGCCCCTGCGTCGTACGCTCACCGACATGACGGGTCGGAACTACGTGTTCCCGGAGCCGGACGACGACCTGGTGTCGATCGCCGCTCGGGAGCTGCCGGGGGTCGAGGGCGGGGAGCAGCAGCTCCTCTCCTGGAACCTGCACCTCGCGGCGCGAGCCGGCCTCGGACGTGCCGGTGGACTGCTGCCGAGCGACGTCGTCTTCACCGAGCCGCCACCGGCGCGATGACCGCGATCATCAGTCGGGCCACCGTGGTCGGTGGTCACGACGGACGTGCCGAGATCGAGGTGGAGCTCACCTACGACAACGGCGGCACGTCGTCCATCTCGCTCGACGAGGAGGCGTGCACCGCCTCGCTCGATCGGGCGGGCGTCAGCTCGATCGACGAGCTGGTCGGCCAACCGTGGAGCGTGATGCTCCCGGCACTCGAACATCACAGGGGGAACCATGCTCGATCTCGTCATCCGTAACGGTCTGGTGGTCGACGGCTCGGGCCTGCCCGGCCGGCTCGGCGACCTCGCGGTCCGCGACGGCCGCATCGTCGGCGTCGGCGGTCGCGCCGGTGACGCCCACCGGGTGATCGACGCGGCCGGCAAGGTGGTGGCTCCCGGGTTCATCGATCCGCACACCCACTACGACGCCCAGCTGTGCTTCGACCCGTACGCGTTCCCGGCCCTCGAGCACGGCGTCACCTCGGTCGTTGCCGGCAACTGCTCGCTGTCGCTCGCTCCCTTGCGGGTCGACCAGCGCGAGGCGTTCGGTCGCATGTTCCGCCTCATCGAGGAGATGCCCGAGACCGCGTTCGACGCCGGCGTCGACTGGCGGTGGGGTGAGGGGTTCGGTGAGTGGCTCGACGCGCTCGAGGGCAACCTCGCGATCAACGCCGCGTCGCTCGTCGGTCACTCGGTGCTGCGGATGTACGTCATGGGCCCCGACGCACAGTCCCGGGTGGCGACACCCGACGAGATCCGGGCAATGGCCGATCTGCTGCGGGTCTGCCTCGACGCCGGTGCGATCGGGCTGTCGACGAGCTTCGTGGACATCGACGAGACCTACCGCCCGGTGCCGAGCCGCTGGGCGGCGCCAGCCGAGCTGGATGCCCTGTCAGCGGTGCTCGGCGAGCGTGGCCGCGTGCTCCAGATCGTGCCCGAGTTCTTCGATCCCGACATCACGATCGCCCGGGTCGAGCAGCTCGCCGACCTGTCGCTTCGCCACGGGATCACCACGACCTTCTCGCCGCTGTTCCACTCCGACGCTGGCCATGGCGCCGTGATGAGGGTGATGGAGGCGGTGGCGCGGGCTCGCGCCGCCGGTGCTGCGGTGTGGCCGCAGGTGCAGACACGTCCGATCGACATCAGCTTCACGCTCGAACAGCGGAGCCTCATGCTGCTGACGATGCCGACGTGGTGGCGGGTCGCCTCGATCCGCGACCGCGCCGAGAAGCTGGCGGCGGTGACCGATCAGCGTCAGGCGTTGATCGACGAGATGAACTCGCTCGCGCAGCGCCCGAACGGTGGTCTCGGTGCCGGCGGGTTCGTGGTTCGGGAAGTCGTTCGCGATCACAACGATGACCTCGTCGGCCGGAACATCGACGACATCGCGCGCGAGCGCGGCTGCTCACACGGTGAGGCGTTGCTCGACCTCGCGCTCGACGAGCAGCTCGGGACCTGGTTCATCCGTGCCTCGATCGGCCACGACAACGCGCAGGCGGTCGGCGATCTGCTCGCCGACCCGCTCGTCCACATCGGCGCCTCCGACGGCGGCGCCCATGTCGGATCGTTCTCGACGTTCGGCGACACCGGATACCTGTTCTCGCAGTTCGTGCGCGGCACGGGGGCGCTGAGCCTCGAGGCGGCGGTGAAGAAGATCACGCTCGACCCGGCGACGATCTGGGGCTTCGACGGGCGCGGTCTGCTCGCCCCCGGCTACGCCGCCGACGTGGTGGTGTTCGACGCCGACCACATCGACCGTGGGCCCGAGATCGCGTCCGACGACTTCCCCGGGGACGGGATCCGCTGGATCCGCCGTCAGGAGGGCGTCGACACCGTCGTGGTGAACGGCGAGGTCACCTGGACCGCGCCGGACGGCTACATCGCCGGGGCGCGCGCCGGTCAGATCGCGACGCGACCTGCTGGGATGCGCTCGTGAGCGGCGAGGTGCTCCCACCCGGCTGTCGCTCGCGGATCGTGACCGCAGCCGAGACCCGCATCCACTGTGTCGAGGCGGGGGAGGGGCCGCTGGTGCTCCTCGTCCATGGCTTCCCCGAGTCGTGGTACTCGTGGCGTCACCAGCTCCCTGCACTCGCGGCGGCCGGTTACCGGGCAGTGGCGATCGACGTTCGCGGCTACGGCCGGTCGTCGAAGCCGCTGGCCGTCGAGGACTACCGGATGGTCCGGCTCGTGGCCGACAACGTCGCCCTCGTTCGGGCGCTCGGCGACGAGCAGGCGGTCATCGTCGGGCACGACTGGGGTGCACCGATCGCGTGGACGTCCGCGATGCTGCGGCCCGACGTGTTCCGTGCCGTTGCCGGGCTGTCGGTGCCGTTCTCGCCGCCGTCGGAGATCCAGCCGTCGGTCGGGATGCGGATGATGGCCGGTGACGAGGAGTTCTACGTCGAGTACTTCCAGGAGCCCGGGCGTGCCGAGGCCGAGATCGAGGCCGATGTGCGCGACTGGCTGGTGGGGTTCATGTTCACCGCGTCGGGAGATGCCCCACCGCCGGATCCGGCGGTCGGCACCGTCGCGACCGTTCCTCACGGCAAGAAGATGAAGGACCGGTTCCATCGTCCCGAGACGCTGCCGGCGTGGCTCACCGAGGCCGATCTCAACGTGTACGCGAGCGAGTTCGAGCACTCCGGGTTGCGCGGACCGCTCAACCGCTATCGCAACGTCGATCGCGACTGGGAGGACCTCGCCGCGTTCCGTGGCGCGTCGATCCCCGTGCCAGCCCTGTTCGTCGGCGGCGATCGCGACGGGCCCACCGTGTGGGGCGCCGGGGCCATCGCCGAGTTCGGCCGGACACTGCCTCGACTGCACCGCTCGATCGTCCTCGAGGGATGCGGCCACTGGACCCAACAGGAGCGGCCCACCGAGGTGAACGCCGCCCTGCTCGACTTCCTCGGGAGCCTCTGATGACCACCACCCCCTCCACCGTCACCGCTGCCCGCCCCGTTGGTCCTGTCGCCGATCCGCAGGATGTCTCGATCGTCGGCGGCGGCATGGCGGGTCTGCTCGCCGCGCTGTTCCTCGCCCGTGACGGTCACCGGGTCACCGTGTACGAGCGCGACGACACCGACGTGCCGGCGACCGCCGACGAGGCCTTCGAGCACTGGGACCGTCGGGGCGCAGCACACGCACGTCAGTCGCACGCGATCCTCGCCCGGCTCCGGC
>CAYRXQ010000026.1:20454-22734 GCA_964428115.1 uncultured Ilumatobacteraceae bacterium
AGCGCGCACCCGACGCGCTCGACGCACTGCTCGAGCAGGGGGCGACCGAGCTGACGATCGAGCGCATCCTGCCGCCCGACATCGAGGACCGCGAGCCGCGTCCGGGCGACGAGGACCTCGCCGTGCTGTGCTGCCGCCGACTCACGATCGAGTGGGTGCTGCGCAAGGCGGTGGTCGCCGAGCCGAACGTCCGGTGGCGCGGCGGCGCCGGCGTGGCCGGCCTGCTCGCCGAGGGCACCGACGTGCGCGGCCTTCGGCTCGACGACGGCACCACGGTCGAGGCCGATCTGGTGGTCGTCGGTGGAGGCCGCAACTCCCCGGTCATGGAGTGGATCGCCGAGCTCGGTGGCGAGGTGCAGCCGACCGAGGAGCAGAGCGAGGCGGGGATCATCTACCTGTCGCGGTTCTACCGACTGCGGGAGGGCCAGGAGCTGCCACTGCTCACCAAGGACGGTGCCGGCGGCGACCTCGGGTACCTCGCGTTCGCTGGGTTCTACGGCGACAACGGGACGTTCTCGATCACCTTCGGTGTGCCGACGAACGACCGCGACCTGATGGCATTGCGCGACGAGTCGGCGTGGGAGGCGGTCATCCGCGAGCTCACCCCCCTCGCACCGTGGACGGCCGACGGGCGGGCCGAGCCGATCACCGGGGTCGAGTCGATGGCACGGCTCCGCAACCGGATCCGTCGATTCGTGGTCGACGGACGACCCGTGGTCACGGGGCTCGTGGTGATCGGCGACGCCGCCGTGGCGACGAACCCGTGGTACGGCAAGGGGTGCTCATTGGCCGGCATCGCCGCCGAGGAGCTGTCGATGGCGCTGGCCACCCACGGCCGGGATCGTGCGGAGCTGGCCGTGGCGATGGATGCTGCGGTGCGCAGCGAGCTGGAGCCGCACTACACGCTGGCGTGTCGACAGGACGCCGACCGGATGAAGCTCCACGGGTCGATGCGCGACGGGTCGGATCCGGATCCGATGGCCGTGGCGACGCGGGACTTCGTCCTCAACGGGTTGCTGCCGGCGACGCGCACCGATGGTGAGGTGTTCCGCCGGTTCTTCCGGTCGTTCAACATGCTCGACCACCCCGACGCGCTCATGGCCGATCCGGTGGTCGTGCAGGCCGCGGTCGCCGCGCACGCGAGCAAGGACGAGCGTCCGCCGGCCCCGGTCCTCGGCCCCGAACGCGACGATCTCCTCGCCCTGATGACCTCCGCCTAACCCGGTGTCAGACACGCTGCAGCTCGACGCGCTGCAGCTGGCAGCGCAGCTGCAGCGCGGTCAGCTGCAGCGTGTCTGACACCGTCAGAGGAGGCGGGCCAGGGCGGCGTGGTCGCGGGTGTCGTGGTGCTGGCGCACGTAGAGCTGGAGCTCGGCGATCCGCTGGGCGGCCCAGGGGTCGAACGCCAGCAGACGGGGGCCGTGCGCGCGGGTGGCATGGTCGAGCACGAGCGTGACGACGTGCTCGATGACCGACCGCACGCGGTGGGCGTGACGCGCGGCGAGCACCGGATCGTTCGGGGCGGTATCGATCACGTCGCCGGTGGCGCGGAGCACGACCCCGAGCTCCCACGACGCGGCATCGAGCGCGCCGAGGTGCGCGAGCAGGTGCTCATCTGCGTGACGGCCGCGTGCGAGCTCCAGGCAGTGCTCGACCAGGCCGATCGCACCGCCGGCCCAGCAGGCGGCTGGCGCGAGGGCGCCGTGCCAGAACCCGAGCCGATCCAGGTACCAGCCCGGCCCACCGACGAGATCGGTGCGGTCCAGGCGACGGGGCTCGATCTCGATCGTTCCCGTGAGCGTCGCCGCGAAGGCCGGTGTGCTCCACCCCTCGTGGTCGGTGCGAACGTCGGGGCCGTTCACCGCGATGTCGACGAGCACGATGCCGTCGTCGGTCGCTGCGGTCACCAACGCGCGATCGACCAGCCCTGCTCCGGTGCAGAAGGCCTTGCGGCCGTGCAGCGACCCGCCGTCGTCGTCGTCACGGCGATCGAGCGAGAGCACGGCGTGGGGCGCTTCGGAGGCCCACACGCCGTAGATCGCATCCGGTCGGGGCGTTCGGTCTGCCTCGCGCAGGATCGTGACGGCGTCGAGGTGGGCCTCGGCCAGGCGGGCGAGCGAGAGATCCCGCGCCGCGATCTCGGCCAGTCGTTCGAGTCGCTCCGCCGTGGCGCCCGCGCCGGGCTGGGGCAGGTCGAACGCTCCGGCGCGCATCAGCTCCTGGAGGGCGGAGCGCAGGCGGTCCGGTCCGGACGGGGGGGTCGGCCCGTCCGGACCCGAC
>CAYRXQ010000027.1:0-15369 GCA_964428115.1 uncultured Ilumatobacteraceae bacterium
CCGGGCACGTGCACGAGCCGCATCGGCGTGCCGTCGACGTCGATCGGCTCGGTGGCCTCGAGCGGGCCGACCACGAACGCCACCAGGTAGGTGCTCATGATCATCGTGTCGGCGAAGCGGATCGCGACCTTGCCGTCGGCCTCGACCCGCTCGACCTCGGGGCCGTTCGAGACGGCGAGGAGCTCGGGATCGACCACGAGCGTCACCCCGAACACGGCCTTGAAGTCGGGCTCGTCCCAACACGGGAACGCCCGGCGACAGTCGGTGGCCTGCATCTGGG
This sequence comes from uncultured Ilumatobacteraceae bacterium, assembly GCA_964428115.1. Classification (GTDB taxonomy): domain Bacteria; phylum Actinomycetota; class Acidimicrobiia; order Acidimicrobiales; family Ilumatobacteraceae; genus CAYRXQ01. Next base: position 281 of record CAYRXQ010000027.1, read on the forward strand.
TGGTGGCGATGACGCGCTCGACGCCGTCGGCGTCGCGGTAGGTGCTGCGGTAGAAGCCGCGGAGCTTGTCGTTGAGGATGCCGGTGAAGCGGATGGAGAGATCGTGGGCACCCGGCTGGAGCGCGTCGGCCGGCGAGACGAACAGTCGCTCGCTCGAGTCCTCCAGGTGCCAGGTTGCCTCGACGCCGTCGACCTCGCAGCGCTCCACCGTGAGCTCGGCGGCGTTGAGCACCAGTTGCGGGAGTGGCACGCCGCTGACCACGTCGAACTCGATGTCGACCGTGCCACTGAACGTCGCGGCGGCGAGATCGGGTTCGAGGGTCAGCTCGTAGCGGCTCGGCAGCGCCGTGCGGGGCAGGCGGTGAGGGTCGAGCGGGGCGGTCGGATCGGCCGTGGCGGTCACCCGTCGGAGCGTACCGAGGACCGCCGGGGGTGTCCGACGCCGCCACGGCTAGCGTGCTCTGCCGTGCCAGTGCCGGGAACGTCCGAAGGTGCTCGATTCGACGTGGTCGGGATCGGGAACGCGTTGGTCGACGTGATCGCCCACGCGGACGACGGCTTCCTGGGCGAGCACGGTCTCGTGAAGGGCTCGATGATGCTCGTCGAGACCGACCGGGCCGTCGACTTGTACCGGGCCCTGGGCTCCGCGGTGGAGATGAGCGGGGGCTCGGCGGCCAACACGATGTGCGGCGTGGCGAGCTTCGGTGGCCGGGCCGCGTACCTGGGCAAGGTGAGCGACGACGAGCTCGGCGACGTCTTCGGCCACGACCTCCTCGCGGTCGGCGTCACGTTCCGGCCCGGCGCTCGCACCGAAGGGGTGCCGACCGGGCGCTGCATCATCGTGGTCACGCCCGACGCGCAGCGCACCATGAACACCTACCTCGGGGTCTCCAGCCTGCTGTGCGTCCCCGACGTCGACGAGCAGACCGTGGCGGCGGGCGCCGTGCTGTACATGGAGGGCTACCTCTACGACCGCGACGACGCCAAGGAGGCCTTCCGCCACGCGTCTCGTGTCGCCCACGCCCACGGGCGGGCGGTGTCGCTGACGCTGTCCGACTCCTTCTGCGTCGACCGTCACCGTGACGACTTCCTGGCGCTCGTGCGCGACGAGGTCGACATCCTGTTCGGCAACGACGCCGAGCTGTGCTCGCTCTACGAGACCGAGTCCTTCGACGATGCCGTGGCGGCGGTCCGACGCGATTGCCACCTGGCAGCGGTCACCGTGGGCGCTGACGGCTCCTACGTGATCACCCCCGACGAGATCGTCCACGTGCCCGCGGTGCCGGTGCCCCGGGTCATCGACACCACCGGCGCCGGCGATCTCTACGCCGCCGGGTTCCTCCACGGGTTGACCCGCGGCAGCGACCTGTTCCGGTGCGGACAGCTCGGCTCGATCGCCGCGGCCGAGGTGATCTCCCACGTCGGTCCGCGCCCGTTGGTGGAGCTGCGTACGCTGATCTCGTGACCGCCGAGCAGTCGAACGCCGCCGCACCGTCCGAGTCCGCCACGCAGACCGCACGTCGCTGGCTCGACGCCGAACCCGACGACGACATCCGCGAGGAGCTCGCAGCGCTGCTCGCCGGACCCTCGGCGGTGCTGGGCGAGCGCTTTGCCGGGCGCCTCCAGTTCGGGACCGCCGGGCTCCGGGGTGCGGTCGGGGCCGGGCCGCTGCGGATGAACCGTCTCGTCGTGCGCCAGGCCGCCGAGGGGCTGGCCCGCTACCTCCTGGCGACCGATCCCAACGCCCGGGGCCGCGGGGTGGTGATCGGGTTCGACGCCCGTCGCAAGAGCGACGTGTTCGCGCTCGACACCGCTCGGATCATGGCGGCGCACGGGATCCGGGCGATGGTGTTCGACACGATCGTCCCGACGCCGGTGCTGGCGTGGAGCATCACCCACCTCGACGCCGCGGCGGGCGTGGTGGTGACGGCCTCGCACAACCCGCCCGCCGACAACGGGTACAAGGTGTACCTGGGCGACGGGGCGCAGATCGTGCCGCCAGCCGATGCCGACATCGCCGGGTTCATCGACCAGGTCGACCCGACGACGGTGGTGCTGGCCGACGTCCACGACCCGCTCGTCGGGCGGGTGGGGGAGGAGGTGACCGAGGCGTACCTGCGGGCCGTGCCCGCCGTCCGGTTGCGACCCGAGGTCTCCGGGGTGACCGTGGCGTACACGGCGATGCACGGTGTCGGCGGTGACGTGCTCGTCAGGGCCTTCGAGCGGGCCGGGTTCGACCCGCCGGTGGTCGTCGCCGAGCAGTTCGAGCCCGACGGCACCTTCCCCACGGTCGCGTTTCCCAATCCCGAGGAACCGGGCGCGATGGACCTGTTGCTGGAGCTGGCCGCACGGAGCGGTGCGCTCCTGGCGATCGCCAACGACCCCGACGCCGACCGGTTGGGCGCCGCGATCCCCACGCCCGAGGGCGGGTGGCGCCGGCTCGGCGGCGACGAGATCGGCTGGCTGTTCGCGGATCACATCCTGCGCCACACCGAGGGTGCCGACCGGCTGGTGGTGACGACGCTGGTCTCCTCGGCCCTGCTCGGCCGCATGGCCGAGGCCTACGGGGTCCACTCGGCCGAGACTTTCACGGGGTTCAAGTGGATCGGCCGGACGGTCCTGGATCATCCCGAGCTGCACTTCGTGTTCGGGTACGAGCAGGCGCTGGGGTACCTGGTCGCACCCCGCCCGCTCGACAAGGACGGCATCACGGCCGCCGTGCTGTTCGCCGAGATCGCCGCGCTCGCGGCGGCCGAGGGACAGACCCTGCAGGACCGGCTCGACGCGCTGACGGCCCGGTTCGGCCGGTACGTGACGGCCGAACGCTCGATCCGGATGGATCCGCTCGAGGCGGCCGCCCGGGTCCAGGCGCTCGAGGCGGCGCCGCCCGAGGCGATCGGTGGGGTCCCGGTGGCCTCGGTGGCCTCGTTCCCTGCCGCCGACCTGCTGCGCTTCGTGCTCGAGACCGGCGTGCGCGTCCAGGTGCGCCCGAGCGGCACCGAGCCCAAGGTCAAGCTCTACGGCGAGGGCGTCGACGCCGACCCCAACGCCGCCCTCGACGCCCTCGCCACCCTCCTCCTCTCCCAGAACTGACCCGCGGACGCTGTCACCCACCGCGACGATTCGGACACGGAACCCAGCCCACCTCCGAGACCTGACACGCGAGCGCTGTCATCCAGCGCGAGGAATCGGACGCGGAATCGTCGGCGCCGACAGCGGTCGGAGATCGTCGACGCGGCGGCGATGGATCTGTCGCAGCTCGCGAACTGTCGAGTCGCGACGCTCCCACACCGATTCGTCGAAACGGAGCACCATCCACCCCGCCTCGGCGCAGCCCCGGTCACGAGCCTGATCGGCCCGCAGCCGCTCGTCGCTGCCGTGCCAGTGGGTATGACCGGGCTCGATCGCCAGCCGGAGCTCGGGCCAGGCGAGATCGAGGTGGATCGTCTGGCCGGAACGCAGCCGCAGCGGGTGCTGACGAACGGGTTCGGGCAGCCCGGCCTCCCCGGCGAGGTCGGTGAGGAGCAGCTCCAGGCCGCTGTCGACCGGCGCACTCTGACGATCCACTCGCTCGATCCAGCGCTCCAGCCGTGCCACCCCCGTTCGACCCTGACGTCGAACCCGCCCGAGGTACGCCCGAGCGTCGCCCGGAGTGAGCAATCCGTTCCGCCAGAGTGCCTCGGCCGCTCGTCGGAACGGGTACTCGTCGAGCGCTGATGCCAGCCCGAACAACGTCCTGAGCGGGCTCGCCACCACCAGGAGGTCGTCTCGCGCCGGCCGCTCCTCGACGTCGAGCCAGGACGTGGTGTGGACACAGACCCAATCCGGCCACCGGTGCTTGTGGCGTTCGTGCGTGGTGACGTGGATCGGGCCGTCTGGCAGCCGCTCCACCCCGTGGAGTCTTCCTGCAGTGCACTCGCTCAGGAAGCTCTCGGGGCCGGCGGCGAGCGTGGCGGCCGTGCAGCGCGACGCGAATCCCGACCAGCCACCCGCCAGACCGAGCACACCCGGCAGCACCCGGTCCACCAGTCCGGCTCGCACCGCCCGGTGCACGGCGCTGTCGGAGATGCCGAGGGCGGCGAGCTGCACGCTGGCCGCCACACCGTGCTGGGCGAGGAGCAGGGGGAGGACGCCCGGACGTTGGATCACGTGTCCATGGGGATGCCAGGGATCGCGGGCGGGAATCCGCGGCCGTTCTGTGTGCGATCTCTCGCGCCCAGTGACGGTCTTCGCGTGTCAGATCGCGAGGGGAACGGAGTTCTGTGGCCGATTCGTCGCGCCCCGTGACCTCCTCCGCGTGTCAGGTCCGGGGGAGGACTTGGAAGAGGGTGAAGCGGGCGTTGGTCCAGCGCTGGAGGTAGCGCTCGGGATCGCGCTGGACGATCGCGAGCTGGCGGTCGCCGCGCTCGAGCACCACGTAGTCGAGCAGGTCGGTCACATCGGCCACGGCGCGTCGGTCACCGACCTGCAGGGATCGGCGATCGATGCGCTGGCTCATCGCCCTCGCCTTGAAGAAGCCGACCACGGCGTCGGGTTCGGTGATCCGGTCGACGGCGTCGAACATGTCGACGGCAGGTTGCGCCGTGGGGCCCCACTCGACCGCGTCGCGGCTCTCGAACAGCCGGGCCGACTCGATCTGGTCGGTGGCGCGGACCACGTTGCCGATGAGCAGCGCCGAGAGCAGCAGTCCCGCAGCGAGCTGCGCCACCCTGGGTCGGGCGACCCGTTCGCCGAGTCGCCGCAGGGCCGTACCGGCGAAGATCAGGGCGATGGGCGCCACCATCGCCACGTAGCGGGTACCAGGGAATCGGAAGCTCCCGCCGATCACGAGCACGACCAGGCCGAACGCCACGATCGGGAGGTCGGTCGTGGGCCGACGCCAGACGGCCCACACGAGCCCGGCGAGCGTGAGGACCACGAACGCGGCGACGGCGATCCAGCCGGCGACGGCGTTGCCGAGCACGGTGGGCGTCTCGGTGGGCACGTCCTTGAGCCCGAGCGACTCGGCGACGTGGCCGAGGTGGTCGGACGCGAACTCGAACAGGTTGCCGACCCCGGTGCCGCTGTAGCTCGGCACGAGCGTGCTCGGCAGCACGAGCTGGAGGAACACCACGACCGCGAGCCAGCACAGGTGGGGGACCGCGAGCCGGCCGAGCAGCGGCCACCACGCCACCCGTTCGGGCCGCCCGGGCCGGGCCGCCCACCACCACGCCCCCAGCGCGGCGAGCTGCCCGATGGCGATCGCCGGCACCATCGCGAGCCCCTCGCGCCGCACCGTGAACACCGCCGCCGCGGCCACCCCGGTCCACACCAGCGGCCACCAGGAGGTGCCGGGCGTGATCCACGAGCGCCGGGTCGACTCGCGGTCGAGCAGCACGAGCGCCGTGGCCGCGACCGCCATGTACGGCAGCTCGCTCTGGATCAGCTCGGTCCAGCGCAGGTACTGCGGCGACATCGCGAAGATGCCGGCGCTCACGAGCGCGATCACCGTGCCGGTCCGCGGGCGCGCCAGTCGGAACCACATCACCAGGAACGCGGCGAACGACAGCACCTCGACGGCCATCAACCGATCGAGGTCGTCGCCGAGCACCGCCACGAACGGAGCGAGCAGCAGCGGGAAGCCCCAGGGGTAGAGCGGCGGGCTGAACTCGGTGCCCGTCGAGAACTCGACCGTGAAGCGGTTGTCGTCGATCACCGAGTCGACGCCGCCGGCCCGCCCGAGCAGACCCTCGGCCTGTCGGAGGTAGAGCGCCCAGTCGTCGCCCCACCAGTGCCCGGTGGTGCGCGCCGCGTAGGCGACGACCACCATCGCCAGCACGATGGCCGCAAGGGCCAGAGATGCTCGGTGCCGGCGGAGGAACTCGCCGACCGAGCTCAACCGCCGCTGCCGAATTGCCGATCGCCGGCGTCGCCGAGACCGGGCACGATGAACGCGTGCTCGTTGAGGTGGTCGTCGATCGCCGCGGTGATCACGTGGAGATCGAGACCTTCGTCGCGCAGGCGCTGGATCCCCTCGGGCGCCGCCAGCGCGCACACGACCGTGATCGGAGAGGCCGCACCGCGCTCGAGGAGGAGCCGCACGGTGTGGACCAACGAACCGCCGGTGGCCAGCATCGGGTCGATGACGATGATCGGTCGGTTGGCGATCGACTCGGGCAGCTTGTTGACGTACGGCTTGGGCTCGAAGGTCTCCTCGTCGCGCGAGATGCCGATGAAGCCGACATCCGCGTCGGGCATGAGATCCTGCGCCGCGTGGACGAAGCCGAGGCCGGCCCGCAGGACCGGAACCACGACCGGCTGGACCCGGAGCCGTTTGGCCGGTGCCGTGGTCAGCGGGGTCTCGACCGTGGTGTCGTACGTCGGCAGCGAGCGCGTCGCCTCGGCGAGCAGCAGCGTGCCGATCCGTTCCAGGTTCTGACGGAACAGCGCGTTGGGCGTGGTCCGGTCGCGGATGTTGGCGAGGGAGTCGGCGACGAGGGGGTGGTCGACGAGGGTGACGGTGATGCTCACGCGATGGCTCCGAGGGAGTGTTCGGCCCGCAACAGTGCGTACCGGGGCTTGACGAGACCGTTGATGATGCGGAGGCGCTCGGGGAACGGCGCGAAGGCGCTCTTGACCGCGTTGATGGTGAGCCACTCGAAGTCGTCGAGTCCCCACCCGAAGGCGTCGGCGAGCTGGAGCATCTCGTTGGTCATCGAGGTGTCGCTCATGAGCCGGTTGTCGGTGTTGACCGTGACGCGGAACCGCAGCCGGCGCAACATGCCGATCGGGTGCTCGGCGATCGACCCGACGACCCCGGTGTTGACGTTGGAGGTGGGGCACAGCTCCAGTGGGATCCGGCGGTCGCGCACGTAGGCGGCCAGTCGACCCAGCTGCTCCTCGCCGGGGGCGCCGGTGATGTCATCGACGATGCGGACCCCGTGCCCCAGCCGCTCGGCACCGCAGTACTGCAGCGCCTCGGCGATGCTCGGCAGCCCGAAGGCCTCGCCGGCGTGGATCGTGGCGTGGAAGTTCTGGCGCAGCACGTACTGGAAGGCGTCGAGATGCCGCGACGGCGGATAGCCGGCCTCGGCTCCGGCGATGTCGAAGCCGACCACGCCCCGGTCGCGCCAGCGCACCGCGAGCTCGGCGATCTCGAGGCTGTGCGCCGCGGTGCGCATCGCACAGGCGATCGTGTAGACGGTCAGGTCGGTGCCCTCGGCGCCGCGCTGGAGCCCGGCGGTCACGGCCTCCATCACCTCGTCGAGGGTGAGGCCGGCCTCGAGGTTGAGCTCGGGCGCGAACCGCACCTCGGCGTAGACCACGCCATCGGCGGCGAGGTCCTGCGCGCATTCGAAGGCGACCCGCTCGAGCTGATCCTTGTGCTGCATCACGGCCACGGTGTGCGCGAAGGTCTCGAGGTAGAGGACGAGGTCGTTGCGCTTGGCACCCCGGTTGAACCAGGTCTGCAGCTCGCCGACGTCGTAGGTGGGCAGGTCGGTGTAGCCGTACTCCCGGGCCAGCTCCACCACGGTCGAGGGCCGGAGCCCGCCGTCGAGGTGGTCGTGCAGGAGCGCCTTGGGCGCCCGGGCGATGAGCGCGGCGGGGGCCGCGGCGGGGTTCATGCCACCACGGTACCGAGGGTTCGGTACCCCGGTGTCAGCACCTCGCGCTCCATCCGTCGGCGGAGCTCCCACGGCGCGAACGAAGCCCGCAGCGCGTGCGAGGCGAGCTGGTGCAGCTCGGGCGCGGTGAGCCCGAAGGTGGTGGCCACCGCGTGCAGCTCGGTCGAGGGCAGGACCGCGCTCATGAGCCGGTTGTCGGTGTTGATGCCCACCGAGAAGCCGGCCCGCAGGAACGGGCCGATGGGGTGTGCTGCGAGATCCGCGACGGCGCCGATCTGCACGTGGCAGGTCGGCGCCATCTCGAGGTGGATCTGGTGGTCGCGTACGTACCGGGCGAGCGGGCCGAGAGTCAGGGTGCCGTCGTCCTCGAAGCCCACGTCGCTCTGCAGCCGGACCCCGTGTCCGATCCGGTGCGCCCCGTGGGCGATCGCGTCGTGGATGAGCTCGAGGTCGGGCGGTTCGCTCGCATGGATCGTGACGTCGAGGAGCCGTTCGCGGGCGAACTGGAGCGCCTCGGCGTGCAGCGAGGGCGGCCAGCCGGTCTCGGCGCCGGCCAGGTCGAAACCGACGACCTTGTCGTCGGTGGCGCGGAGCCGATCCACGAGCTGCGCGATCTCGAGCGACCGCTGCTCGGTCCGCATGGCGCAGCAGATCGCGTTCACCAGGATGGGTCGCACGGCGGCCGCGCACTCGCGCTCGCCCCGCCGGAAGCCCGAGGTGACGGCCTCGACGACGGCCTCGAGCGGCAGACCCTGCTGCTGGTGGAGCTCGGGGGCGAAGCGGACCTCGGCGTACACCACGCCGTCGGCAGCGAGATCCACGACCGCCTCGGCGGCGATGCGCTCGATGTGCTCGGCGGTCTGCATCACCGCGAGCGTGTGCTCGAAGGTCGCGAGGTACTGCAGGAGGTCGCCCGTGGCCGCGCCGCGGGTGAACCAGGCCTGGAGCTCGGCGGGGTCGGTGCTCGGCAGCTGCCAGCCGATCGCGTCGCTCAGCTCGAGGATGGTGGCGATGCGCAGCCCGCCGTCGAGGTGGTCGTGGAGCAGGACCTTGGGCAGGGCCCGCGCCGTGTCGAGCGTGATCATCTCAGGACTGGCCGCCCTTGATCCACGGGATGCCCTCCTCGGCGGGCGGGCGCAGGCGCTGTGCCCCGAGCGAGACGGCCACCAGCGTCACCACGTAGGGCGTGACGAACACGAGCTGGTTGTTGGGTCGCTCGGCCACGTTGTAGGCCCAGAACATCACGGCAGCCACGGCCAGGGCGATGCCCATCCCGGTGAAGCTGCGGGTGATGAGCATCCAGATCGCCATCAGGGTGAGACCGATCGCCGCTGCCAGGACCAGGGCGCGCACGATCTGCTCGGGGCTGGTGCGCAGGGTGATGCCCTGGGCGTAGCCGAACAGCCCGGCGCCCGCCGCGATGCCCGCCGGACGCCAGTTGCCGAAGATCAGGGTGGCCAGGCCGAGGAAGCCTCGTCCGGCCACCTGGTTCTCCTGGTAGCGGTTGGCGAACAGCACGAGCACGGCGCCACCGAAGCCGGCGAGGGCGCCCGAGATCGCCATGCCGTAGTACCGCATGCGGACCACCGACACACCCAGGGAGTCGGCGGCCGCCGGCCGCTCACCGGCGGATCGCAGCCGCAGACCGAAGGCCGTGCGCCACAGCACGTACCCCGAGACGAAGAACAGCAGGATCCCGATGATCACGTCGTAGGACACGTTGTAGGTGAGGCCCTTGCCGAGGCCGGCGAGGTCGGCCACGATGAACCACCCCTGGTCCTCGAACCATCCCAGGACGTCGGGGGTGTCCCAGCCGCCCGACAGCACGGGCATGGTGAAGCGGCCGATGCTGCCGCTGTTGCCCGGTGACGAGGTGACGGATCCACCCGGCACGCCGGTGAACAGCACGTTGGCCATGAACCGGGCCACGCCGGGGGCGAGGATGTTGATGGCGAACCCAGCGACGATGTGGTTCACACCGAAGGTGGTGGTGGCGACGCTCATCAGCAGCGCGGCGAGCACGCCGCCCACGATCCCGCCGACGATCGCCATCCACGGCCCGTACTCCCAGCCCCACCAGCCGGCGAAGACGGTGCCCATCACCATCATCCCCTCGAGACCGATGTTGACCGTGCCGCTGCGCTCGGCGAACAGCCCGGCCAGGCCGGCCATCGCGATCGGCATCGCAGTGCGCAACGCCACGCCGAAGGTGCCGCTCGAGGTGAGGTCGTCGACGTCGCTGATCAGGCGCCCGGCCGACATCGAGACGACGCCGATCATCGCGAACACCATCATCCGGTACCGCGGCGTGTTCACGATGATGCGCCACCCGCTCTCGCGCGCGGGTGCCTCGGCGGGTGCGGGAACGGTGGGGGCGGTCACGCCGGCACCTCCGAGCGGTCGGCGTCACCGGGTGACGTTGGCGGGGTGGGTGGTGGGGCCGCGTGCTGCTGGATCGCCTTGGCGGCCTCGGCCGCGGCGGCCGCTGCATTGCGCCGACTGACGACCTCGTAGGCCACGATCGCGGCGAGGAGGAACGAGCCCTGGAGGATGACGCCGATCTCCTGGGGGATGCCGATCGTGCTGAGCGGCTGGGTGCCGCGCTCGATGGTCGCCCACACGAAGGCGGCGGCCGCGACCCCGACCGGGTGGTTGCGGCCGAGGAGGGCGAGGGCCAGCCCGGTGAACCCGAGGGTCTTGGGGAACTGGTCGCCGTACTTGAAGAACTGCGGGTCGGCGAGCAGCGAGTGCATGCCGATCAGGCCGGCGACGCCGCCCGACAGGAGCATGGTCTTGAGCACCATGGCCTTGGGGTTGACCCCCGACGCCCGGGCCGCCGAGGGGTTGGTGCCCGAGAGCCGCAGCTCGTAGCCGAACCGGCTGCGGTTGAGCAGGAGGTGGTAGCCGACACCCACGGCGATGGCGATCGGCAGGAAGCCGTAGAGGCTCGCGTTGCCGAAGTCGAGCCCGGTCCACTCGATGAGCCAGTCGAGCGATGGCAGGCGGGCCGAGGTGGGGAGCGTCTCGGTCTGGGCGACCAGGCTGCCGCTGGTGGTCTCGCGGAACTGCTCGGCGAGCAGGAACGACACGATGCCGGTCGCGATGAAGTTCAACATGATGGTCGCGATGACCTCGTTGACGTTGCGGGTCACCTTGAGCACGCCCGCGATGCCCGCCCAGAAGGCGCCCACCAGCACGGCGATCAGCAGGATGAACGTCACGTGGAGCGGCGCCGGGAGGCTGACCTGGGTCCCGGCCCACGCGGCGATCAGCGCGGCGAGGATGTACTGGCCGTTGGCGCCGATGTTGAACAGGTTCATCTTGAACCCGATCGCGACGGCCACACCGGCGACGTAGTACGGCACGCCGCGGTTGATGATCAGCACGAGCGACTCGGCGCTGTTGATGTTGCCCCAGATGGCCTGGAAGGCCTCGATGGGGCTGTTGCCGCTGAGCAGCAGCGCGATCGACGAGGCGACGATGGCGATCGCCGCGGCAGAGAGGGGGGCGATGAGCCCGCGTCCGATGCTGCGGAGCATCAGTGGCCTCCTCCGGCTGCGCCGGTCATGTAGGAGCCGAGATCCGCGGGCGTCACCGACGCCGGGTCGACCTCGGCGACGATCCGTCCGCGGAGCATGACGAGGAGCCGGTCGGACAGACCGATGAGCTCCTCGAGATCGGCGGAGATGAGCAGGGTGGCGAGGCCGGCGGCTCGGGCGTTGCGCAGGATCTCCCAGATCACGGCCTGCGCGCCGACGTCGACGCCGCGGGTGGGGTGCGAGGCCAGGAGCACCGACGGCTCCGACGTCATCTCGCGGCCGACGACGAGCTTCTGTTGGTTGCCGCCCGACAAGGTGAACGCCGGGACCTCGATGCCGGGGGTGCGTACGTCGAACTCCTCGACGATCTCGGCGGTCCGCTTGCGTGCGCCGGCCTTGTCGATCCAGGCGCCCTTGGCGTAGGGCGCGACTCGCTGGTGGCCGAGGGCGGCGTTCTCCCACAGCGAGAAGGGCAGGGCCAGCCCGTCCTTCTGCCGGTCTTCGGGGATGTAGCCCACGCCGCGGGCCCGCCGCTGCTGGGTGGACAGGTGGCTGATGTCGAGCCCCTCGAGCAGGATCGTCCCGGTGGACGGCTCGAGGCCGATCAGGGCCTCGATCAACTCGGCCTGCCCGTTGCCCTCGACGCCGGCGATCCCGACGATCTCGCCCTTGTGGACCGTGAACGTGATGTGGTCCAGGAGCAGACGGTCACCGTCGCCGTCGCGCACCGTCAGGTCGCGGATCTCGAGGGCACGGGTGTCGGTGACGGTGCGCTCGCGGGTCTCGGGCGTGGGGAGCTCGCTGCCCACCATGAGCTCGGCGAGGTCCCGAGCGCTCACCGTGCTCGGATCGTCGATCTCGGCGACCGTTCGGCCGGCGCGGATCACGGTGATCGCATCGGCGTGCTTGAGGACCTCGTCGAGCTTGTGCGAGATGAAGATCACCGTCGAGCCGGTCTTGGTGAGCTCGCGCAACGATCCGAACAGCTCGTCGACCTCCTGGGGCACGAGCACGGCGGTCGGCTCGTCGAGGATCAGGATCGAGGCGCCGCGGTAGAGCACCTTGAGGATCTCGCAGCGCTGCTTCTCGCCCACGCCGAGATCCGAGACCAGGGCGTCGGGATCGACCTCGAGGCCGTACTGCTCGCCCAGCTCGCGCAGCCGCTGGGCGGCGCCGCGCCCGTCGAGTCGGAGCCGCGACCCCGGCTCCTGGCCGAGCACGATGTTCTCCCAGACGGTGAAGTTGTCGGCCAGCATGAAGTGCTGGAACACCATGCCGATCCCGTCCGCGATCGCGTCCTTGGGTGACTTGAAGGTCCGTTCCTTGCCGTTCACCCGGATCGTGCCCTCGTCGGGCCGATGCGCGCCGTAGAGCGTCTTCATGAGGGTGGACTTGCCCGCACCGTTCTCGCCGACGATCGCGTGGATCGTGCCGGTTCGCACCGTCAGGTCGACGCCGTCGTTGGCGACGACCCCGGGGAACCGCTTGACGATGTCGCGGAGTTCGATGGCGAGCGGGACGGTGGGGCTGGGCGCCGTCGAGCTCATCGCCCGTGTTCTAGTCGATCCGAGGCCCCAGACACGACGACGCCCGCCCGGTTCGACCGGGCGGGCGTCGCAAGCGGATCGACCGGCGGACCGGTCGTCAGCGGTGTCCGTGGATCACGGAGCGGTCGGGACCTCGATCTCGCCCGATGCGATCTGCTCGGCGAAGGCGTCGAGCTGGTCGGCGATGTCGTCGACGAAGCCACCGCTGGTGGAGTAGCCGACGCCGCCCGAGGCGACGTCGAACACCTGCACGCCACCGGCGTACGAGCCGTCGACGAGTGCGGCGACCGTCTGGTAGACGGCCACGTCGACCTTCTTCAGCATCGAGGTGAGGATGTAGGGCTGCAGGTCTTCGCTGACCAGCAGGTACTGGTCGGAGTCGACGCCGATGGCCCAGACCTCGCCGGGATCGCCGGCCTCACGGGCGGCCTCGAAGGCACCGAGGCCCGAGGCACCGGCGGCCGAGTACACGACGTCGGCGCCGGCCTCGTACATCGACGCGGCGATCTCCTTGCCGCGTGCCGGGTCGTTGAAGCCGTTGAAGTCCGGCGGCTGGGTGATGTACTGCGCGAGGACCTCGATGTCGGGGTTGACCGCGAGGGCGCCGGCGGCGAAGCCGGCCTCGAACTTCTTGATGAGGTCGATCTCGACGCCACCGACGAAGCCGACGATGCCGGTCTGGCTCTTCAGCGCGGCAGCTGCGCCGACGAGGAACGAACCCTGCTCCTCGGCGAAGATCAGCCCGGCGACGTTGGGCAGGTCGATGCCGCCCTCGTCGATGATCGCGAAGCTCTGGTCGGGGTTGGCCTCGGCGCCGGCGCGGATCGCGTCGCCCCAGAGGAAGCCGACGCCGATGATCAGCTCGTTGCCCTGGTCGATGAGCCCCTGGAGGCGCTCGGCGCGGTCGCCGTCGCCCGTGGGCGTCGACTCGTTGCCGGTGACACCGAACTCCCCGACCGCCTGGTCGAGGCCGGCGGCGGCGGCGTCGTTGAACGAGCGGTCGCCACGGCCGGTGATGTCGAACAGCAGACCGATGGACTGGCCGCCCTCGGCGGGCGGTGCGTCGGTGGCCTCGGGTGCGTCGGTGGCCTCGGGGGCGTCCGTCGCCTCCGGAGCATCGGTGGCGGGTGTGGTCGTGTCACTCTCGTCGTCGTCACCACAGGCTGCGGCCGTGAGGCCGAGTGCGGCGACGAGCGAGGCGGCGAGCAAGCGCTTGCTCGTGTTCATGTCTCCCCCTTGCATCGGGATTCGTGGGTGTCCGGTTGGACAATGCGATCACGTGCATGCGTTCACGAGCACGCGATCGATCGCAATGTACCTCGGACCCAGCATCGGGATGCACCACCGCCATCCGACGTGACAAGCGGCCTCCTAGCATGAGTGGTGCCATGTCCGCCCCCCGATCAGATCGACGCGACCCGGGTGCCGCCCGCCGGCGTGTGAGCCCTCGGCAGTACGCGGTGCGCCGTCTCGTCGCACTCGTGGTGCTCCTCGTGTTGGTCGGTGGGGTGTTCGTCGCAGGATCGTGGGTGCTCGACGCGATCGGCGGCGACGACGGCACGGTGTCCTCGGCTCCCGAGGAGCCAGCGACCACCGATCCGGTGGCCCTGCAGGACGCAGCGGCCGACGCCACCGGCGCGACCGCTTCCGGTGACGGGGGAGCCCCGGCGGTCGAGTCGACCGTCCCCGAGGCATCCGAGGTGGCGGCACCGGCGTCGAACCTCGCCGATCACGTGCCCACCGGTGCCGACCCGGCCCGGGTGCTGATCGTGGGCGACAGCGACGCCGGGACCTTCGGGCCCTACCTGCAGCAGTTGCTCGACGAGACCGGCGTGGTGACGACGACCCTCGACTACAAGGTGTCCTCCGGGCTCGCGCGCCCCGACTTCTTCGACTGGCCGGCGGAGCTCGAGCGGATCCTGCCCCAGGTCGACCCGCACATCGTCGTGGTCACCTTCGGTGGCAACGACGGCCAGGGGCTCGCGACGGCCGACGGCAACTTCATCGTCGGCGAGCCTCGACCCGACAGCGACAACGCCGAGTGGCGTGCCGAGTACGGCGCCCGCGCCGGTGCGGTGATGGATCGCCTGCTCGAGGACGGGCGGACCGTCGTCTGGGTCGGCATCCCCAATGACGACAGCCCCGACGTGACGTTCCGCATGGGCGTGCAGGACCAGACGGTCAAGGCCGAGGCGGCCGAGCGACCGGATCTGTTCTTCGTCGACACCTGGACGCGGTTCGCCGGGCGCAACGGCGGATGGGCCGAGTACGTGGTGGATCCACGCGACGGCGTGGGCAAGGACGTCCGGGCGTCCGACGGCTTCCACCTCAACGAGACCGGCGCCGAGATCCTCGCCCTCGACATCGCCCAGGTCGTCCGCGACGACCTGGTGTCGCGG
>CAYRXQ010000027.1:15379-22585 GCA_964428115.1 uncultured Ilumatobacteraceae bacterium
GTGGAGCTCGAGGACGATGTCTTCATTGGTCCGAACGCGACCTTCACGAACGACAAGCACCCGCGCAGCAAGCAGTACCCCGACCAGTTCCCCAAAACGATGGTGCGCCGCGGCGCCTCGATCGGAGCGGCGCCCCGACTACTGGGTGCGACCGCGCTCCTGGATCGCAGCGCGTCGTTCGGCCACCTTCTCGGGGCTGAACTGGGCGCGCTGCCAGGCTCGCGAATCGCGGGCCTCGGTCTCCCACGCGTCGTCGTCGTGGGCGATGGCGGCATAGGTCCGACGGATCTGCTGGACGCCGTCGCGTTCGTTGCCGGCGATGTCGGCCGCGAGGGAGCGCGTGAACGCCATGAGCTCGTCATGGGGCACGACGTGGTTCACGAGACCCCACTGGAGGGCCTCCTCGGCGGACAGGAAGTTGCCGGTGAAGCTCATCTCGCGGGCTCGCCGGACCCCGATGGCCTGGGGGAGCAGGACGGTGAGCCCCCAGCCCGGCATGACGCCGACGCGGGCGTGGGTGTCGCCGAACTTGGCCCGCTCCGAGGCCACGAGGAAGTCGCAGTTGAGCGCGAGCTCGAAGCCGCCGGTGACGGCGACCCCGTTGATGGCCCCGATGAGCGGCGTGTCGAGAGCCGGGAAGGGCCCCCGGGTGCCGTCGCGGTTCGGGGTGCCGTCGGCGCCGGAGCCCCCGCTCAGGTTGCCCGCCGACGACCCGAGCTCCTTCAGGTCGAGCCCGGCGCAGAACGCCGGATCGGTGCCCGTGAGGATGATCACGTCGACCTCGGGATCGGCGTCGGCCTCGCGGAGCCGGACCGGGAGGAGTGCGAGCACCTCGCTCGAGAGCGCGTTGCGGGCCTCGGGTCGGTGGAGCGTGATCGTGGCGATGCGGTCGGACACGTCGTAGAGCACGGGATCGTCGGCCATTGGCCCATGATGGGCGATCCGACCGTCCCCGGACGAGGCAGGTGGGACGCGGTCGCCGACCGCATCCGCCGATCGGGGGTCAGTCGTCGTCGGCGTCGTCGGCGGGGAAGTACTCGAAGCCGAGATCGCCGAGTCGCACGAGCGTCGACGCGATCCAGCCGCCGAGCGCGCCGAAGTGGTCGTCGAGCAGGGTGCTGGAGCCGTCGGCGAGCGTCTCCTCGGCGAGCTCGTAGAGCCCCTCGTAGGTGATCTCCACGGCGTACTCCGGGTCGGACTCGTCGCTGCCGGGCACGATCACGTCGGTGGGGTCGGGGTGGCCGATCTCGACGGTGAGCCCGGCCCGCTCGAGGCGCTCACTGCCGACCGGGGGCGTGTGGGTCGGAAGCGTTGCGAACAGCACCGCGGGATCGGGCTGAGCCGAGAGGCGTTGGATCCGCAGCACGATCTCGATCTCGATGGCCGGCAGCCCTTCGAGCTCCTCGTCGACGTACCAGCGGCGGTAGGCCGTCTGGCTCCAGGTGGGCCAGTCGAACGTGATGTGGGCCACGACGCGCGGTGGCTGGCCCTCGCCCGGGAGGCCGTAGCTGGTCTCCCAGGTGGTGTCGCCGAGGAGCACGTCGACCTGGAAGTGCTCCTCGAAGGCCTGGCGTTCGAGGAACGCGGACTCGAAGGCGTCGCGCAGGGCGCTGATGGCGTCGGTGAAGACGTGGTCGAGCATGCCCGGCGCAGGCTACCGGTCGGGCGCCGGGCCGGCCCGTGCTGCCGTGCGGACCGGTGTGCGTCACACTTGGCCACATGGCCCACGTGCAACTCGACGTCGCGGACGGCGTCGCCACCCTGACCCTCGACCATCCCGCCGAGCGCAACACCCTCACCGCCGCGATGGTCGCCGACATCATCGCCGCGATGGACCGCATCGAGGCCGACGAGGCCGTCGGCGCGATCGTCGTCACGGGTGCGCCGCCGGCCTTCTGCGCGGGTGCCAACCTGGGCAACCTCGCCGAGGCCAGCGCCGAGTCGCTGGGCTCGATCTACGAGGGGTTCCTGCGCATCGCCCGCAGCCCGCTCCCCACCGTCGCCGCGGTGAACGGGGCCGCGGTCGGCGCCGGGATGAACCTCGCCCTCGGTTGCGACGTGCGGCTCGCGGCGCGTCGCGCCAAGTTCGACACCCGGTTCCTGCAGTTGGGCATCCATCCCGGCGGCGGGCACACCTGGATGCTGCGCCGGATCGTCGGCCCACAGGCGGCGATGGCCGCGGTGGTGTTCGGTGAGGTGCTCGACGGTGCCGAGGCCGAGCGGATCGGTCTGGTCCACCGCTGCGTCGACGACGACCAGCTGCTCACCGCGGCCCACGAGCTCGCGGCCCGGGCCGCCTCGGTGCCCCGCGAGCTCGCGATCGCGACCAAGCGGACCATCCAGGACATGGCCGGGGTCGCCGATCACCCCGCCGCGGTGGCCCGCGAGCTCGATCCGCAGCTGTGGAGCACGCGCCAGCCGTGGTTCGCCGAGCGGCTCGCAGCCATGCAGGCCCGCATCTCGAGCAAGTGAACCGGGGCCGGACACCGAGCGAACGGCGGGCGTCGAACAGTTGACCAAAGACCCGTGACCCCCGATCCTCGGGTGGGCTATGGTCAGGCGCACAGGGGGAGCCATACCGATTCCGAAAGGGAGGTAGCCCGATGAGTCAGCGCCACCGATCCGACGAGGTGCTGTTGCCGCCGAAGCAGGAGCTGCGAGCTCACGCCCACGGCGAGCGACACCGGATCCAGGTCGAGCTCAACCAGGTCGCGAACGAGGTGAGTGCCGGGACCGATCCGGCCGACGTCCACGAGCCGGGCACCGGATGGAAGCCGGTCCACCACCACGACGCAGAGGTGGCCAAGACCAAGCTCGCCAAGCAGTCGCGGGTTCGCCGTCACTGGAAGACCAAGATGTGGAAGCGGCGCTCCAACGTGCGCCGTGCCAAGGCCGAGGCCTTCCGCCCCGCGCTCGACGACTGACCGGGCCGGCTAGTCCGGCTGGCACCAGACCGCCACGAGCTCGTCGTGGCGGTCTCGCCATTCCTCGGCCGTGATCGCGAACCGCAGGTGGTCCTCCCAGACGCCCGCGATCTCGAGGAACCGCTCGGCGAGCCCCTCGCACCGGTACCCGAGCTTGTCCATCACGCTCCGGCTGTTGTGGTTGCGCGGGACGATGCAGATCTCGAGTCGGTGCAGGTGCAACTGCTCGAACGCGAACCGGGTGAGCACCACGACGCCCTCGGCCACGTAGCCGTGGCCGGCATGCGCCTGATCGATCCAGTACCCGATGGTCCCGGACTGCATCGCGCCCCGCACGATGTTGTTGAGGTTGATCTCGCCGGCGACGTGCTGGTCGACGAACAGCCCGAAGGCGTACCCCGTGTCGGCGTGGCGGTCGCGGTCGCGTGCCGCACAGCGGGCGGCGAACGCGCTGCCGTCGTGGACGGGGTCGGGGTGACCCGACAGCCGTTGCGGCTCCCACGGGACGAGCCAGGACTCGTTGCGGCGGCGGACCTCGCTCCAGGCCCCGAAGTCGGTCGCGGCGAGCGGACGCAACAGGACCCGACGCCCGTACAGCCGGGTGGGTGAGGGGGCTCGACCGAGTCGCGAGGGATGTCGCACGGTCAGCTCCCGACCTCGAACCCGGTGCCGTCGGTGTCGAGGACGACCGTGGTGAGGTGGAGGCGGCGCATCGCGGCCACGAGCGTGCAGGCCGCGGCCACGACCGTGTGCACCTCGTCGGCGGGCAGGCCCGGGTTGTGGATGCGATCGGTGGCCGACTCGGTGACGAGTGTCCGGAACAGCTCCTCGGCGGCGTCGCGGGCCAGGTCGAGCCGCTCGGCGACGAGGTCTCCGCCGACCTCGACCTGGGCGAGGGTGCGGGCCGGCGCCCCGTCGATCACGAACGGATCGGCGGCGACGAGATCGGGATGGAGCAGTGCCAGGTCGGCGAGGTGGTCGCCGACGAGGCCGATCGCATTGGTCAGGCCGACCGGATCGGGCGCACGGTGCTCGGCGGCACCGAGTTCGGTGTCGACGAGCACCCGTAGCCCGAGCGATGCGTCGACCGTCCACCGGTCGCCGTGTGCGACGCGAAGGTGGTCGATGCCGAGGGTGAGTCGGGGGGCAGCGGCGAGGGCCAGCTCCCGGGCCACCCAGGCCCCCACCGGGTCGTCGCCGCCGGCGAGGTGCCAGGCGTAGTGGGCGTGGAGGCACTTGACGCCGGTTCGGGTGCCCCCGACGCCACCGCTGGGGGTCGGACCCAGATGGTCGGGCGGCAGTGCGGCATCGCGCTCGGCTGCGTAACGGGCATGCGCGTCGGCGATCGCCTCGGAGTCGAGGATCCGCTCGGCATGGTCGACGCCACCGGCCGACTCGAGCCGTCCGACGGCGCGGATCTCTGCGGGTCCGATCAGCCAGAACCGGGTCGGCATCGGGGTGCCGTCATCGAGCAGCGGCTCGTTGCGGATCACCACCGGGTCGCCGGAGTCGTTGCGGACCACGACCTGGAAGCGCCCGAGCGGCTTGCGCCCGAGGAGCGCCTGGACCCGCTCGAGATCGGCAGCCGTGGTGTCCTGCACGGGGAACGGTCCGGTTCAGTCGCGGCGACGGCGGAGCAGGAACCAGGCCAGGAGCAGGGCGAGCAGCACGGGCCCGACCCGCTTGGCGAGGGCCGGGCCGGCCATCCCGGCCAGGTCGACCGGCTCGGTCGCGGGCCCCTCGATCTTGCGCACGGTCGGCGCTGCCGGTGCGTCGTCGGCCGGCGCCTCGGTGGTATCGGTGGCCCCGGTGGTCTCGGTGCTCACCGCGGCGCCGCCATCAGCGGGCGCGTCCGGCGCGTCGGGGGCGGCCTCGATGGTGGTCGCCTCGGGCTCGGCAGCGGGTGCTGCGGCCGTCGACTCGGCGACCGGCGCGCCCTGCTCGTCAAGCATGGTGTTGAGGTTCGCGGCGAACTGGGCCATGAGCTTCTTGCTCACGTCACCCAGGATCCCGCGCCCGAACTGGGCGACCTTGCCGGTGATGTGGAGGTCGGCGGTCACGACGCACCGGGTGCTCGTGGGCGACAGCGCCGTGGCCTCGGCGATGATGTCGGCGGCGGCGTTGCCGCGCCCGCCGGTGTCGCGGCCCTCGGCCTTGAGGACGGCACGGTGGTTCACGTCGTCGCGCTCCACGAAGTGGGCCTCACCCTTGAACTGGGTGGTGACGGCGCCGAGCTTGACCTTGACCACGCCGCGGTAGGAATCGCCCTCGATCTCCTGCAGCTGCGCGCCCGGCAGGCACGGGGCGATGCGCTCCACGTCGCAGATCACCGGCCACGCCTCGTCGATCGGGCGGTTCACGGTGAATTCGTTGACGAGTTGCTCTGCCATCGTTGCAGGTCCTCCACGGTGTCGATGTCGGTCGCCGAACCCCGGCAGGGTACAGGCTCCACGAGTTCGGGATGTCCCCGGATGATGCCGCGTGCGCCCTCGTCGCCCGTGTGGGGCAGGAGCGGCCAGACGTGGGCGTGCAGGCGGACCGGGTTGCCGCGGCGACCGTCGTAGGTGGCCACGGCGATCGGTGAGCGAGACCGGGCGAGTGCCTCCCAGGTCTCGGGTGCGACGCCCGGTTGATCGGCCAGACCGACCACCACGGCGGTGGCGCCGAGCGCGCGGGCCGCTGCGATCCCGCGCTGCAGCGAGCTCGCCTGACCCTCGGCCCAGTCGGGGTTCGGCACCGGGACCGCCCCGGGCGGGATCGGCGGTCGCACCGCTCCGGTGACGACGAGGACGGGCCCGATCCGGGATCGCACGGCCGCGTCGATGGCGTGCTCGGCCACGGTGGAGTCGTCGAGCGGGGCCAGCAACTTGTGGACCGGACCGGTGAACCGCGACCCGGCGCCCGCCGCCAGCAGGATGGCCACGGTGAGCGGTTCGCCGGTCACGGGCTGGGCGAACTCGGGGTCAGCGGGGTGCACGGGTCGATCATGCCCGTCAATGCGATGACGGTCACATGACGAAACGATGACGATGGAGTTGTTCTTTACGATTCGATGTCGTTACATTACGGACCCGTGACACCGGGGCGGATGCCCTGGTCGAGCGGGTGGCCCTCGTGGCCCGACACCGAGCCATGACCACACATCACCGCATCTGCGTGCCGCACGCCATCCGCCGGTTCGTCATCGTCCTCGTGGCGGCGGCGAGCTCCGTGCCCCTGATGGCCACCCCACTCCTCGCCGACGGATCCGTCTCGGCTGCGACCGCCTACTCGAGTTCGCCCGAGCTCGCCGGCCTCGCCATCGAGGCCCTCGGCGCACTCGGCGAATGGGAGGCCGACGCCGATCCCGACCACTACGTGGAGTTCGTCCGCACCCGCGACGCGGCGGCCACCGTTGCCGCGACCGAGCTCGGGCTCGACGCCGGCGAGCTGCGTCGCTCCTGGGCTGCGGCGGATCCCGACAACCAGCACGCCCTGCTGGCCGCGATCACCCAGCTCGGCGTGCCGTACCGCTCGATGCGCTCCGAGGAGTGGGTGGGCTTCGACTGCTCGGGCCTCACCACCTATGCCTGGGGTCGCGCCGGGGTCACGCTCGTGCGTCAGAGCGGCTCGCAGATCCGCGAGGCCGAGCCCGTCACCCGCGAGGAGGCCCAGGCCGGCGACCTCGTCTACTACCCGGGCCACGTGTCGATGTACCTGGGCGTCGGGGATGCCATCGTGCACTCGCCCTACTCGGGCCGCAAGGTCGAGATCACGTTCATCTCCAGCCGGCGCAGCAACTCGGTCCGCTTCGGCGACCCCACCCCCGACGCAGGCTGACCCGAGCGGCCATTCCGGCGGTGTCGCTGGCCGGCGCTCAGGCGTGGATCGGACCGGAGCCGTCACGCAGCGACGGCGCATGGCGACCGGTGCGCCGGGCGATGATCTCCGCGCAGATCGAGATCGCGGTCTCCTCCGGGGTGCGAGCCCCGATGTCGAGCCCGATCGGTGACATCAGCCGGGTCAGGTCGCCGGGGTCGGCGACCCCTGCCTCGGCCAGTCGCTCGAGGCGCCGGGCGTGCGTGGTCCGGCTGCCCATCACGCCGATGTAGCCGACCGCGGTCGACAGCGCGCCCTGCACCGCCGGGACGTCGAACTTGGGGTCGTGGGTGAGGATGCACACCGCGTCGCGCGGGCCGAGCACGTGCCCGCGCTCGTCGAAGACCGGCGTGGGCCAGGTGACGCGCACCTCGTCGGCCATCGGGAACCGGCGGCGGGTCGCGAAGATCTCGCGGGCGTCGCA
>CAYRXQ010000028.1:0-3560 GCA_964428115.1 uncultured Ilumatobacteraceae bacterium
GATGTGGCAGTGGGCGTCGATGAGCCCGGGCATGATCGTGCAGCCGGTGGCGTCGATCGTCGTGGTGCCCTCGGGTGCACGGGCGGCGACGCCCTCGGCCGGGCCGATCGCGAGGATCTCGTCACCGTGGACGAGCACCGAGGTGGCGTCGACCGGGGCGGCGCCGGTGCCGTCGACGAGGCGACCGGAATGGAGCAGGATCGGGGTGCTGGGCATGGTGGTCCTCCGCTCGGAGCGGCATCGGAGCGAGCGTCGTCAGGACTCTAGCGACGCCGGTCGGTGGCGGTCGCCGCGGCTGCGCGACACTGGCCGCCATGGCACCCATGGGGGATCGGAGCTCGGGGGGCGGGCGTACGGTGATCGTCACCGGGGCGGCATCGGGGATCGGCGCGGCGTGTGCCGACGTGCTGCGGCGTGAGGGCTGGCGGGTGATCGCGAGCGACCTGGCGGTGTCCGACACCGTCGGCGACCCGGGGTCCGACACCATGTCCGACACCGTCTCGGACGACCCGGCGACCGGGATCGTGCCCCTCGACGTGACCGACGAGGCTGCCTGGGAACGGCTCTTCGACCGGGTCGGTCCGGTGTACGGGCTCGTCGCCTGCGCCGGGATCCGGACCCGTTCGATGATCGTCGACACCGAACTCGATGCGTGGGAGCGCCACCTGCGCGTCAACCTCACCGGCACCTGGCTCGGGGTCCGGGCCCTCCTTCGGCGTCGGACGGCCACGGCGGGCCGTGCAGGTGGCTCGATCGTCACGATCACCTCGGTCAACGCGACCATCGCCGTACCGGGTCAGGCCCACTACGTCGCGTCGAAGGGCGCCGTCGCGTCGCTCACCCGCGCCGTCGCGCTCGAGGGGGCACCGCTCGGCATCCGGGCGAACGCGATCGCTCCCGGACCGATCCGCACCCCGATGACCGCCGAGCGGCTCGACGATCCCGAGCAGGTCCGCTGGCTCACCGGCCGCGTCCCGCTCGGCCGGGTGGGGGACCCACCCGAGATCGCCGAGGTGGTCGAGTTCCTGCTGTCGGACCGGGCCTCCTACGTGTCGGGCGAG
Organism: uncultured Ilumatobacteraceae bacterium; assembly: GCA_964428115.1. Lineage (GTDB taxonomy): Bacteria > Actinomycetota > Acidimicrobiia > Acidimicrobiales > Ilumatobacteraceae > CAYRXQ01. The sequence continues at coordinate 1,062 of CAYRXQ010000028.1, forward strand.
GTGCTGTACGTCGACGGCGGCTGGGCCGCCAACGCCGTCTGAGCACCGGGCGATCGGCACGTCGGACGGCGCGGAGGAGCAGTCGACGGGGCGCGGGTGCAGGCCTCCGTCGCGGGGCGCCGTCAGAAGTCGCGGTCGTCGTCGAGCGAGACCGTCTGCTCGACGATCCAGCCACCCTGCACCCGGTAGGCGTCGCGTCCACTCGCCCGCGCCGGCCCGTCGTCGGGGTCGAGGATCGACCAACGCACCTCCACGGTGTCGCTGGCGATCTCGGCCGGTTCGGTGAGGTCGAGCCGGCCGTCACCGAGGCGGTGTGGGACGGTGGTCAGGTACGCGGCGATCGCCTCGCGACCGTCGAACCGATCCGCACCGCGGCGCAGCACCGCATCGAGCGCGTAGTCGGCCGACATCCCGGTGGGGTCGAGTCGACGGACCGCCGCCAGGTGGCGGGACACGACCGTGGCCGGGGACGAGAGTTGCGGCCCGGCGACCGCCGCGGGTCGGGGCAGCAACGTCATCAAGGCCTGGCTCAATCCGCCGTCGACGTAGAGCACCTGGCCGTTCACGTACGCGGCCTCGGGAGACGTGAGGAACGCCACGACGTTGGCGATGTCGGCGGGTGTGCCCAGTCGGCGCTGGGGCACCACTCGTGCCCGCACGGCGCGCACCTCGGGGTCGTCGTAGACGGTGCCCGTCCCCGGGGTCGGCACCAGGCCCGGCCCGACCGCGTTCGCCCGGATCCCCCGCGGCCCCCACTCCAGCGCCGTCTGTCGCGTGAGGGCGACCACCCCTGCCTTCGACGCCGAGTAGGCGCCCACGGCGGGGTTGGCCGCCGTCGCGGCGATCGAGACGATGTTGACGATGTTCCCGTGCCCGGCCTGCAGCATCGATCGGCCGAAGGCCTGCGTGCAGTGGAAGGTGCCGACCACGTTGGTCTCGAGCACCGTGCGGAAGTCGTCGGCCCCGATCTCCTCGAGGGCGCCGAACCGCCAGGCGCCGGCGTTGTTCACCAGCACCTCGACGCTGCCGATCTGATCGGCGAGCCGGTCGATCGCGGCCCGGTCGGTGATGTCGAGGTGCACCCCGTCGGGCCCGGGCTCTCGATCGGCTCGCACCACGTCGTACCCGTCGAGGTGCAGTCGATCCGCGATCGCGGCGCCGAGACCACGGGCCGCTCCGGTCACGAGGGCGATGGGCATCCGCGTAGTGTCGCCGCCGTGCCGTACGAGGTCCACATCGACACCGAGGAATGCGTGAGCGCGGGAAAGTGCGTCGCGTCGGTCCCGGGGTTCTTCACGTTCGACGACGACGAGATCGCGACCGTCGATCCATCGGGACCGCGTCCCGACGACACCGTGCTCCTGCGCGTGGCGCGGCAGTGTCCGAGCGGCGCGATCCGGCTCAGCCTCGACGGCGACCCCGTCGAGATCTGACGGTCGCTCGACCGCCGGGTGCCACCACCGTCAGAGGCGCAGCAGGCGACGTGCGTTGGCGTCGTGGTCGGCCACGAGCGGGATCTCGTCCGGTTCGTGGGGCGCGTCCCAGCCGGCCAGATTGGTGCCGACCACCAGGTGATCCGGACCGACCCGGTGCAGCAGCACCTCGAGCGCCCGTTCGTCGTGCACGTGCTGGTCGAACCACAGCCGCCGCAGCCCGGCCAGGAAGTCGACCGGGTGCTCGCGGGCCCACGGCCGGGTCCGGCCCTGGTGGTGCAGGCGTTCGGCCATGAACGTGGCCGCCCCGCCACCGTGCGAGAGGCACACGTCCAGCGTCGGGTGCCGGTCGAGGACGCCACCGAAGATCAGGCAGGCGACGGTCAGGGTCTCCTCGTAGAGAAAGCCGAGCGAGAGGTCGAGGTCGAACGCTCGGATCCGCGGATCGCGCAGCGGGCCGTCGATCCCGGCCGGCGCGGGGTGGATGAACACCGGTACGTCCAGCTCCACCGCGGCGTCCCAGAACGGATCGAGGAACTGGTCGTCGAAGGTGACGCCGAAGTCGGTGCCGATGTACGGCCCGAGCAGGCCGAGCTCGGTGACGGCTCGGTGGAGCTCGGTCACGGCCGCATCGATGTCCTGCATCGGCAGCTGCGCGAACCCACGCAGCCGGTCGGGGTGCCGGGCGACGGTCTCGGCGAGGTCGTCGTTGTGTCGCCGGGCGACCTCGAGCGCCACGTCGGGCTCCACGTGGTGGAAGTAGGTGATCGGGTTCGGCGAGAGCACCTGGAGTTCGATGCCCAGGTGGTCCATGAGCGCGAGGCGGCGATCGACGTCCATGAACGGGGTGCCGCGGTAGTCGACGCCGTCGAGCACGTAGTCACCGACGCGGAACCGCGGCCGGCCCTCGGGGCCGATGCCGAGCTCGGGGCCGTAGTGGCCGGCACAGCCGAGCATCCCCTCGAGCACGGCGTGGGCGTGGACGTCGATCATGTCCGCAGTGTGGCCCAGGGCGTGGCCGGCTCGCGAGCCGTCGGCCAGACTCGACCGCGATGTCGTCGCCGTC
>CAYRXQ010000028.1:3660-19487 GCA_964428115.1 uncultured Ilumatobacteraceae bacterium
GCTCGAGGCGCTGCTCGAGGGGGCGGTCGAGCTGGGCGCCGGCCGGCTGCTGGTGGTCTCGGACCATCCGGATCCCGTGGCGACCGACGCGCTCGTGGCCCAGACGGTCGAGCGGGCGGCTGCCGCCGGGGTGGTGATCGGTTGCGAGTACATGGCCTGGACCATGCCCGCCGGTCCGATCGCTGCGGTCCGCACCGCGACCGTGACCGGCGCGACCGTCGTCGCCGATCTGTTGCACCACGTACGGGTCGGGGCCGGTGAGGACGAGCTCACCGCCCTGGTCGCCTCGGGTCGGCTCGGCTGGGTGCAGCTCTGCGACGCGCCGCTGGCTGCGCCGGCCGATCTCCTCCACGAGGCGCGCCACGATCGGCTGCCGCCGGGCGAGGGCGCGCTGCCGCTCGGGGCGCTGCTCGCCACGGTGCCCGCCCACGTGACGGTGAGCGTCGAGGTGCAGTCCGACCGGCTGACGGCCGCGACGACGCCGGCCGAGCGCGCCGGGCTGCTCGGGGCCGCGGCGCGACGGGTGCTGCGGGCGCAGGCCGCGGATCAGCCGCCGAGCAGCACCGGGTAGCGCCCGAAGTACGGCCGGGTGGTCGACTCGTCCATCTCGGGTGGATCGGTGGGATCGGCCCGGCACCCGTGGTCGAACAGCAGCTGCACGGCCTCGGGCACCAGCCCGAACAGGTGCTCGGACTCGATCGTGTCGGGGTGGACGACCAGGCCGGCCGCCAGGTCCTGCCCGATGCAGGCGTGCATCCCGGAGCCGAACGACAGGCCGTAGGCCGGCACGCCGTCGGGGGTGGCGCGGTGCGGGTCGAACTCGTCGGCGTCGTCGCCGAACACCGACGGATCCCGGTTGACCGAGAGCAGGTCGATGACGACCTTGGCGCCCTCGGGGATCTGTCGGCCGCTCTTGAGCTCGATGTCGGCGAGCGCCCAGCGCATCGCCACAGGGCTCGACGGTTGGAGCCGCACGGTCTCGTGCGTGCACCGCTGCACGAACATGCGGTCGGTGCGCACGGCCTCGGCGTCCTCGGGGTGTGCGTCGAGCCACTTGAGGATGTTGTGGGTGACGCGGGTGAACGCGGTGGCCGAGGTGTGGGCGCCCGCCAGGAGGTAGAACGCGACCTCGCGGACCACCACGTCGTGCGGCAGGTGGAGGTCGTCCTGGTTGGTGAGCAGCACGCTCAGCACGTCACGGGGGAGCTCGTGGCCCGCGGCGAGCAGGGCACGGCGGCGTTCGATCGACGGGGTGACGAACTCGGTGTCGAACTCGTGGAGCTTGCCGGCGATCTCGTCGCGCTTGGCCTCGCGGTCGCCGGTGTAGTGGGCGAGCGTCGCTCCCTCGATGAACCGCATCAGGTAGTCGTAGAGGCGGAACGTCTCCTCCGGGGTGCCGAGCGGGCGGTCGACCCCGGCGGTGAGCGCGGCCAGGTTCATCATCAACTGGTGGCCGAGCTCCACCAGTTCGGCGCGCCCGGCGGCGAGATGCGGCGCGAAGGTCTCGGCGATGATGGGCGGGAAGAGCTCGCGCTCGTAGAGCTCGAAGGTGTCGCGGCGGAACAGCCGGTTCTCGAGGCGCCGGCGGTCGCGGTGCTCGGCCCCGTGCAGGTTCACCAGCACGTCGGCCATCACGACCTCGCCGGCGTCGTAGAGCGCTTGACGCAGCTCCTTCTGACGGTAGGTGTCCTTGGCCTCCTCGAAGGTCGTGATCGTGACGATCTCCGGTGTGGGCTGCTGCTGGTCGGTCATCGCGGTCCCCCTGGTGCGGTGAGCTGGCGGGCTGGCTGAGTCGGTCGGTCGGCTGTGTCGGGTGTCGGTCGTTCGGACGGCGGCGGGCGGGTGTGGCGGATGCTGGTCAGGCGTTGGTGACGCCGAGTGCGAGGCCGCCGTCGACGGTGAGCACCCCGCCGGTGGTCCACTCGGCACGGGCGAGGTACTCCACGGCCTCGGCGATCTCGGTGACCGTGCCGATGCGCCCGAGCGCATGGGCCGGACCGAGGCCCTCGAGGCGTGCCAGAGCGGTCTCGTCGTCGAACAGCCCGGCGCGCTGGTTGATCTCGGTGAACACCGCGCCCGGCCGGACGCAGGAGACCCGGACCCCCTGTGGGCCGAGCTCGGCGGCGAGCACCCCGGTGAGCGTCTCGACGGCGCCCTTGGTCGCGGCATACGGCGACGCCCCCGGGAAGGCCCGCTGCGAGTGCACCGACCCCATGAAGACCACCGCACCCCGGGCGGCGACGAGGTGGGGCAGCGCGGTCTGGGTCAGCATCATCCCGCCGACCACGTTGGCGTGGAAGACAGCCAGGAGCTCGGCCTCGTCGAGCTCGGCGAGCGGTCCGCGGTACATGTTGCCGGCGTTGTTCACGAGGGTGTCGAGCCGGCCACCGCCGTGCTCGACGGCGGCGGCGATCATCGCCGTGCGGTCGGCGGCCACGGTGACGTCGCCGACCACGGCGCGGCAGCGCTCACCGATCGAGTCGGCCACGGTCGCGATGCGGTCGGCCCGTCGACCCGAGATCGTGACCAGGGCGCCGTGGGCGCAGCAGTGCCTTGCGATGCCCTCGCCGATGCCCGAGCCGCCGCCCGTGACGAGCATCGACATCCCCTCGATCGGTCGCATCAGCGTGCCTCCGTGACCCAGTCGACGGCCCGGAGCAGCAGCTGGGCATGGTGCGGATCGGTGAGCGACGTGACGTCGTGGCCGAACCCGTCGTAGACGACCCGGCCGTCGCCGTGGCGGTGCGTCCAGATGACGGGCTGGGCGGTGTCCTCGGCCGTGCGGCGGGCGGTGGCGAGCACCTCGACCTCGGTGGCGAACTGCAGATCGCCGTAGACCTCGTCCACCAGCTCGAGGTGATCGTGCAGATCCGCGGTGACCGGGTGATCGCGGCCCTCAGGGGTCCGATCGGCTCGCACCGGCCCGAGCGGCGGGTGCGAGGAGCGTTCCCAGTCCCAGGCGCCGCCCAGGACATCGGCCCACTCCGGCCAGTCGTCGAAGCAGATCGAGGCCGTGTGGTTGCCGACCAGCCCGCCGCCCCCGCGCACGAAGTCGTCGATCGCCCGGCGCGTGGCGACCGGGGTGGTGTAGGCCCACGCAGCGCGCCACGGGTCGTACCGATCGCCGTGCATCTGCCAGCGCAACGCGTTGACGACCAGCGCATCTGGTCGCTCCGTCGCGAGCCGTTCGGCCGCGTCATCGGGATCGTCGGTGCGTGCCACCTCGTGACCAGCGGCGCGCAGCACCGCGACGAGCGCAGCCCCGGTCGCGGCGAAGTCGTGGGCGTGATCGGGCCCGCCCGACAGCACCAGCACCGTTGCCATCAGCGATGCCCCACCGAGTCGACCGCCGCAGGGCGGGGCAGGTGGGCGATGACCGATCCGGTCACCCCGCCGTCGACCACCAGGTTCTGGCCCGTGATGTAGGCCGCGTCGGCCGAGGCGAGGAAGCGCACCGCAGCGGCGATGTCGTCTGACGTCCCGAGCCGGCCGAGCGGCACCTTCGACTCCCGCGCCGCGCGGGTGGCCGGATCGGCGTAGATCGGCTCGGACATCCCGGCGTCGATGAGGCCGGGGGCGACCGCGTTCACCCGGATCCCGTGCGGCCCCCATTCCAGGGCCATCTGCGTGGTGAGGAGGGCCACTCCGGCCTTCGAGGAGCCGTACGCACCGGCGTTGGGACCGGCCGCGACGCCGTTCATCGAGGTGACGTTGACGATGGCGCCCGATCGGCCCTCGGCGATCCAGCGGGCCGCCGCGGTGCGCGCCACGAGGAAGGTGCCGGTGAGGTTGACCTCGAGCACTGCCCGCCACGAGTCGGCCGGCAGATCGAGCAGCGGACCGAAGCGGACGATGCCGGCGTTGTTCACCACGATGTCGGGGGTGCCGAACGACTCGAAGGCGGCGCGGACCGCGGTCTCGTCGGCCACCGAGGCGGTGAGGTGGACGGCGTCACCCCACCCCGGATCGCTCGGATCGGCCGGTGGGACGACGTCGAGCGCAGCGACCCGATCACCGTCGGCGACGAACGCACGGGCGATCGCCGCCCCGATCCCGGCGGCGGCGCCAGTGACGAGGACGGACCGGCGGGCTGGCACGGGCGTGACCCTACCGAGCCTAGAGTGCACCGGGAAGGGGGTAGTCGTGATTCGCCTAACGACGTACGCGGACGCACGCGACGCGTTCCGCAGCAAGGAGCTCCGCCAGGCCCTCTACGACGAGGGCGACCACCTGATGCACGGGGTCGTGGTGAACCTCCACGGGCCTGATCACCTGGCCCGACGCCGTCTGGAGAACCGCCTGTTCCGGCGGGACACCTTCGCCTGGTACGAGGCCGAGGTGATACCCGGCATCATCACCCGAGTGCTCGCACCCGCGCTCGCGGCCGGCCGTGGCGACCTCCTGCCCCTCGCCCGACGGACCATGTTGACCCTGTCGTTGGGGGTCGCCGGCGTGGATCTCCACCGGGGAGACGACGACGAGATCGACGAGCTGTACGGCCTCATGGACCGGCTCGCACGAGCCTCGACCGTGGCGCACGCGACCGGGGACAAGGACGCGATCGTGGCCGAGGGCGACCAGGCCGTCGAGGAGTTCGAGCGCCGCTGGTTCACGGGGTCGCTGACCCGCCGGGAGGCGTTGGCACGGGCCTTCGACCACGGAGCGCTGGCCGAGGAGGAGTTGCCGCGCGACGTGCTGATGACGCTCGTGCGAAACCAGGATCGGCTCGAGCTCCCGCCCGAGGTGGTCCTCCGCGAGGTGGCCTACTTCCCGTGGGTCGGCTCGCACTCCACTTCCAACCAGTTCGTGCACGCCATGCACCACGTCTTCGAGTGGCTCGCCGAGCATCCCGAGGATCGGGCCCGGCTCGCCACCGACGCGCTCGAGCTGCAGCGCTTCGTGCACGAGTCGTTGCGGCTCCACCCGGCGAGCCCGGTCACGGCCCGCCACGTGCTGGCCGACGTCCCGCTCCGGTCGGGTGCCGTGCTGCCGGCCGGCGCCGACGTGGCGATCGACATGGTCGCCGTCAACCGTGATCCGGAAGTGTTCGGTGACGATGCCGACCGATTCGATGCGTACCGTCCGTTGCCCGAGGACGTGACGCCGTGGGGCCTGAGCTTCGGCCACGGGGTGCACGCCTGTCTGGGCCAGGAGCTCGCCGGCGGCCTGGCGCTCCATCCCGGGGATCCGCTGGCCGCGCACCTGGTCGGGTCGATCACGGTGATGGCCGGGGTGGTCCTCCGTGCAGGTGCCCGTCCGGATCCCGACGATCCGGCGGCCCTCGACAGGTCGACCACGCGCCAGGTCTTCGGCCGCTACCCCGTCCGCTTCGACGCCCCCTCCCGACCTGACACGCGCTGACCGTCACCCAGCGCGACAGATCGGACACGGAACCTCGGCGAGTCGCTCGGGATCGGGCGCGATCGCCCAGTTCCATGCCCGATTCGTCGCGCTGGGGGACAGCGTGCGCGTGTCAGGTCGCGTCTTGGACGGTGGTGACGAGGGCGTCGCGGGTGGCGAGCAGGCCGGGCAGGAAGGCCCGCCGGTCGTGGACGCGGAACGCGCTGCGCAGGTTCGCCAGCGCCTCGACGAGCCAGGTGGAGGTGGCCAGCGCCAGGGCTGCCGACGCAGCGAACACGGCCATTGCCACGAGGACGGCGACGGTCCCGTCGGCCACGACGAACGCATACAGCCACCACGTCAGCAGCCCGGCGACGAGGCCCACCAGCACCCGGACCGTCCCCTTGGTCGCGGTGGACTGCACCCGAGCGACGGCCACCTGCACCAGCGCGATCGCGGGGAGGTGGACCAGCGCGGCGGTCAGCAGCACCGGTCCCAGCAGGAGCACGATCAGCGCGGCGGTTGCGACGCGCCACCCGGCTCGGCGCAGTCGACCCGGCGACAGGTCGGCGTCGGTGAGCCCGACCATCTCGCGACGCAGCGCATGGTCGGCGAGCGCCTCGACGATGCGGGCCCGCGCCGCCGCCGGCGCCTCCGCGAGCTGTGCGGCCCGCTGTTCGATCTGACCGAAGCTCGGCGTCCGGCCGGCGGGGTGCTCGGCGGCGAGCGCCACCGCCGCGGCCATCCGGAGCTGCTGACGCTCGTCGACCGAGTCGTACTCGGGGGAGACACCGGCGAGCCGTCGTCGGATCTCCTCGGTGAGCGCCGCCACCTCCGCCGCCTGGGCAGCGGCCAGCTCGGTCGCCACCTCGGCTCCCACCTCGGTTGCCACGCCGGCCCCCGTGTCGGTCGCCTCGGCATCGGCCGCCTCGGTCGCCAGCTCGGTCGTCACGTCGGCTCCCACCTCGGTCGGAACGTCGGTTGCCACGCCGGCTCCCGTGTCGGTCGTCGTATCGGCTCCCACGTCGGCCGCTCGGTCGGTGCCCTCGTCGGGCAGCCGGTCGGCGGGGTGCCCAGAGCGCTCGACCCATCGATCGAGGTCGAGGGGTGCCCCGAAGGTCACTGCGACCCGGCTGCGAGTCTGGACCCGGCTCTCGAACCCCAACCCGATCGGGACCACGACGATCGAGCGGACCCCGGCCGCCCGGGCGCCGAGCGCCATGCGGGCTGCGCCCGAGCGGACCCGATCGAGCCGGGCACGATCACCCGTGGTGCCCTCGGGGAAGATCGCCACCGTGTCGTGGCGGGCGAGCGCAGCGGTGGTGGCCGTGAAGGTGCGGTCGTTGCCGTGCGGGTCGTCACCGTCGGCGCGGCGGTGCACCGGCAACACTGCCAGCGCGTCGAGGGCCAGCCGCGCGGGGAGCACCTTCCACAGCGCCGCCTTGGCGATGAACCGAGGCAGACGACGCAGCGCACCGGCGACCACGACAGGGTCGACGAAGCCGTTGCCGTGGTTCACGACCAACAGCACCGGCCGGTCGGCGGGCAGGTGCGACCGTCCGGACACGTCGATCCGCCGGTGGAACGCCCGGGACAGCAGCAACGCCAACCGGCCGACCATCAATTCGATCACCCCCCGGCCGACGCCCGTACCGACCGCCGGCCCGGCCACGGCGAGCGCCCGGTCGGCCCAGACCAGCGCGGCGAATGCGGTCACCATGTGCCACAGCCCGTGGAACTGCACGATCGAGCCGGGGTCGCACAGCGGGCTCCCCGTGCGCCCGAGCACGTAGGTCACCGCTGCCACCACGATCACGGCAAGCAGCCCCGGTCGGAACACGGCCGGTAGGCCGCGTCGTCGGGCCAGCAGCTCGGCCACCACGGTGACGGTGATCGTCACGACGGCGCCGGCGTTCACCGCCCCGGAGGCGAACGGATGGAGCGCCCCCGACGCCGCGGTCACCCCGACCGCACCCACCCAGGCGCCCAGCTCGGCGCCGCCGAGGAGCCGACCGAGGTGCCAGCCGGCGAGCAGGCCCAGCATCCCCAGGAACGCCACGTCGTGGAACCACTGGCCGATCGGACCCGGGTCACCGTGGTAGAGCGCGCTACCGATGCCCTCGGCGATCGCCAACAGACCGAGTGCGATCGCCGGGTGCCGCAGCCGTCGTCGCGCCCCGATCAACAGGACCACACCCACCGCCACGTAGGCGAGCGAGGTCCAGGCGTTGACCGCCTGCGCGATCCCGACGGCGTCGATCTCCTCGCAGTCGCTAGTGGGAGCCGCGGGATGCGGCACTCGGACGCCGGGTGCCACGATCACGTGTCGTCGGACGGGCTGGCAGCCGGCAGCGCGTCGTCGCCGGGCAGCGCGCCATCGGGCAGCACGACTCCGGCCGCCGTGCTGCCGGCACGGCGCTGCTGTTGGGCCAGCCCGCGCCGCCAGATCAGCATCGAGATGCCACCGAGGGGGATCACGGCGAGCCAGGTGAGGATCCGGAAGATCAACACCGCGGCCGTGATCTGGTTCACCGAGCCGACGACGGCCATCGCGCTCAGCAGTGCGATCCACCCGGTCTCGGCCACGCCGACGTTCCCGGCGGTCACTGGCAGCACCGTGAGCCCCTGCACGATCCCGAAGGCCACGAAGATCTCCGCCACCCCGAGCGACTCGGCAGGCACGCCCATGAAGCGGATCGCCATCACCATGAGGCCGATCTGCGCGGCCGAGTAGAGGAACGTCGCCCAGGTGGCGATCTGCCACCGGCTCTGGAGCAGGTCGAGCGCCTGCTCCCGTCCGGCCAGCAGACGAGAGGACAGCTCACCCGACTTGCGCTTGAGCAGACGCGCCGCCAGCTCCCACGGTGCCTGCAGGGCGGAGCCGACCGCATGGGTCAGCCGCGGTGAGCCCAGCGCTGCGGCGGTGATCGCGATCAGCACGCCGAGCACCACCCCGGCGATGATGATCGTGGTCATCACGCCGTCGTTCAGGCCGATCCCGGCGATGACGGCCACGACGATCGCGAGCACGGGCATGACGAGCTTGGTGCCGATGCTGAAGATCCCGCTGGCGGTGACGGCGAGGGCCGACTCGGTCGGGGTGTAGCCCCAGCTCGCGTACATCCGGTAGCGAACCGGCAGATCGCTCGGCCCGGGGATCACCGACGCGACCGCTGCCGGGCCCAGGAACGCGAGCACACCGCGCCGGACCGGGAGCCGCTCGATGGTCGACGAGGTCACGAGGCCCTGGGCGGCGAACAGCATCGCCGTGCCCGAGAGCAGCGCGATGCGTTCGGCGTCGGTGAGCGACCGCAACGAGTCGACGATCGCACCCCAGTCGAGGTCGTCGAAGACCGTGGCGAGCACGACGCCGGCGACGACCAGCGCCGCGACCGTGAACACGAGCCGCAGCACGATCGATCGCACGCGTCGCCTCCGGGGCACGTCGGGCACGCTGTCGAGTTCGCCCGTCTCGGCGCCCGTCGTCACGCCACGACGGTATCGCTCACGTGGCGCGGGTCGGGTGCTCCGCAGCCCAACGCACGCTCTCGACGATCATCTGGTAGCCGGTGCATCGGCAGATGTTCCCCTCGAGGCCCTCGCGGATCTCCTGTGGGGTGGGGTCGGGCTGCTCCGCCAGCAGGCTGGTGGCGGCCATCACCATGCCCGGGGTGCAGTAGCCGCACTGCAACCCGTGGCACTGCCGGAACCCCTCCTGCACGGCGCTGAACCCGTCGTAGGGGCCAGAGATCCCCTCGATCGTGGTGACCTCGTGGCCGTCGGCCTGCACCGCCAATACAGTGCAGCTCTTCACGGCTTCGCCGTCGAGGAGCACGCTGCACGCGCCGCAGTTCGACGTGTCGCAGCCGACGTGGGTGCCGGTCAGCCGCTCGTGCTCCCGCAGGTAGTGGACGAGCAGGGTCCGGGCGTCGACCTCGCGGCTGGTGCGCCGCCCGTTGACGGTGATCGAGACGGGGACGTGACGGGCCATCAGCGGACCTCCTGGCTCGTGGCGGCGTGGATCAAGGTCCACACCTTCTCGGGGGTGGCGGGCATGTCGATGTGCTCCACGCCGTACGGGGCGAGCGCGTCGACGATCGCGTTGATCACCGCGGCCGGCGCGCCCACGGCACCCGACTCGCCGATGCCCTTCGCCCCGAGCGGGTTGTTCGGGCAGATCGTGGTGATCCGGCCGGCGGTGAACTCGGGGAGGTCCGGCGCAGACGGGGCGAGATAGTCGAGCAGGCTGGCCGTGACCGGCTGGCCGCTGTCGGCGTACTCCATCTTCTCGAACAGCGCCTGGGCGATCCCCTGGGCGACACCGCCGTGGACCTGACCCTCGGCGAGCAGTGGGTTGATGACGGTCCCGCAGTCGTCGACCAGGACCATGTCGCGGATCGTGACGGCGCCGGTGTCCCGGTCGATCTCGACCACGCAGGCGTACGCGCCCGAGGGGTACGAGAAGTTGGGCGACTCCTGGAAGAGCCGCTCCTCGAGCGACCCGGCCTGCAGCTCGGGGGGCAGGCGCAGCGGCTGGAACGAGGCCCATGCCACGTCACCCCAGCTCACCTTCTTGCCGGGGGATCCCTTGACGTTGAATGCGTCGTCGAGCACCTCGAGGTCGTGCTCGGAGGCCTCGAGCAGGTGGGCAGCGATCTTCTTGGCCTTGTCGAGCACCCGCCCCGACGCCACCTTCACCGCCGAGCCGCTCGTGGGCACGCCGCGCGAGCCCATGGTGCCCACACCCTGGAGCACCGTGGCGGTGTCACCGAACCGCAGTTGGATCCGGTCGAACGAGATGCCGAGCTCGTCGCTCGCGATCTGGGCGAACGTCGTCTCGTGGCCCTGGCCGTGCGGCGACGACCCGGCGAACACGATGGCCGAACCGTCGGGCTGGATCCGGACCTGTGCCGACTCCCACGAGGCGAGGTGGCCGAAGCCCTCGAGCGAGCCGTTCGGGCCGAATCCGGCGATCTCGAGCCAGCACGACAGGCCGATGCCCAGGAGCGGTGCGTCGGGATCGTCGCGACGCCTGGCCTGCTCGGCGCGCACCTCGTCGTAGCGCACGAGGCGGAGGCACTCCTCGAGTGCCTGCGGGAAGTCACCCGAGTCGTAGACCACCGGCTCGTTGTGGGTCTCGTAGGGGAAGGCCGAGGGCGGGATGAAGTTGCGGCGCCGGACCTCGGCCGGGTCGATCCCGGTGCGCTGGGCAACGAGGTCGACCATGCGTTCGATCGAGTAGGCCGCCTCGGGCCTGCCGGCCCCGCGGTACGCGGCCACCGGGGTGGTGTTGGTGCACACCGTGCGGAATGAGGTCGAGACCTTGGGGATGCGGTAGCAGCCCGCCGCCATCCACGAGGTGAGCACGGCCAGGCCGAGCCCAGTCGGGTCGGGGTAGGCGCCGAGGTTCTGGCTGATCACGAAGCGCAGCGCCTTGATCGTGCCGTCGCGGTCGAAGCCGATGTCGAGATCGTGGACCTGGTCGCGGCCGTGTGCCATCTGCACCATCGCTTCGCCGCGCGTCTGGCAGAACTTGACCGGCCGACCGGTCCACTTGGACAGCAGGGGCGCGAGGAACAGCTCGGGATACCAGACGATCTTCGAGCCGAAGCCGCCGCCGACGTCGGGGGCGATGACGCGGCACTGCGTCTGGGGGATGTCGAGCCAGGTGGCCAAGTAGTTGCGCAGGTGGTGTGGGGCCTGGAACGTGGCCCACATCGTGAGCCCGTCGACCCCCCAGTCGGCCAAGCAGGCCATCGGCTCGATCGGCACCGCGACGCAGCGCTGGTTCACCAGGTGCAGGTGGGCGCGACCGTCGCACCGTTCGAGCTCGCGCTCGACGTCGTCCATCGTCGGGACCACGGTGGCGATGTTCGACCCGTGGGCCGGGTGGAGGATCGGCGCGTCGGGTGCCGTCGCATCCTCGATGCCGATGACGGCGGGCAGTGCCTCGTACTCGATCTCGATCGCAGCGACCGCGTCGGCCGCGACGTAACGGTCCTCGGCCACCACGACGGCCACGGGTTCGCCGGCGAACCGCACGACGTTGCGGGCGAGCACGGGCCGCTCGAGATCGGGCATGCCGCCGGGGATGTCAGGGTGGTCGACCAGGTCGGCCGCGGTCCACACGCCGAGGACTCCCTCCATGGCGAGCGCGGCCCGTGCGTCGATGGACACGATGCGAGCGTGCGCCTCCGACGAGGGGACGAACTCCGCGAACGCGCAGCGCGCGGGAGCGAGGTCGTCGACGAACGTCCCCCGTCCCGACAGCAGGCGAGGGTCTTCCTTGCGGAGCACCTTGGCGCCGACGAGGCTCATGGTCCGGGTCCTTTCGAGTTCGATCCGGTCGCGATGGTGTCTGACAACACCATCTGGCGGTCATGGTTTCAGGTGGTGACCTTCGCGGTCGGCGGGGTCGTACCACCACTCGTCCGCGTTCTTCTTCGATTGCTCGGTCTTGGGAGTGCCCCAGCCGAGGAGGCGTCCGAGGAAGTACTCCGGGCCGCTCTCCTCGCGCCGCCACCAGCGGCGCTGGCCACCGTGGACCCGCTTACGGTAGGAGGAGAAGCCGACCGCCACGATGAGCGCAACGCCGAAGAACAAGCTCTCGATCCAGGTGGTCCCGACGCCGGCGAGTTGCAGGCCCTTGACGCCCGACTGGAGCACGAACACGGCGAGCACCGCACCCCAGGCGTTGAACCGTCGCTTGAACTGGGTCGACCCGAGGAACGCCGCGGCGAAGGCCGGTAGCAGGTAGGGCGTGCCCGACTGTGCCTGTGTGGATCCGAACTGCGAGGCCAGGAGCACTCCGGCCAGGGCAGCGAAGGTCGCCGAGGTGACCAGCGAGCCCCAGACGTAACGGTCGGTCTGCACGCCGGCGAGTCGAGCGGCCTCACGGGCACCGCCGGTGGCGAACAGGTACCGACCGAGAGCAGTGTGCTCGAGCACGAACCACAGTGCGACCGCGATCACCAGCGCGTACAGGACGGTCTTGTTGACGCCCCAGGCCAGCTCGGTGGTGAGCGACTTGAACCCGTCGGGGAAGCCGAGGATCGAGCGGTTGTTGGACCGCCACACCGCGAACGCGGCGAGGATCGAGCTCATGCCGAGGGTCGCGATGAACGAGTCGATCTTGATCTTCACGACCAGGAACCCGTTGACCGCGCCGACCACCACCCCCAGCAGGATCGACGCGAGGATCGCCACCGGGATCGACCACCCCTGCTCGACGAGCCCCCACGACACGAGGACCGCCGAGGCCGAGATCGTCGCGGCGATCGACAGGTCGAACACGCCGGCGGCGAGCGGGACGAGCAGGCCGAGGGCCACCACGACGAGGATCGCATTCTGGTTCAGCACCGACCGGTGGGTGAGCCAGGTGAGCCAGGTCTCCGACACCCAGATCGTGAACACCGCCCAGATCAGGACGTAGAGGTAGACGACACCGACGTTGCGCGGATGCAGCTTCTTCCACTTGAACGGCGAGGTTCGGGTGTCGAAGCGGCTGTCGATACGCTTGGAGCGCTCGACGCGCTTGCGTCGGACACGGTGGCGGCGGGTGAGCTTGTTCTTCTCGAGGACGAGCCGGGTCCGGACCTCGCCGGTGCGGTCGTCGATGTCGAGGGGGGCGCCGGTCATGCTGGCTGCTCCGGTCGTGGGGGTCGGTGGTCGGGTGAGGAGTAGGAGTCGGGGCCGAGCGCGGGCTCGTCGGACCGCAGCCGGGTGACCGCTCGGCGGAACCACGCACCGAGACGGCCGCCGCGTGCCGGGAGCGGTGGCCGCGCAGAGGCGAGGACGGGCGCGACCGGTGCCTCGGGCTCCGGTTCGACGTCGTCGTCGGAGCGGATCACCTTGGTGAGCACCGCCTCGCGTGCCAGGCGCATGGTGCGTCGGTTGCTGGTGGCGCCGAGCGTCTCGGCCACCAGGCGCTCCTCGGTGAGCGAGGCGCCCGACAGCTCCGCGGCGATCGCGCCGGCGCGCATCACCAGGACGCGGTCGCACAGGTGCACCAGCTCCTCGGAGTCGGAGGAGCCCACGATCACCGCCATACCGTCGGCGGCGGCTGCGGCGATGCGCGTGTAGATGGCGGCCTTGGCGCCGACGTCGACGCCCTGGGTCGGTTCGTCCAGCAGCAGCACCTTCGGTTCCGTTCGCAACCATCTGGCCAGGACGGCCTTCTGCTGGTTGCCGCCGGAGAACTTCTCCATGCGCCGGTCGAGCAGCGGTGGTTGGACCTCGAGCCGTTCGACCCAATCGGCCACCTCGGCACGCGCCGCCCCGTGGCTCAGGCGGCCGTGGCGCTGCAGTGGGCCGAGGCGTGGCAGTGGGATGTGCTCGACGAGTTTCTCCTCGGGGTCGAGCCCGAAGGACTTACGGTCGGCGGGGACGAAGGCCATGCCCGCCCGGACCGAATCGCGGGGCGAGGCGAAGACCTTCTGCTTGTCGACGAGCACCTTGCCGGCGAAGCGCGGCGTGGCGCCGAACAACGCGCTCGGCAGCTCGTCGCGGCCCGAGCCGACCAGCCCGGCGATGCCCAGGACCTCGCCGCGGTGCGCCTTGAGGCTCACACCGCGCAGCGTGATCCCGAACACCGTCTCGGCCTCGAGCATCGGGCGACCGGTGCGGGTGGGGGTGGTGGGGAACAGGTCGCCGATCGGGCGGCCGACGATGAGCTCCACGAGGGAGGGCTCGTCGAGCTCCCCGGCCGGGATGCCGTTCGCGGCGACGGCGCCATCGCGCAGCACCGTGATGCGGTCGGCGAGCTCGAGGACCTCTTCGAGCACATGGCTCACGAACAGCACGCCGGCGCCGGCCTCGACGACGCGCCGGACCTCACGGAACAGCGCGTCGACCTCGGCGCGATCGAGCGACGCAGTTGGTTCGTCGAGGATCAGCAGGCCGGGGCGTTCGGTGTCCCAGTCCTGCAGGGCGCGAACGATCGCGACCGCGGCGCGCTCGGCGGCCGACAGGGTCGCGACGGGCTGGCGGACGTCGGGCGCGAGACCGAAGCGCAGCAGCAGCTCCTGGGCGCGGGCAGTCTCGCTGCGCCACCGGATGCGCCCACCGAACCCGGTGTGGTAGCCGCGCCCGAGCCCGAGGTTCTCGGTGGCGGAGAGCGTCGGGACCAGGCCGAGGTCCTGGTGGACGACCCGGATGCGCTCCCGGAGGTGGTGGTCGTGCCACAGATCGACGGGTTGGCCGTCGAAGTGGACCTCAGCACCGTGATCGGATTGGACGTAGCCGGCGAGGAGCTTGATGAAGGTGGACTTGCCCGAGCCGTTCTGACCGACCAGTGCGTGCACCTCGCCGGCGCGCACCTCGAGCCGGGCCCGATCGAGGGCGACCTGGCCGGGGTAGGTCTTGGAGAGCGACGAGACGAGGAGGAGCGGTTCGGGGGCGCGGGTGGTCGCACCCGCGCTCGGCCGCTCCTCCTCGTCGGTCATCGCCGGATCATCGTGGTGTCGGGGCCGGCAGACCGGTCACAGACCCCAGAGTGCCGAGAACTGGTCCTGGAACCCGACCACGCCCGGCCACAGCGCGGCCGGGTCGTCGATGGATCCGGCCTCGAGGATCTGCAGCGGCAGGCCACCCGAGAGGATGTCGGGGCGCCCGTCGACCACGGCCGTCTCGGGGGTGTCGGCACGCCCCGGCCCCTCGCCGGCGAGGATGCGCGCTGCGGCGTCGATCGCCCGCCAGCCCAGCAGCTCCGATGCGATGCCGACCTCGGCCACCTGGTGCGTGCCGGCGGTGATGTAGCCGAAGTTCAGCGGACCGCCGGCCTGCGAGACGGCCTCGGCCTGGTCGCCGAGCCCGGCGGCCTCGATGGCCTCGGGGACGCCGAAGAGCATGCCGCCGAACGCGTAGGTGATCATGTCGAGCGACGGGTTGGACTGGAGCTCGGACACGATCTGGCCGGGCAGGTTGGTGCCGAGATCGGTCACGGCGACCTCGACCACCTTCACGCTGCAGTCGGGGCATGCAGTCGCGATCTCGGCCTCGAAGCCCTCCTGGACGATCGAGAGCACCGGGAACGTCGGCAGGCCGACGAAGAGGACCTCGCCCGAGGTGGTGCGGCTGGCCGCGTAGTCGGCCATCAGCACCCCGTAGAAGTAGTAGTCGTCCTGGGTCAGCAGGTTGGCCGAGATGCCGTCACCCGGCTCGTAGCCCTCGGGCAGCGACCACGCGACCACCGGGATCCCCTGCTCGTCGAGGGTCTCGAGCTGCGGGGCGAACCACTCGCGCGGGTTGCCGCTGGTGAGCACAACGTCGGGCTGGGCCGCGATCGCCGCGTCGAAGGCCGACGCCACGGTGTCAGGGGTGTCCTGGTGGGATGCGGTCTGGAAGTTCCAACCGGCTGCCTCGGCGGCGGCCTCGATGCCGATGGCGATCTCGGCGCAAACGGCCACGCTGCACTGGACATAGAACAGGTCGACGCCGGACTCGAGAGCCACCGGCTCGCTGAGTGGGAGTTCGGTCACGGGCTGCAG
>CAYRXQ010000028.1:19587-22305 GCA_964428115.1 uncultured Ilumatobacteraceae bacterium
CGCCGGACTCGAGAGCCACCGGCTCGCTGAGTGGGAGTTCGGTCACGGGCTGCAGAAAGGCGTCGACGCGAGCCTGGGCCTCGGCGGAGATGCCGCTGCCGCCCTCATCGGGTGCGTCGGTGGCCTCGGGTGCGTCGGTGGTCTCACCGCCGGCATCGGGTGCCGCGGTGGTGGCCGGTGCGTCGGTGTCGCCGTCGTCGTCACCGCCGCACGCGGCGAGTACGAGACTCGAAGCGACGAGCGCGCTCAGGACGAGGCGCCGCGTCGAACGATCGCGTCGTGTCATGGATTCCCCCTCAATGCAGGCGGCCCCAACGGCCGCGCCGCCGCGTACCGTAGCCGCAGGGCCCTCGCGTCGCTAGCCGTCTGACGACGCCTCGGTGTGGGCCCGGCGGTTACCCTGCGCCCCGTGCACGACGAGCGGGCAGTGGAGCTGCTCAAGGCAGCCGGGATGTCGGGCTACGAGGCCAAGGCCTACGTCGCGCTGGTCGCCGCCACCGGCCCGTTGAACGGCTACGAGGTGGCCAAGGCCTCGGGGGTCCCGCGCAGCACCGTGTACGAGACGCTGGGCAAGCTCGTGGCCCGCGGCGCTGCGTTCGAGGTGCAGGGTCCCTCGGGTGGTGCCGACTACGTGGCGCTCCCGGTCGACGACCTCATCGGCCGACTGCGTCGTGAGCTGAGCGGCACGATCGACGGGCTGGCCGATGTGCTCCCACGTCTCGGCGGTGCGCGCGATGCCCACCTCGTCCAGCACGTCCACGGGTTCGACCGGGTGCTCGAGCGCGCCGGCGACGTCGTCGCCCAGGCCCAGCACACGCTCTTCGCGTCGCTCTGGCCGCACGAGGTCGAGGCGTTGCGAGCTCCGCTCACCGCGGCCGTCGATCGGGGGGTCGACGTGTCGATGGTGGCCTTCGGTCCGCTCGACGATCCGGTCGGTCGCGTGTACGAGCATCGCTACTCCGCGCCCGACGTCGTGCTCGCACGGCTGGGGCGCAAGATCTTCACCGTGGTCGCCGATCACCACGCGGTGCTGATCGGCGGGATCGACGAGCACGACGTCTGGGGGATGTGGAGCGACGATCCGGCCGTCGCGCTCGTGGCCGCCGAGTACGTGCGCCACGACATCGCGCTGCAGATCATCGGGTCGCGGCTCGACGACGGTGGGCTCCAGGCCGTGTGGAACACCGATCCCGAGCTCGAGCGCCTGCGCGATGCGGCCGGCGGTCCCAGACCTGCCTGACCCGCGCCGGTCCGAACGCCGGGAGGCGGTCGTCGCACCGCGGTTCCATGTCCGATCGCTCGCGCTGGGTGACAGCCTGCGCGTGTCAGGTGGCGGGTGGGGGTGGTGGGGGTGGATGATGAGGGGATGAGCACTGCGCGACCGTCCGACGAGGAGCTCCGAGCCCGGCTCACGCCGATCCAGTACCAGGTCACCCAGCACGCCGGTACCGAGCGACCGTTCACCGGGGAGTACTGGGACGTGACCACCCCCGGCACCTACCACTGCGTGGTCTGCGACGCGGAGCTGTTCACCTCGGCGACCAAGTTCGACGCCGGGTGCGGCTGGCCGAGCTTCTGGGAGTCGATCGACCCCGAGCGGGTGCGGCGCACGGTGGACCGGTCCCATGGCATGGTTCGCACCGAGGCCACCTGCGCGAGCTGCGGGGCGCACCTCGGCCACGTCTTCGACGACGGCCCGCCGCCCACCGGAGAACGATTCTGCATGAACTCCGCGTCACTCCGGCTCGCGGCCGCCGCAGACTGAACCCCTCGTCCCACTCCGGCCCGGCGTGGTCGAGGTGGGTCCAGACCGAACCGCGCCGACGACCATCGAACCGGAGCACACCGTGACCCTCGACCCCGCCACCACCGCCGACTCCGCCACCGACTCCGCCACCGCCGCCGACCCCGCCACCTCGTCGGCCGACCTGGTGCGCGACCCGATCGAGGTCGCGCCCCGCATCTGGTGGGTGGGCGCGGTGCTCCCGGGCGACTCCTTCCAGGCACACCCGTACCTGGTCGAGGCCGGGGACCGATCGGTGCTGGTCGATCCGGGGTCCACGCTGACCATCGACGTCACGCTCGACAAGGTGCGCCGGGTGATCGATCTCGATCAGATCGCGTACGTGTTGCTCCACCATTCGGATCCCGACGTGGCCGACGCCCTGCACCGTCTCGACGAGGTCCTCGACCCGGAGCGGGTGTCGATGGTGACCGAGTGGCGGTCCGCGCTGCTGACCCACCACTACGGCTCGGACCTCCCGGTGATCACCATCGAGGACCTCGGATGGGAGCTCGCCCTCGACGAGGGGCGGTCCCTCGAGTTCATCTCGACCCCGTACCTGCACTTCCCCGGCGCCTTCGTGAGCTTCGAGACCTCGACGCGGTCGCTCCTGTCGGCCGACATCTTCGGCGGGTTCAACGACGGGAGTCGCCTGGTCGCGACCTCGATCGAGGACTTCGAGGCGCTGCGCATGTTCCACGAGCACTACATGCCGAGCCGCGACCTGCTGCTCGCCGGGCTCGCGACCATCCGGGTCCACGCGCCGATCATCGACCACGTCCTGCCCCAGCACGGCTTCGTGATCCCCTCGGAGCTCGTCGACCCCATGTTCGACCGGCTCGCCCGGCTCGACTGCGGCCTGATGGCGCTCGCCGGTCGCGACGCGTCGATCGAGTCGCTCATCACCGATGCCGCCACGGTCCACCGCTTCGCCG
>CAYRXQ010000029.1:0-21835 GCA_964428115.1 uncultured Ilumatobacteraceae bacterium
TGAAGAAGTTGGGGAAGCCCACCGTGGTGAGGCCGAGGTACGTGGTCGGGCCGTCGGCCCACTTCTGCTTGAGCGTGGTGCCGTCCTTGCCGGTGATGTCCACCGCCACGATCGCGCCGGTCATCGCGTCGAAGCCGGTGGCGAAGACGATCGCGTCGAACTCGAGCGACTCCGCCGAAGTGTCGATCCCGGACTCGGTGATCGTGTCGATCGGCGTCGAGCGCAGGTCGACCAGACGCACGTGCGGCAGGTTGTAGGTGGCGAAGTAGTTGGTGTCGAGGCACGGACGCTTGGTGCCGAAGGGGTGGTCCTTGGGGCACAGCAGCTCCGCGGTCACCGGGTCGTGCACGACCGAGCGGATCTTCTCGCGGATCATCTCGGCTTGGATCTCGTTGGCCTCGCGGTTGACGAGCAGGTCGTTGAAGGTGCCGAGGATCTCGAACAGCTCACCGGCCTCCCATGCGGCCTCGAAGCGAGCGCGGCGGGTGGCCTCGTCGGCGGCGAGCGCGCTGACCTCGTTGGGCTCGGCGGGGATGCCGCCGCGCGACCACTTGGCCGCCTCGCGGTAACCGGCGCGATCGGCCTCGAGCGGTGCCTTCTTCTCGTCGCGCACCGGGCCGTTGTGGGCCGGCACCGAGAAGTTGGGGGTCCGCTGGAAGACGGTGAGCTGAGCGGCCTGGGCGGCGATCAGCGGGATCGACTGGATGCCCGAGGACCCGGTGCCGATGACCGCGACCCGCTTGCCCGTGAAGTCGACGCCCTCGTGCGGCCAGCGACCGGTGTAGTACACCTCGCCGCCGAAGCGCTCGACCCCGCGGATGTCGGCGGCCTTGGGCACCGACAGGCAGCCGGTGGCCATCACGTAGTGACGGCAGGTGAGCTCGGTGCCGTCGTCGGTGCGCACGAGCCAGCGGCTGTTGGCGTCGTCCCAGGTGGCCTGCTCGACGCGGGTGCCGAATCGGATGTCACGCCGCAGGTCGTACTTGTCGGTGATGAACTGGGCGTAGCGAAGGATCTCGGGCTGGGTCGCGTACTTCTCCGACCAGGTCCACTCGGTCTCGAGCGCCGGGTCGAAGGTGAAGGTGTAGTCGGTGGTCGGGATGTCGCATCGCGCACCCGGGTAGCGGTTCCAGTACCAGGTGCCACCGACGTCGTCGGCCGCCTCGAGCACCGTGGTCGAGAAGCCGAGGCCCCGCAACCGGTGCAACAGGTACAACCCGGAGAATCCGGCCCCCACCACCACCACATCGACGTCGACGCTGCCCGCAGCCATGCGGTACCCCTTTCGATCGGGCGACGGAACGAGCCGTCGCGTGTCCCCCGGCAACGGACGAGCCGTCGCCTGCACTGTGCGCATTGTCACACGACGGGGTCGGTGGATCGACAGCGGAGCGTCCGAGCCCAGCGTGCGCGCGGTGCACCGGTAGCGTCGGCGTGCGTCGTGGTGTTCGCCGCCGACGACGGACAGGAGAGCCCGATGGACCACGAAGCGCTCGAGGGGATCGACCCCGCCGTCCATGCCCGGCGCTGGAAGATCCTGGCGGTGCTGTGCACCTCGCTGGTGATCGTGATCATCGGCAACACGGTGCTCAACGTGACGTTGCCGACGCTGCAGCGACCGGTGGAGCGCGGTGGCCTCGCGGCGACCAACTCCCAGGTCCAGTGGATCGTCGACGCCTATGCGCTGGTGTTCGCCGGGCTGCTCTTCACCGCGGCGGCCCTCGGCGACCGATTCGGGCGCAAGGGCGCGCTGCAGGCCGGTCTGCTGGTGTTCGCGGTCGGATCGGTCATGGGGGCGCTCGCCGACACCTCCACCGCGCTGGTGGTGGCCCGCGCCGTCATGGGTGTCGGCGCCGCCTTCGTCATGCCCTCCACGCTGTCGATCCTCACCAACGTGTTCCCGGTGCGCGAGCGCGCCAAGGCGATCGCGATCTGGGCGGGCATCTCGGGCAGCGGTGCCGCGCTCGGTCCGCTCGCATCGGGTGTCCTGCTCGAGCACTTCTGGTGGGGATCGGTGTTCCTCATCAACCTGCCGATCATCGCAGCGGCGCTCGTGTCGGGCTGGCTGCTGGTGCCGCGCTCGAAGGATGCCGGGGCCACGCCGCTCGATCCGGTCGGGGCGGTGCTGTCGATCATCGGGCTCGTCGCGCTGGTCTACGCGATCATCGAAGGCCCGCACCACGGGTGGATCAGCGTCGATTCCCTGCTCTGGTTCGGTGCCGCGGCGCTCGCGCTCGGGGCGTTCGTGGCCTGGGAGCTGCGCACCACCCACCCGATGCTCGACCTCGGGCTGTTTCGCAACCCCGGCTTCTCGGTCTCCTCGGGTGGCATCACCCTCGTGTTCTTCGCCATGTTCGGCACGTTCTTCATGCTGACGCAGTACCTGCAGGGCGTCCTCGGGTACTCGCCGCTCGGCGCGGCCGTGCGCCTGCTGCCGATCTCGGTCGTGATGATGACCGTCGCGCCCCAGACGCCCAAGCTCGTCCAGCGGTTCGGGGCGAACCGGGTGGCCTCGACCGGCCTGTTCATCCTGGCCGTCGGGCTCACCGGCATCGCCATGTTCCGGACCGGCACGGGCTACCTGCAGCTCGTGGTGACGATGGCTGTGATGGCCTCGGGCATGTCGCTCACGATGACCCCGATGACCACCCAGCTCATGGCGGCGGTGCCGCGCGATCGGGCCGGCATGGGTTCGGCCACCAACGACACCACCCGTGAGCTCGGCGGCGCGCTGGGCGTCGCGGTGCTCGGCTCGCTGCTCGCGAGCCGCTACGCGGACGGCGTCCGCGAGGCCGTCGTCGCGCTGCCCGAGGCGTTGCGCGACATCGCGTCGGGCTCGATCGGCGGGGTGCTCGGTCTGGTGGAGCAGGGACTCGTCCCCGCCGACCAGGTCGACCCACTCGTCGACGCGGCCAAGGAGGGCTTCGTGAGCGGCATGTCGACCGCTGCCGCGGTCGGGGCGGTCGGTGTGGTGATCGCGGCGATCGCCGTCCGGCGGTTCCTGCCCTCGGCGCGCAACGAACCCGGCGTCACCGGGGTGCACGCACCCGCGCCGCCGCCCGCGCCCGAGTCGACGTCGCCCGTCGCCGGCGACTGATCGAGGGCGCCGCCCGGCGCATCTCGCCACGGCGAGGTGTGTGTCGCACGTCACGACACGTCGGTGGTGATCGGATATGGTCCCGCCGGAATGGGCGACCGGATCGGCTGGGGGGCCGAACCACTCCGACGGGCGCTGATCGCCGTCGCACCCGGGGCCGGTCTCGTCGCGCTCCAGCTGGTGTTCTTCGGGATGCCGGCGGGCGCCTGGGTTCGCGGTGTGGTCCTCGGGCTGCTGATTGCCCTGCTGGCCGTCGGCATGGCGCTGGTCTTCCGTGCCAACCGGGTCATCAACTTCGCCCAGGCGGAGCTGGGGTTCGTGCCGACGTCGCTGGCCGTCGGGATCATCGTGTTCAGCGGCTGGCCCTACCTCGTCGGGCTGGGGGTCGGCCTCGTCGCCGCCGCAGTGCTCGGCGCAGTGGTCGAGCTGGCCATCGTCCGGCGGTTCACGCGCTCGCCGCGCCTGGTGCTCACCGTCGCGACGATCGGCATCACCCAGCTGCTCACGTTCTCGGCGCTCCTGATCCCCCGACTGTGGGATCAGAACGCCGCCTCGCAGCGGATCCCGCCGCCGGTCGACTGGTCGTGGACGATCGGCACGTTCATCCTCTCTGCCAACGACCTGATCGCGCTCGCCGTGGCGCCGGTGGCGATGGCGGCGGTCGCCTGGTTCCTCGGGCGGACCCGTGTCGGCACGGCCGTGCGCGCCGCCGCCGAGCGCAGCGACCGCGCCGCGATGCTCGGCATCCCCGTCGGCTGGCTCGGGACGATCGTGTGGAGCCTCGCCGCAGTGCTCAGCTTCGTCGCGCTGTTCCTGCGCGCCGGCATCCTCGGCGTCCCGATCGGCAGTGCGCTCGGGATGACCACGCTGCTGCTGGCACTCGCGGCGCTGGTGATCGGTCGACTCGACCGGCTGCCGACCGTGGCCATCTCGGCGGTGGCGCTCGGCGTGCTCGAGTACGGGGTGGCGTGGAACGCGAGCAGCCCGCTGCTCGTCGCGCCGATCGTGAGCGCGGCGGTGCTGGTGGCGCTCCTGCTGCAGCGCCGCAGCCGGTCGCGCGCGGACGACGCCACCGCGAGCTGGAAGGCAGCCGACGAGATCCGACCGATCGCCCCGTCGATCGCCCGTCGTCCCGAGGTGCGCGCCCTGCGCGCCTCGGTGATCGCGCTGCTCGCCCTCGGGTTGTTCGCGATCCCGCTCCTGCTCCGCAGCGACCAGATCATCAAGGTCTCCGCGATCGGCGCGTTCGCCGTGGTGGGGGTGTCGTTGGTGGTGCTCACGGGTTGGGCCGGACAGGTCTCCCTCGGGCAGGTGGGGTTCGTCGCCGTCGGTGCCGCCGTGAGCGGGGCCTGCACGCTGCGCTGGAACATGGACCTGTCGCTCGCGCTCCTCGTCGGTGGTGCGGCCGGCGCCGCTGCGGCGCTCGTGGTCGGCCTGCCGGCGCTGCGGCTGCGCGGGCTCTACCTGGCGGTGACGACCCTCGCGTTCGCGGTGACGGTCACCTCGTGGCTGCTCAACGACCGCTTCTTCGGATGGGTGCCCGATCGCCGCCTCGAGCGTCACCCGCTGTTCGGGCGGATCCGCATCGACACCCCGACCCGCTACTACGTGTACACCTTGGTGGTGCTGGCGGTGGTGCTGCTGGTGGTCGGCGGGCTCCGGCGCAGCCGGACCGGTCGCACGATCCTGGCGCTGCGCGAGAACGAGCGCGCCGCGCAGGCCTATGCGGTGCCCGTGGTGCGCGTGAAGCTGGTGGCGTTCACCATCAGCGGGGCGATCGCCGGCATCGGCGGCGGGCTGCTCGTGCACCTCACGCAGAGCTTCGACCTCGCCACCTACGGGGTCGACCAGAGCATGTCGGTCTTCACCGCGGCGGTCGTGGGCGGGCTCGGATCGCCGATCGGGGCGATCCTCGGCGCGGTGTACCTGCGCGGCACGGCCTGGTTCGTCACCGCCGAGGAGTGGCGCGTGCTGTCGAGCGCCGTCGGCGTGCTGTTCGTGCTGCTCGTGCTGCCCTCGGGTCTCGGCGGGCTCTACGTGCGACTGCGCGACCGGCTGGTGTCGTTCATGGTCGGCTGTCGCCCCGCCGACGTCGTGCTCGGCGTCGAGGTGAGCGAGCCGGTCGAGTCGACCGACGCCCCCGAGCCGGCGACCGGCGTCGGGGAGCGGCCGTCGGTGAGCGTGGGGGATCCCGCATGAGCTGGCCCGCATGAGCTGGATGGCACGCACCGCCGACGGGGTCCGGCACCCGGTCCGCTGGCTGCGCGACCTGTGCGCCGGGCAGCCGGTCTTCCCGCTGCTGGTGCTGTTCGGGCTCAACGCCGTCGACGAGCTCGACCGCACGGCGTTCGGCATTCCTGCTCCCCGAGATCCGCAACCACTTCGACCTCGACCTGAGCACGGCGCTCTCGCTGGTCGCCCTCTCGGCCGTGGCCGCACTCGCGCTCCAGGTGCCCATCGCCCAGTGGGCCGACCGATCCCGTCGGGTCCCGCTGGCGGTCGTCGGCGCGCTCACCTGGGCGGTGTTCTCGGGCATGACCGGCCTCGCGACCGGCATCGTCATCCTCACCATCGCGCGCAGCGGGTCGTCGATCGGCAAGGCCGTGATCGACCCGACCCACAACTCGCTCCTGGCCGACTACTACCCGATCGAGGCGCGGGCCCGGATCTACAGCTTCCACCGCGCTGCCAACGCGGTCGGCGCCTTCGTCGGCCCGCTCACCGCCGGCGCGCTGGCCTACGCGTTCGGGTGGCGGGTGCCGTTCCTGATCTTCGTCGTCCCCACGGTGATCCTGGCGATCCTCGCGCTGCGCCTCCGTGAACCTGTCCGTGGTGGTTGGGAGCGTCGGGCCTCGGGCGCGAGCGAGGAGGTCATCGCCACCGAGGAGACGGCACCGTCGTTCGCCGAGAGCTGGCGCACCGTGCACAAGGTCCGCTCGCTGCGGCGCATCTGGGTGAGCCTGCCGTTCCTCGCGGTCTCGCTGATCGGCTTCGTCACCCTCGCCTCGTTGCTCTACGAGCAGGAGTTCGGCCTCGACGAGCGCGCCCGCGGTGTGGCCGCCGCGATCGCGGAGCCGTTCCAGCTGGTCGGCCTGGTGGTCGGCGCCCGCATCGCCACCAAGCGGTTCGTCGGCAACGTGCGCGGGCTGATCCGCTTCCTCGCCTCGGTGTCGATCGGGGCCGGGCTGGCCTCGGCACTGTTCGCGCTGTCGCCCAACATCGTGGTCGCCGTTGCGATCAACTGCGTCGTGTCGGCCTCGCTCGCGCTGATCGCGCCGGGCATCCTCACCTCGCTCTCGCTCGCGATCCCACCCCGGGCCCGGTCGACCGGCTTCTCGGTGGCCTCGTTGTGGATCATCCCGGGCCTCGCCGTGCTCCCGCTCATCGGGTGGATCGCCGACACCTGGAGCATCCGCGTCGGGATGCTCGTGATGCTGCCGCTGTTCTTCGTGGGCAGCCTGGTGCTGCGCAGCACCGCGGATGTGATCGACGAGGACATCGCCCAGGTCTGGCAGTCGGCGGCGGCACGCGCCGAGGTGCTCTACGACCGACGCCGTGGCGCGGCCAGCCTGCTCCTGCTGCGCGGGGTGTCGTCGGGCTACGACGGCCGGCCGGTGCTGCACGGCGTCGACCTGGAGCTGGCCGAGGGTGAGGT
Organism: uncultured Ilumatobacteraceae bacterium; assembly: GCA_964428115.1. Lineage (GTDB taxonomy): Bacteria > Actinomycetota > Acidimicrobiia > Acidimicrobiales > Ilumatobacteraceae > CAYRXQ01. The sequence continues at coordinate 6,753 of CAYRXQ010000029.1, forward strand.
GGTCGCGCTGCTCGGCACCAACGGCGCGGGCAAGAGCACCCTGCTCAAGACGATCAGCGGGGTGGTCGAGGCCGACCGCGGCGCGGTCGTGTTCGACGGTCGCGACATCACCCACGTCCCGCCCAACGAGATCGCCGCGCTCGGCGTGGTCCAGATGCCCGGCGGCGCGGGGGTGTTCGCCTCGCTCACGGTGCGCGAGAACCTGCAGCTCGCCGGGTGGACCGAGCGCCGCGACCCGCAGGGGGTCGCGGCAGCCACGCAGGAGGCGCTCGGGATGTTCCCGATCCTCGCCCAGCGGCTCGACACGCTGGCCGGCGACCTGTCGGGCGGGCAGCAGCAGATGTTGGCGCTGTCGATGAGCTTCGTCATGCGACCACGGGTGCTGCTGGTGGACGAGCTCTCCCTCGGGTTGGCGCCCACGGTCGTCGGCCAGCTCCTCCCGGTCATCGAGCGGCTCGCGGCCGAGGGCACCACGGTGGTGCTCGTGGAGCAGAGCGTGAACGTGGCGCTCACCGTCGCCCAGCGGGCCTACTTCATGGAGCGGGGCACCATCCGCTTCTCGGGTGCCACGGCGGACCTGCTGGCCCGCCCCGACCTCCTGCGCAGTGTCTTCCTCGCCGGGGCAGCAGCCGCGGAGCACGCGCCCTCGACGAACGGTGACGGCGCTGGGGTGGCAGCCGCCGAGCACGCGCCCTCGACGAACGGCGACGGGGCCGATGCGACCGACGGGCAGTCGCCGGCAGCCGCGCCGTCGCCGGCCGCACCGGACGGGACCGGCGGTCCGGTCCCCGACGCGGCAGATCGCGCGCCGGTCCTGCGGGTCGTGGAGCTGTCGGTCTCCTTCGGCGGGATCCGCGCCGTCGACGAGGTGTCCTTCGACGTGGCACCTCACGAGATCGTCGGGATCATCGGACCCAACGGCGCCGGCAAGACCACCGTGTTCGACCTCGTCTCGGGCTTCAGCCGCTCGACGGCGGGCCGGGTGTGGCTCGGCGACCGGGAGCTCACCGAGCTCAGCCCCTCGGCGCGCGCCGCCGCCGGTCTCGGCCGGTCCTTCCAGGACGCCCGGCTGTATCCCGAGCTCACGGTCGACGACGTGCTCGCGATCTCGCTCGAGCGCTGGGTCGGGAGTCGATCGGCCGTCGCTGCGGCCCTGCGGCTGCCACACCAGGTCGCCAGCGAGGGCGTGGTCGCCCGCCGGGTCGACGAACTGGTCGAGCTGATGTCGCTCGGCCCGATCCGGCGCCACGTGGTGCGCGAGCTGTCGACGGGCACCCGGCGCATGGTCGACCTGGCCTGCCTGGTCGCCCACCGACCGACCGTGATCCTGCTCGACGAGCCGACCTCGGGCATCGCCCAGCGCGAGGTCGAGGCGCTCGCGCCGGTGGTCCGCCGACTGCGCGACGAGATGGGTGCGAGCCTCGTGATCGTCGAGCACGACATCCCGTTCCTCACCGAGGTCTGCGACCGCTTCGTGGCGCTCGACCAGGGCCGTGTCATCGCGACCGGCACGCCGGCAACCGTCCTCGAGCACCCGTTGGTGGTCGAGTCGTATCTCGGCACGTCCCGTGCCGCCATCACCCGTTCCGGGACCAGGGGGTAACCATGCAATCAGCATCATCAGGATCGACCGCTTCCAGCGGCCCGTCGAACCTCAAGAAGTGGGGGCCGATCGCCGCAGTCGCCGCCGTCGTCGTGGTCGGCGGTGGAATCCTCATCGCGACCTCCGGTGGCGACGACGAGGTCACGACGGCACCCGCGACCACCGCGCCCGCGGTCACCGAACCCGCTGCGACCGACCCGCCGGCGGGCACCGACCCACCCGCCACCGAGCCCGAGGGCACCGAGGCTCCCGACAGCACCGAGGCGCCCGACACGAGTGGGCTCCCCGGCACGGGCGGCATCACGTTCCCGCTGTCGTTCACCGACGCCACCGAGCAGGGCATCGAGGTCGAGTGGGGCGAGCGCTGCGACACCGCGACGGGGCGCATCGCCGTGCCCGACTTCTTCGCACCCGACTGCTACGCACCCTTCGAGGGTGACAACGGTGGGGCGACCAGCCGTGGCGTCACGGCCGACACCATCAGCGTGGTGGTGTATCAGGGACCCGATGGCGACCCGGTCATCAACTACATCAGCGACGCTGTGGCCGTCGACGACACGAACGCCGACGAGCGGGCGACCATCGACGTGATGCTCGAGTTCTACGCCACCTTCTACGAGCTCTACGGGCGCACGGTGGAGTTCACCTACTTCGAGGGGAGCGGCATCGCCACCGACGAGGTGTCGGCACGCGCCGACGCCGTGCGGATCGCCGAGGATCTCCAGCCGTTCGCCGTCATCGGTGGACCGGCGCTCACCAACGCCTTCGCCGACGAGCTCGCCGCCCGCGAGGTGCTGTGCATCGGGTGCACCCCAACGCAGCCGGCCCAGTGGTACGTCGACCGTGATCCCTACGTGTGGGGGATCACGGCGGGCTCCGAGCAGGGCCGGGCCCACGTGCTCGAGTTCGTGACCAAGCAGCTCGTCGGCCGGCCGGCCGAGCATGCCGGCGACGAGGCCTTCCGCACGCAGGAGCGCACGTTCGGGCTCGTGTACATCGAGAGCGGCGCCGAGTCGCAGGTGATCGCCCAGGGCTACGCGGCCGGCCTCGAGGCGGCCGGATCGTCGCTCACCGAGTCGCTGCCCTACGTGCTGGACCCCGCCAGCATCCAGCAGAGCGCCGCGCAGATCATCGCCAAGCTCAAGTCCTCGGGGGTGACCACCGTGATCCTGGTGGGCGACCCGGTGGCGCCCCGCGACTTCACCCGTGAGGCCACGGCGCAGCAGTACTTCCCCGAGTGGGTGGTGGGTGCCAGCGCCCTCATGGACACGACGGCCTTCGCCCGGACATACGACCAGCAGCAGTGGGCGAACGCCTTCGGCGTCACCACGCTGTCGGCCCGCTTCACCCCCGAGAACGGCGGCTACTACCGCCTGTTCCGGTGGTACGCCGGGGAGGAGCCGCCCGGGGCCGACTCGATCGGTGTGTTCATGCCCGGTCCGGCTCTCTTCCACGCCGTCGTGCAAGCCGCCGGGCCCGACCTCACGCCCGAGTCGTTCCGCGATGCACTGTTCCTGATCGGTGACACCCAGCAGGCGATCAGCCAGCCGTACCTCTCGTGGGGTGATCGCGGCTACTGGGATCAGCCCGACTACAACGGCATCGACGACGCGACCGTGTTCTGGTGGGATCCGGACGCGACCGGGCCCGACGAGATCCGCCGGGAGGGCACCGGCATGTGGCAGTACGTCGACGGGGGCACCCGGTTCCTGCCGGGTGAGTGGCCGACCGAGCCGGCGCTGTTCGACCCGGAGGGGGCCGTCGCCCTCTACACCGAGCCGCCGGCAGGCGAGGAGATCCCCGACTACCCGAGCCCGGCGGGCTGACCGCCGCGACAGGGTGGGGTGGTAGGGGGTGGGCCCGGCCCGATGCGGTCGGGCCCCACCCCCTACCGTCGGGCCCATGTCGCGCGCCGAGTCGTTCCCGCCCGCTCCCGACCACCGCCTGGCCCGGTGGTCGAACTTCGGGGCCTGGGACGAGACCTACTTCCCGAAGCTGGTCGGCGTGACGATCGAGGAGATCCGCGACGGCTACTGCCGCATGCGGCTGCCGTGGCGGTTCGAGCTGACCCAGCCTGCCGGGGTGGTGCACGGTGGCGTCATCGCGACCCTCGTCGACACGGTCGTCGTGCCGGCGATCGGCGTCGGCTACGACGACGAGACCGGGTTCGCCACCATCGACCTGCACGTGCAGTACCAGGGCGCCGTGGTGGGTGAGGACATGATCGCCGAGGGCTGGGTCACCCGTCGTGGGCGCTCGATCGTGTTCTGCGAGGCCGAGGTGCTCACCGCCGCGGGTGCGCCCGTGGCGCGCGGGATGATGACCTACAAGGTCTCCGCGCCCCGATGAGCCGCGGTCCCACCGCCGGTGCCGGTCCGCTGCGACGGATCGCGATCGTGATGGCCATGCGGGCCGAGGCCGCGCCGGTGGTTGCGGCGCTCGGAGCCGTGCCGACGGATCCGCCGGCGCCGCGGTTCCACGAGTGGCACGGTGTGGTCCGGGGCGACGTCGAGGTGCTGCTGGCGGTCAACGGCGTCGACCCGCGCCATGGGGTCGACGCGATCGGGACCGAGCCGGCGGTGCTCCACACGGCCGCGGTGATCGAACGCTTCGAGCCCGACCTCGTGGTGTCGGCGGGGACCGCGGGTGGCTGGCGTCGCACCGGCGGGTCGATCGGCGACGTGTACCTGAGCCATCCGCACGTGGTCCGCCACGACCGACGCATCGACCTCGCCGGCTTCGACCGCTACGGCATCGGCACCTATCCGGTGGTGCCCGCCCGGTTGCTCGCCGATCGGCTGGGCGCACGGCTCGGCATCGTCACGACGGGGAACTCCCTCGACGAGACCGAGGACGACCGGCGGCTCATCGCTGCCTCGGGGGCGAGCGTGAAGGACATGGAGGCAGCCGGTGTCGCCTACGTGTGCGAGCTCTCGGGGGTGCCGTTCCTGGCGGTGAAGGCCATCACCGACCTCGTGGACGCGCCCGAGCCGACCGTCGAGCAGTTCCTCGCCAACCTCGCCACGGCCTCGGTGCGGCTGGCCGAGGTCGTCGTGGCGATGGTCGACGACCTGGCCGGCCGTGGTCTCCACGAGCTCGACGAGATCTGGGATCATCGCGGGATGCACGAGACGCTCACCACCCTCACCACCGACGACGGCACGGCCCTCGCGCTGTACCGCTGGACGGGGGACGCACCGCCCCGGGCGATCGTGCAGATCGCCCACGGCATGGGTGAGCACGCCGCCCGCTACCGCCGGCTCGCCGCCGCGCTGGTCGACGCCGGGTACGCGGTCTACGCCGACGACCATCGGGGTCACGGGATCACGGCCGGGTCGCCGGAGCACCACGGCGATCTCGGCCCCGGCGGGTGGAGCGGGCTGGTCGGTGACCTGGGTGCCGTGGGGGCACACGCCCGCAGCGAGTTTCCCGGGGTGCCGCTGGTGGTGCTCGGCCACAGCATGGGATCGTTCGCGTTGCAGCAGTACCTGCTCGACCACAGCGTGTCCCTCGACGCAGCGGTGCTCTCGGGCACCACGGCCGCGGACGTGATCGCGGCGGGGATGGATCCCGAGGCCGAGGTCGACCTGAGCGCGTTCAACGCGCCCTTCGAGCCGGCCCGGACCGAGTACGACTGGCTCAGCCGTGACGAGGCCGAGGTCGACCTCTACGTCGCCGATCCGGCCTGCGGGTTCGGCCTCGACGCACCGAGCGGGGCGGCGATGTTCTCCGGTGTGCTCGCGACCGGCGACGTCGATCGGATCGCTGCCATTCGCAACGACCTGCCGATCCTGGTGATCTCGGGTGACGCCGACCCGCTGGCCGCGGGCGGTCCGCTCGTCGAGATGGTCGGTGAGCGGTACCGAGTCGCAGGCATCGCGGACGTCACGGTGCAGCTCTATCCGGGGGCACGCCACGAGATCTTCAACGAGACCAACCGCGACGAGGTCACCGCCGACCTGCTCGCGTGGCTCGACCGCGTGCTCGCCTGAGCGACGCTCGGGCGCGCGTCCCAGCGCGGATGGTCGAAGGGGACGTTCGCCCCTGGCCGTCGAGCGACTCCTCGGTCACCATGGTCCACGGTGCCTCGCGCCGAGGCGAGGCCCTCGACACAGGAGGTTGGACATGGCAGGTCGTCTCGACGGCAAGGTCGCGATCGTCACGGGAGCCGCACGCGGGATGGGCGAGGCCGAAGCACGGCTGTTCGCTGCCGAGGGTGCCTCGGTGGTGGTGACCGACGTGCTCGCCGACGAGGCCGCTGCGGTCGCCGCGTCGATCGCCTCGGAGCACGACGGTCGGGCGATCGCCGTCACGCTCGACGTGACGTCGGAGGACTCGTGGCGCCAGGCGCTCGCGGCCTGCACCGACCGCTTCGGCACCCCCGATGTCCTGGTGAACAACGCCGGGATCCTCCACGTCGGTCCGCTGCTCGGCATGGAGGTCGACGACCTGCGACGGGTGCTCGAGGTCAACCTGATCGGTCCGTTCCTCGGGATGAAGATCGTGGGTGGCGCGATGGCCGAGGCCGGCCGTGGTTCGATCGTCAACATCTCGTCGACCGGCGGGATGATCGGCATGTCGATGCTCACCGCCTACACCTCGTCGAAGTGGGCGCTGCGCGGCATGACCAAGAGCGCCGCGATCGAGTTCGCGCCCACGGGCGTGCGGGTCAACTCCCTGCATCCCGGTGGTGTCGCGACCGTGATGGGCGGTGCGGCGGCCTCGGTGCTCTCGGAGCCGCCGGCGCCGGGCGCGACCGATCCCGATCCGACCCTCGCGGCGATCGACGCGCGGAGCTCGAACCAGCCGATCGCGCGCATCGGTCGGCCGATCGAGATCGCCCGGCTGGCGCTGTTCCTCGCGTCCGACGAGTCGTCCTACTGCACCGGCGCGGAGTTCGTCGCCGACGGTGGTGACATCGCCGGCCACGACCTGGCCGCCAGCTTCGGCATGTAGTACCGGCGTCAGGTCCGCGGGAGGCGGATGCAGGCGTCGAGCCCGCCGGTCGGTCGGTTCGCGAGGTGGAGCGAGCCGCCGCCTGCGCGCAGCAGGTGGTCGACGATGGCCAGGCCGAGGCCCGAGCCGGTGTGCGGCGCATCGGGCGCCCGCCAGAACCGGTCGGTGGCGTGGGCGAGTTGCTCCTCGCTCATCCCCGGGCCCTGGTCGAGAACGTGGACGTCGACCCAACGACGTGACTCGTCGCGCTCGACCGCCAGCTCGATGCGCGACCCGGTCGGAGCGATCGAGATGGCGTTGTCGAGCAGGTTGTCGAGGGCCTGCTCCACACCGTGGGGGACCGCGCGCACCTCGAGCCCCGGGGTGGTCGCCCCGCGAGCCGCCTCCACGCTGATGCCGCGCTCGAGCCCGAGCGAGGCCCACATGTCGACGCGCTCGGCGACGACGCGACCGATGTCGACCTCCTCGGTCACGACCTCGCGCTCGTCCACCCGGGCCAGCACCAGCAGGCCGTCCACGAGCCGCTGCATGCGCTCGAGCTCTGCGCCGGCCTCCTCGAGGTTCCGTCGAGCCCGCTGGGGGTCGTCGTCGAACAGCGCCGTCACCCGCTCGAGCTGCAGGCGCATGGCCGTGAGCGGCGTACGCAGCTGGTGTGAGGCATCCCCGGCGAAGGCGCGCTGCTGCTGCAGCAGGCGCTCCACCTGCGCCGTCATCGTGTTGAAGGCCGAGGCGAGCTGACGGACCTCGGCCGGGCCCTCGTGCTCATCGGCGCGGGCATCGAGATCGCCGGCCGCCACCTCGTCGGTGGTCCGACGCAGTCGGCGGATCGGGCCGCTGATCGTCGAGGCGAGGAGCACCGCAGCGATCCCCGCGCCGACGAGCGAGATGAGCGCCACGAGGAGCAGCCCGCGCATGGTGCGATCGGCCCGGTCGTCGATCACCGAGGCCGGATAGGTGATGCGGACCGCACCGACCAGGTCGGCCCCCGAGCGCACCGGCACGGCGACGAAGACGAGATCGGTGTCGAGCGTCCGCGAGAAGCGCTCACCCGACGCCGGCTCGCCGAGGAGGGCGCTGGCGATCTCGGGTCGACCGGAGAAGTCGTCCCCGGCACGCGTCTCGTCGTCGGCCACCGCCACCGCCGCGCCCGAGGCATCGGTGACCACCACCTGGGCGCCGTCCTGGGCGCGGTACTGCTCGATCGTCGACTGCAGGAGCGCGGCGTCGGTTCCCACGCCGTCGGAGAGCAGGTCCTCGGCGGCGCCCGCGATCACGAACGCGTCACGCTCGAGCCCGGCGACGAGGCGGTCGCGCTCGACCCCGCGCACGTACCCGGCGAGCGGGACGTCCTGCGCGACGAGCACGACGAGCGTGATGCCGAGGAACGCCGCGAGCAGGCGCCACTTCACCCGGCGACCTCGAGGCGGAAGCCGACGCCCCGGACCGCCTCGATCGCGATCGCCGCGCCGAGCTTGCGACGGATGGATGCGACGTGCGCGTCGACGGTCTTGGTGGGGCCGTACCAGTGCTCGTCCCAGACGCTCTCGAGGATCTCGCCGCGGCTGCGGACCGCGCCGGGATCGTCGGCCAGGTAGGCGAGGACGTCGAACTCCTTGGCGGTGAGGTGCACCTCATCCGCGCCGACCATCACCCGACGCGCCCGGCGATCGATGGTCACCGACCCGAGGGCCTGCGGCCCGTTGGCGCTGTCCTCGCCCGACGCGGCGCGGGCCGGTCCGGCGGTACGGCGCGCCACGGCACGGATGCGGGCGATGAGCTCGCGCAGCGAGAACGGCTTGGTCACGTAGTCGTCGGCTCCGAGCTCGAGGCCCAGCACCCGGTCGAACTCCTCGGATCGCGCAGTCAGCATGATGATCGGGGCGCTGCCCTTGGCGCGCAGCTCGCGGCACACGTCGCGGCCGTCGACGTCGGGGAGCCCCAGGTCGAGCAGCACCAGGTCGTAGCCGGTCGCCCCGAGCGCATCGCCGCCGCGGGCGACGTGGGTGACCTCGAACCCGGCGTCGCGCAGCCCGTCGCACAACGGTTCGGCGATCGCACGGTCGTCCTCCACCACCAGGATGTGCACGCCGGCAGTCTCGCGGCTGATCGACCGGTGCTGGCGCTCCGATCATCGGTCCGAGACCGATCCGAGACCGATCTTGGACGTTCCTTGGACGATGTCGGGGCGTCCGCGGGGAGAGGCCTGCGTACGTTCGCCTCATCGGCTCCGACGACCTGTCGGCGCCACGATCACGAGGAGTCCCCCCATGAAGAGCAACGTCGCAGTCGCCCTGTCGGTCGCCGGCGTGCTGGTGGCGGGCACCGCTGCAGCACTGGTCAACACCGAGGTGCTCTCCGGGTCCGCATCCGAGAGCGAGCCGACCACGGCCGAGATCGTGCTCTCGCCCTCCGCCGACCCGGCGGCCCCGGTGGTCGTCGACGACATCGCGGCGAACGGTGCGTCGTCGGCGACCAAGACGATCGGTGAGCGGGCTCCGGCCCCGACGCCGCCCTCGGGGACCGAGGCGGTCTACGAGATCGGCACCTCGGGCACGGTCACGCTCGACTCCGCCGGTGGGGTGCTGCGGGTCGTCGAGCTCCAGCCGGCCGCCGGCTGGACCGTCCAGGCCAACGAGCAGCTCAGCGACCAACGGATCCGCGTGACCTTCTCGAACGGGTCGATCGAGGTCGACTTCGATGCCGACCTCGTGCTCGGTGTCGTGGGCACCTCGGTCGCCTCTCGGGACGTCTCGGTGCCGGCGGCGGCCCTCCCGTCGTCCGGAGGTGGCGACGACGACCGCGACGAGGGTGAGTACGAGTACGAGGACGACGACCACGACGAGGACGAGTCCGACGACCACGACGACGACGAGTACGAGGACGAGGACGATGACTGACCCCGTCGGCGGTGGCTCCGCCGCTGGTCGGCGGACGACGTCGTCGTCACCGGCTCACGCCGCGAAGATCGTGACCGCCGGGCTCGGCGCCTCCGTCATGCTCGCCCTGGTGGCGGTGATGGGTGCAACCGCACCCTCCGACTGGTCGAGCGCGTCGAGCACCGAGCCCGACGGACAGGACCTCAGCCCGCTCGGACCTGGCGCCCCGCTCAGTCCCGTCGCGCCGCTTCCCGGTGCTGTCAGCGTGCCGTCATCGGCGGGGGCCGCCGCGACATCCCCGGCCTCGGATGTAGCTCCCACGACCGGCTCGTCGGCACCGATCTCGAAGCCGGGTTCCGTCCCACCGGTGCCCGCCGCGGTTCCGGCTCCGGTGGTCGTGGCCGTTCCGGTGCCGGTGCCGGTGCCAGCCCCGACGCCGACGGCACCTGCGCCAGCGGCTGCCACGACGCGGCAATCGGGATGAGGCCGTGGACGCATCCCTGAGCATCACCCGTGATCACTGGCGGGCGATGGGCTCCGCGGTCGAGCTCCTCGTGGTCGCAGGAACGGCCGACCTGGCTCATCTCACCCATCTGACCCACCTGGCCCGCCGCACCATCGACCAGCTCGAACAGTGCTGGTCCCGGTTCGCTCCGGCCAGCGACATCACACGGATCAACCTGGCCGGCGGTGAGACCGTCGTCGTCGACCCCGTCACCATCGACCTGCTCCAGCGAGCGATCGAGGGATGGGCCGCCACCGACGGCGCCTTCGACCCGACGCAGCTCGCGCCGCTGGTCGAGGCCGGGTACGACGCGAGCTGGGAGGACCCGACGCATCGCACGTTCCTGCCCGCCGGGGTCGCCCGGCGTGTCGACCCGTCCACGATCCGCCTCGATCGAGCGTCCTCGACCGTCACGGCTCCGGCTGGCATCGGTGTCGACGCCGGGGCGATCGGCAAGGGCCTCGCTGCCGACCTCACGGTGGCAGCGCTCCTCGAGGCCGGTGCTGAGGGCGCGATCGTCAGCATCGGTGGCGACCTGCGCGTGGCGGGGACGCCACCCGAGGGCTCGGGCTGGCACGTCGCCGTCGCCGAGGACGCCCGCCCGACCGGCAACGGGCTCGTGCCCGAACAGCTCCACCTCCTCGCCGGCGGCGTCGCCACCTCCGGCATCAGCCGCCACGCCTGGCGGGACCGGACCGGGCTGCCGACGCATCACGTCATCGACCCGCTCACCGGTCGACCGAGCACCGGGGTCCGCGAGGCCACGGTGGTCGCCGGCACCGGTGCCTGGGCCGAGATCTGGGCCACCGCCCTGGTGGTGGCCGGACCGACCCGGGTCGTCGAGGCGCTCGACGCGATCGGCGGTGCGGCGGCCTGGACCGATGCCGACGGTGCCCGGCACCGTTCAGCGCGCTGGCACGACTTCACCGGCGGTACCGGTTCCCCGAGCACCTCGACGACCTCGACGACCTCGACGACCTCGATGACCCCGACCACCTCGACCAACTCGACCACCCACGACCACGAGCTCAAGGAGACGACATGAACGAACAGATCTGGTGGTACGTGGCGCGGGCCAGCGGCATCGTCGCGTCGGGCTTCCTGGTGGCGTCACTGGTGTGGGGCGTGCTGCTGGCCACCCGGGCCCGCAAGGGCGCCGATCGACCGGCCTGGCTCCTCGACCTGCATCGCTGGCTCGGCGGGCTCGCCGTGACGGCGACGGCGCTGCACCTGGTGGCCCTGTGGGCCGACGGCTACGTCACGTTCGGCCCCGCCGAGCTGTTCGTCCCGTTCGCGTCCACGTGGCGGCCTGGTGCGGTGGCACTCGGGATCGTCGCCATGTACCTGCTGGTGCTGGTGCAGGTGACCTCGTTGCTGATGAAGCGCATCCCGCGTCGCTGGTGGCGCGCCATCCACCTCGCCAGCTACCTCGCGGTGTGGTTCGGGATCGTGCACGCCGGCCTGGCCGGGAGCGACACCACCAACCGGGTGTACCAGGCCGGCGCCTACGCGCTGACGGGACTCGCGATGGCGGCCGTCATCGCCCGAGTCGTGCTGGGCGGCTCCTCGGCTCGCCGAACGGCCGGCCGAGCGACCGGCGAGCGCGTCCCGACCCGGACGTTCACCGCAGCTTCGCCCGCCGTTGGTGACACGTCCGGCACCGGTTCAGAGGACCTCTCTACCGTCGCCCGCTGACACGGGAACTCCTCCCGTGACCAGAGGAGCGTCGGATGAAGAAGTGGTTGGTGGCCGGCATCGGCGTCGGAACAGTGGTCGCATCGGCCGGGATCGTGGGTGCCCAGGCGCCCGAGCGGGGAGCTCGCCCTGTGAGCATCGAGCTCAAGAGGCTTGGGACCTACGCGAGCGGCGTCTTCGGCGAGAGTGCTGCCGAGATCGTGGCGCACGACCCGATCCGCCAGCGCCTGTTCGTCGTGAACGCTGCCGCCGGGGAGGTCGACGTGCTCGACATTACCGACCCGACGGCGCCGGTGAAGGCGGGCACGTTGCAGACGAGCGACGTCTTCGAAAGCGGCGCAGCGAATTCAGTAGCGGTCCGCGGAGATCTCGTCGCAGTGGCTGTCGGTGGTATCGAGGACGAGGACGAGGGAATCCAGACCAAGACTGATGCGGGCCTCGTGGTCTTCTTCGACGCCAACAGTCTTGATCAGATCGAATCGGTCGAGGTCGGCGCCCTTCCTGACATGGTCACCTTCACCCCCGACGGCCGCCACATCCTCGTCGCCAACGAGGGCGAGCCGAACGACGCCTACACCATCGACCCCGAGGGCTCGGTGAGCATCATCGACGTCCCGTCCTCGGGCGTGCCGACAGTGGTGCGGACCGCCGGCTTCGGTGACTGGAACGACGACGCCGATGAGCTTCGCTCTGCCGGGGTCCGGATCTTCGGCCCGAACGCCAGCGTCGCGCAGGACCTCGAGCCCGAGTACATCGCCGTCGACCAGCAGTCCAAGACCGCGTACGTGGTCCTGCAGGAGGCGAACGCCTACGCCGTCCTCGACATCCGCGCCGGCGAGTTCACCGACATCATCCCCTTCGGCCTGAAGGATCACTCCCTGCCCGGGAACGAACTCGATCCGTCGAACCAGGATGGCGGTATCAAGATCGCCTCGTGGCCGGTGCTCGGGATGTACCAGCCCGACGCCATCGACGCCTACCAGGTCGGCGGCCAGACCTACCTCGTCACCGCCAACGAGGGCGACAGCCGCGACTACCGCGGCTTCTCCGAGGAGGAGCGGTTTTCCGCTGTCGCCGCTCGGTGCACCAGCTCGGTTGGCTTCCAGCGCCCGGCAGAGCTTGGCCAACTCAACATCACGACGGCAACTGGCGACCCCTGTGGCGGCACCCCGCACGCCTACGGTGCCCGGTCGTTCTCGATCTGGACTGCGGATGGTGAGCAGGTCTTCGACTCGGGTTCGGACTTCGAGGACATCACCGCAGGGCGGTACCCGTTGTTCTTCAATGCGAGCAACAGCAACAACAACTTCGACAACCGCAGCGACGACAAGGGGCCCGAGCCCGAGGGAGTGGTGCTCGGCAAGGTGGCCGGTCGGACCTACGCATTCATCGGGCTCGAGCGGGTCGGCGGGATCATGGTCTACGACGTGACTGATCCCGCAGGTGCGTTCCTCGTCCAGTACCTGAACAACCGTGACTTCTCGAAGCCCGTGCGTAGTGCCGGTGACCTCGGGCCGGAGGGGTTGGCGTTCGTCGACGGCAAGGACAGCCCGACCGGGCGTCCGATGCTGGCGGTAGGCAACGAGGTGTCGGGCACGACGACGCTGTTCGACATCGCACTCACCACGCCGGGCAACGGTCCTCGCCGCTGACCGGAGCGCTGTGACCCTGAGGGCGGTCGCGCCGGCCATCGTCGGATGAACCACGTCTGGGGAGGTTCCGTGTCAGGCGGGACACGGAACCTCCCCAGACACGAATCGTGAACACGTCTGGTGGAGGTTCCGTGTCACTCGTGGCGCAGAACCTCTACCAGACTGGGCTCGTGGCGGGCACGGCGACTCGACGGTGCGAAGCGCTCCGGGTCAGGCGAAGCCGGCGATGGGGTGGGGGACGTAGGGGTCCTGGAGACGGGCGCACTCCTCGTCGGTGAGGTGCAGATCGACCGCGGCGACGGCGTCCTCGAGGTGATGCGGCTTGGTCGCCCCGACGATCGGGGAGGTCATCCCCGGCTGGCGCAGCACCCAGGCCAACGCCACCTGCGCCATCGACACGCCGCGCTCGGCAGCGATCTCCGCGACCCGCTGCACGACGACCCGGTCGGAGGCGGCGGTGTCGTACAGGATCTTGCCGAATTCGTCGGTGGCCGAGCGGTCGGTGGCCTCGTCCCAGGGCCGGGTCAGGCGACCACGGGCCAGGGGGCTCCACGGCAGCAGCGCGATGCCCTGATCACGGCACAGCGGCAGCATCTCGCGCTCCTCCTCGCGGTTGAGGAGGTTGTAGTGGTCCTGCATGCTCACGAACCGCGTCCAGCCGTGCAGGTCGGCCAGGTAGAGCGCCTTGGCGAACTGCCACGCGTACATCGACGAGGCCCCGATGTAGCGAACCTTGCCGGCCTTGACCACGTCGTGCAGCGCCTCGAGGGTCTCCTCGATCGGCGTGGTCGGGTCCCATCGGTGGATCTGGTAGAGGTCGACGTGGTCGGTGTCGAGCCGTCGCAGGCTGGCGTCAAGCTCGCTCATGATCGCCTTGCGCGACAGCCCGCCGCCGTTGGGTCCCTTGCGCATCCGGCCGTGGACCTTGGTGGCGATCACCACCTCGTCGCGGGTCGTGAACCGCTTGAGCGCTCGGCCGAGGAACTCCTCGCTGGTGCCGTCGGAGTACACGTTGGCGGTGTCGAAGAAGTTGATGCCGAGGTCGAGCGCCCGACGGATGAACGGCTCGCTCGTCGCCTCGTCGAGCGTCCACGGGTGGGTGCCCCGGTCCGACACGCCGTAGCTCATGCAGCCGAGGCACACGGCCGACACCTCGAGACCCGTCCGACCCAGCTTCACGTAGCGCATGACCGCAGTCTGCCGCACCCGTGACGGGGCCCCGGGTGTCGGACACTGGCTTGAACCGGAGCCCGCTCGACGATGTCGAACACCGGAGCCGACACCGGAGCCACCGGAGCCCGTTGGGTGGGCGTCGGGGGCCAGTTTGAGTCACGTTCCGTGGCAAGGTGACCGCGCAGCGCGAATGGTGCAGCTGCATCATGTCAACACGGCACGGGACGCCGGATACTGACGCCCGATCAACGTGTCGTCACGACACGAGACCGCGGACCATCCCGTCAGGTCCCGGACACGAGACGGCCGAGCGCGGTGCACAGAACTCGCTCGGCCGTCTCCATGTCCAGACCCCGTTCGATGCGCAGCAGGGCGATCGATTCGAGCTGGCACAGGGCCTCGGCCGCGGTCGCCGTGGCGAGCCGCTCGTCGGGGTCGAGACGGTCGAGCTCGGGGGCGAACTGCTGCTCGAGCTGTTCGCGCAGCTGTCGCCGGCCGGCCGCGACCACCTCGTGCAGCCGTGGCACCGTCGGGGCGAGCCGTGTGGTGACGCGATAGCTCGCCCCGTTCGCCTCGTGCATCGCCACGCGGCTGCGGACGAAGGCCCGCACCCGGTCGTCGAA
>CAYRXQ010000030.1:0-20709 GCA_964428115.1 uncultured Ilumatobacteraceae bacterium
TGGCCGACGAAACAGTCGTGACCGAGTCTTGAACGGGCGCCGCTGCTGGAGCGTGCAGTCGTGGGTCGGCCGCCTCGGCGGCGCAGGCTCGCCGACCCGACGGCGTTGTATCGTGAACCTATGACCGCCAGGGCCGACGCATTGCGATCCGAGATGTTGGCGCTCCCCGAAGCTGAACGAGCACAACTGGTCATCGAACTTCTCGACAGTCTCGACGATCGACCGGTCGAAGCCGACCAGGCAGAACTGGATCGCATCTGGGCCGATGAGACCGCTCGACGGGCCCTCCAGATCGACACGGGCGAAGTCACCACCGATTCCTGGGATGACGTCGTGTCGAAGATCGAGCAGGCTCGCCGCGCACGGTGACGCGGAGCGTCAGGTTCCACCCGCTCGCCACCGCCGAGGTGGTGGATGCGCACCGCTGGTACGAGCAGCGTCTCGATGGCCTCGGCGGGCGCTTTCTCGACGCCGTCCGAGCGACGATCGCCAGCGCGTCTCGATGGCCGAACTCTGGCACCCCGACACGGCACGACGACAGCGGGCTGGTCCTCGAGCGGAAGATCGGTGTCGACGGCTTCCCGTACGTGGTCGTCTATCGAGACACTCGCCCCGAGTTGGAGGTGCTCGCGGTGCACCACGAGCGTCGCCGCCCGTTCTACTGGGCTGAGCGCGCCGAGTAACTGCGGCCAGACCCGCCGACGACGGGACCAGCGATGGCACGCGGCGGAGTCGATGTTGGGTAGCAGTTGGGTAGCAAACGGGACGCGATCAGCCGGACCGGACAGCCGTCGCCGGACGTCATCTGGCGCGAAACCCGTGCTCACGGGCTCCTCACGGACTCGGCGACATCACCCGGATGAATTGAGAGCGATTCCTAAACCGTGCGTCGCAGGTTCGAGTCCTGCCGGGGGCGCCAGGCAACAGCGAACGG
This sequence comes from uncultured Ilumatobacteraceae bacterium, assembly GCA_964428115.1. Taxonomy (GTDB): domain Bacteria; phylum Actinomycetota; class Acidimicrobiia; order Acidimicrobiales; family Ilumatobacteraceae; genus CAYRXQ01. Next base: position 935 of record CAYRXQ010000030.1, read on the forward strand.
ATCCAGGTGTCACGACTCTTCGAAGAGCTCGCCAACGCGCCGACGCCGATCGGCGTCCTGAGTCTGCGCCGTCGGCTCGAGCCGAGCCTCCAGATCGACGTGTACGACGTGAAGCTCGGCGACGAGTACCTCATGACCAGCCTGTTCACCGCCGGCGAAGAGGCGCTCGCCGAGATCGGCCTTGCCGCGATCGTTGGTGACGACCTCGACGTGCTTGTCGGCGGGCTCGGCCTCGGGTACACGGCGCAGGCGGCGCTTCGTGACCACCGGGTTCGCAGCCTTCACGTCGTCGACGCGCTCGCCCCCGTCATCGACTGGCACCGGCGGCACCTCGTCCCGCTCGGCGCCGAGCTCACGGCCGACCCGCGCGTCGAGCTCGTGCACGACGACTTCTTCGCGCTCGTCCGAGACGGCATCACCCGGCCCGACCTGCACGCCCAGTACGACGTGATCCTCGTGGACATCGACCACACGCCGCTGCATCACCTCGACGACCAGCACGGCGACTTCTACGACGTCGACGGCATCCGCCGACTGCGAGCGCTCCTCCGCCGCGGAGGCACCTTTGCGCTCTGGTCCGACGATCCACCCGATGCGCCGTACCTCGAGCGACTCGTCTCCGTGTTCCCCGATGCCAGCGCCGAGATCGTTTGCTTCCCGAACCTCCACACCGGGGGAGAGGCGGCGATCACCATCTATGTCGCGCCGACCTGACATGGACGACGCAGCGTGGATCCCCTTCGACGTGCCTGGCTCGATGTCGGCGACGGGCACCTGCTCTACGTCGAGCAGGTCGGCAACCCTGGCGGCACGCCGGTGCTGTTCTTGCCCGGCGGCCCCGGATCCGGCTGGTCGGAGCGGGCACGGCGGAACATCGACCCGCAGCGTCACCGGGCCGTCCTGTTCGACCAGCGCGCCGCCGGGAGAAGCCGACCGCACGCGAGCGAACCCGACGTCCACTGGGCCTCGATCGATCTCGAGCACCACCTGGCCGACATCGAGGCGATCCGTGAGCACCTCGGGATCGAGCGGTGGGTCGTGTTCGGCGCGTCCTGGGGATCGGTGCTCGGCATCGCCTACGCCGAGCGTCACCCCCAGCGCGTCACCGCCGTGGTCGTCGCGGCCGTCAGCACCGGGACCGCTCGCGACATCGACTGGCTGACCGTGGACACCGGCCGCTTTTTCCCCGAGGAGTGGGAGGCCTTCCGCGAGCACGTGCCGGCACGACTCCGCCACCTCCGGCTCGTCGATGCCTACCGCGATCTCGTCATGGACCCCGACCCCGCCGTCCACCACCCGGCCGCGCTCGCCTGGTGCACCTGGGAGGACCGCCACATCGCCACCACCCCGGGCTCGGCGCCCGACCCGCGGTACGACGACCCAGCGTTCCGCCTCGGCTTCGCGCGGCAGGTCACCCACTGCTGGAGCCACGACTCGTGGCTCGACGACGACGAGGTCGTCGCCAACGCGCACCGGCTCGCCGGCATCCCGGGGTGGCTCATTCACGGGCGACTCGACGTCAGCAGCCCGCTCGACGCACCGTGGCGCCTGCACCGCGCCTGGCCCGGCAGCGAGCTCATCGTCATCGACGACGAGGGCCACGGCGGCGCCGGCATGCAGGACACCTGGCGTCGGATCCTGCGAGAACTGTGAGCCCGGCCGGCACGCCGGGCCGAACCCGCCCGACGGTGCCGCGTCTACAACGTTCGGCCGATGAACGCGAGAAGCTGTGTCTGGACGTCGGCGTCGTCGTCCACCTCGACCCGGGGACCGAAGTGACCGCTCGCCCGCAGCGCCTCGTCCATCGGCGCCATGCCCGCGAGCAGGCGGGCACACGTCGCGGGATCGAGGGTCTCGTCCTGTCCGGTGGCGCGGGCGAGATCCCAGCGGTGCATGAAGACGTCCGCGGTGTAGATCGAGTCGATCGCCTGGCTCAGGGTCATGCGCCCGAGGTGCGGAAGGTCGTACTCGCGCTCGGCGGTGGCCGGGTCGTCGAGCAGTGCCTGGACGGCCTCGGTCTGGTGCGCCCAGGCGCCGATCGGTTCGTCGTCGACCGAGGGGCCAGCCGGCCAGGTGATCCCGGTCGACGAGGACAGGAAGCCCGGAAGCCACTCGACCAGGTGACGCACGATGTCGCGGGCCACCCAGCCGGCCGGGGGTGCGGGCCGGTCCCAGTCGGCCGGGGCGACGCCCTCGACCGTCGCGGTGAACGCCGCAGCGATCCGGCGGTGTTCGTCGTCGGCGCCCATCACAGCTCTCTCACGAGCGCGTCGAGCTTGGCGTAGCCCTCCTCGACGCCCGACTCCATCCCGCTCGCGAGCCACTGGTCACGGCCCTCGAAGCTGTCGACCAACGACTGGGCGTGCAGCCGGGTGCGGCCGTCGCCGAGGTCCTCGAACCAGAGGGTCTCGAGGGCCACGCCCTCGGGCATGCCCTCGAAGGTGAAGGTCTGCACGATGCGGTCTGCGCCGACCTCGTGGAAGCAGCCCCGGAACCAGTACTCCTCGCCGTCACGCCGAGCGACGTAGCGCCACTTGCCGCCGGAGGTGGCGTCCCAGTCGACGATCTCGGTGTCCATCCCGTCGGGTCCGACCCAGCGGGCGAACAGCACCGGGTCGGTGTGGGCGCGCAACAACTGGGCCGGGGTGGCGTCGAAGTCGCGGGTGATGCGGATGATCGGGACGGTCGGGTCGGCCTCGATGGCGACCGGATGGCGGGTGTGCTTCGCGCTCACGATGCGGCTCCTTGCTGTGGGTACTGATCGGGGTGTTCCTCGCCGCGTAGCTCGGCGAGGACGGCATCGAGACGCTCGTAGCGCTCCTGGGCCTGCTGCCGGTAGCGCTCGATCCACTTGGTGGCGAGGTCGAAGACCTCGGCCTCGAGGTGGCACGGTCGTCGCTGGGCGTCCTTGGTCTGGCTCACGAGACCGGCGTCGGCGAGCACTCGGATGTGCTTGGACACGGCCTGGACCGAGATGTCGTAGGGATCGGCCAGCTCGCCGACGGTGGCGTCGCCGTTCGCGAGGCGGGCGACGATGTCGCGGCGCGTCGGGTCGGCGAGCGCGGCGAAGACGAGGGAGAGCTGGTCGTCGTCGGTGGATGATCCGGTGTTCAACCTCATGGTTGATGACAAGGTACGCCAGGCGCCCGCTGTCGTCAACCGGTTGGTTGAGGAACGAGGAGTCGCCGGAGTCGGTCGTCAGCGCCGGGCGAGACGACGCAGCGGTGGCTCCGAGGTCGGCGGCACCTTGCGCGGCGGGAGCGCCGCGAGCAGTTCGGCGGTCGCTGCCGTCACCAGTTCGACCCCGCGTTCGAAGGCGGCCTCGGTCGCGGGTGACACCTTCGCGACGCCGCTGACCTTGCGGACGTACTGGCGGGCCGCGGCCTCGACCTCCTCGGGCGTCGCCGCCGGCTCGAGCCCTCGCAGCGTCGTGATGTTGCGGCACATGGCGTCGAGGCTACGAGACCTCGGAACCCTGCGCGATCAGGGCCACGGCGTGCTCGCACTAGCGTCGCGCGACATCACCGACGGTCGAGTGACCGAGCGGAGAGGGGAGCCCGAGCGATGGCCGATCATCCCGAAGGTGCCGGGACCGAGCACGATCCGTGGGCGCTCACCACGCCTCCCGGGAGCTCCACGTTCGAGGCGTGGCGCGAGGAGTCGGCCGATCCGCCGGCACTGGTGGTCCGGGTCGGCTCGACCACGCTGCGCTATCAGCTCCGCTGCATCGAGGACCTGCACGCGATGCTCGAGCGACACGGCGACTGGATGGCCCTGGGCAACGCCGACGAGAAGCAGCCTGCCAAGGAGGGAACGGTCGAAGCCTGGGCGCGCTCGGCGGACAACCCCGTCGGCGGGTGGTACGGGCTCCGGAAGGGCTACCGAGGTCGGTTCGCCACCTACGTCCCGCCCGTGCTCGAGCACCTGGGCCTCGCCGAGGTCGAGCACCACCCGCGGAACAACCGCATGCGCGCCGTGTGATCCGAGGCCGTCGAACGATCAGCCGGCGCGAACGCGACCTTCGGCACGGGATCGGATGCCGCGCAGCATGGCCTGTGTCATCACGAAGCTGACCAGCCCGACCGGTGCCATGGTCATGCGCATCAACAGGCTCGAGGTCGCCGCGAGCTCCCGCACCAGGAGGCGTGTGGTGCCGTCGGGCTGCTCGGCGAGTGCGAACGTCCACACGAACTCCCAACCGTTGGGGTCGCTGCGTCGCACCGGTCGCCCGCCCGCCACGTCGGCCATCTGCAGCACGAGAACCTCATCGGGTCGCACCTCGGCCACGTACCACCCGCCGGTGCCGCTGGAGATCGCGAAGACCAGGTCGCCGACCTCCCGCTCCTGCCACTCGGGCACGATCCGATCCGCGCTGTGGATCCCGAGGCCGAACAGGTTCTCGAGCCAGTCGTAGCTGTAGAAGCCTCCACGGTCCGCTCCGAGTTGGATCACCCAGGGCCAGATCTCCTCGGGCCGAGCTCGGATCGTGATCGCCCGAGTGCACTGCTCGCGCGGCTCGGCGACGAGCTCGTCGCCGGGGAGGGTGTCGGCGATCTCGTCGTCGGTGGCACCCCAGCGACGCTGCCACGGCCCGATCACCCAGTGGTACAGGGCAACGAGGATGCTGCCGGCCATGGCGAGCACCAGCCGCCTCGTACGGGTTCGGTGGGGACACCTCATCGTCGGTCACCTCCGCTGTCGGGTTCGGTGACCCGCCGCCAGCTCTTCGTCAGGATCTCGCACGACCGTCGGCGCAGAAGTCTGACCAAGCGCCGTGAGCGGGTCGCGTCACCAGCCTCGACTCGCGGACGGTCGGGTGGTAGGGCCGGAGGGCCTTGCTGTGGCCCCTGGCGCTCCACGACGAAGCGGGCCTCGACGGTTCGGTCGTCGGCGTTGTCGAAGGAGGTCAGGTGCAAGCGCAGGGCGCACGGTCACTCGATCGTCGGCTCGCGAACCGAGCCACGCTGCTCCCGTTCTCAGGTGCCGGTAGGGTGCTTGCGACCCCTCCGACGGCGCCGCATGCGCGGCCGCGGTCGACGTCGAGATGAGCATCCGCCGCAGTGGCGGTCATTGCGCTCGGTGACCAGTCCACGAATCGAACGGATCCTCAGTTGCACACGAATGCGCCCGCGCTCGCCCCGATCGAGCTACCCGACGACGATCACACCGTCCTGACCGCGCTGCGTTCGCCCCGTCGCCTGCGCATCGAGCTCCTCGCCGGCCTGGCGGTCGCCCTCGCCCTGATCCCCGAGGCGATCTCGTTCTCGATCCTCGCCGGGGTCGACCCCCGCGTCGGGTTGTTCGCCTCGTTCACGATGGCCGTCACGATCAGCATCGTCGGTGGTCGCCGGGCGATGATCTCGGCGGCGACGGGAGCGGTCGCGCTCGTGATCGCCCCCGTGGTCGAGGAGCACGGCCTGAGCTACCTCATCGCCACGGTGATCCTCGCCGGTGTGATGCAGATCGCGCTGAGCCTGGCCGGCGCCGCGAAGTTGATGCGGTTCCTGCCCCGCAGCGTGATGGTCGGCTTCGTCAACGCCCTCGCGATCCTCATCTTCACCGCGCAGTTCCCCGAGCTCGTCGGCGTGCCGTGGCTCGTCTACCCGCTGGTGGTGCTCGGCATCGGCGTGATGGTGCTCCTGCCGCGGATCACCACCGGGATCCCCGCACCGCTCGTGGTCATCGTGCTGCTCACCGGCGGGGTCCTCGCGTTCGGCGTCGACATCCCGACCGTGGGCGACAAGGGCGAGCTACCGAGCAGCCTGCCGACTTGGCTGATCCCCGACGTGCCGTTCACGCTCGAGACGCTGCAGATCATCGCCCCCTACGCGCTCGCGATGGCCCTCGTCGGGCTCATCGAGTCGCTGATGACCGCCAAGCTCGTCGACGACATCACCGACTCGCACTCCGACAAGACCCGGGAGGGCTGGGGGCAGGGCGTCGCCAACATCGTCACGGGCTTCTTCGGTGGCATGGGCGGCTGCGCCATGATCGGCCAGACGATGATCAACGTGAAGGCCTCCCGTGCCCGCACGCGGATCTCCACCTTCGCCGCCGGTGTCTTCCTGCTGATCCTCGTGGTCGGCTTGGGCGACATCGTCGCCTTGATCCCGATGGCCGCCCTGGTCGCCGTGATGATCATGGTCTCGGTCGGCACCATGGACTGGCACAGCGTGCGACTCACCACGCTGCGTCAGATGCCGTTCAGCGCCACCGCCATCATGGTCACCACGGTCGCGGTGACGATCCTCACCCACAACCTGGCCTACGGCGTGATCCTGGGTGTGCTCGTGGCCACGGTGTTCTTCGCCCGACGGGTCGCCCACTTCACCCACGTCGTCCCCGTCGAGCTCCGCGACGACGGGACGTGCGTGTACGTGGTGCGAGGCGTGCTGTTCTTTGCGTCGAGCAACGACCTGGTGTACCAGTTCGACTACGCCAACGACCCCGACCACGTGATCATCGACCTCAGCGAGGCACAGATCTACGACTCGTCGACCGTCGCTGCGCTCGACGCGATCGTCCACAGGTACCACCAGAAGGGCAAGCGGGTCGAGATCATCGGGATCGACGAGCACTCCGCCCGCTGGCACGCGCTCAGCGGCAAGCTCGGCGCCGGCCACTGACCGACCTGCCCCACCAGGGTCGGGAATGGACCGGATGGGGGAGTGGTTGACAGGGGAGGTGCCGACATCGACGGCGCCGACGGATCGCTCCGCCACACCCCCTCGAGAGGATCACCCATGAGTCTCCACCTCGGCGACATCGCCCCCGACTTCACCGCCATGACCACCGACGGCGAGCTCTCGTTCCACGAGTGGAAGCAGGGCTCCTGGGCGGTGTTCTTCAGCCACCCGGCCGACTTCACCCCGGTGTGCACCACCGAACTCGGCCGCACCGCCGCCCTGGGCACCGAGTTCGCCAAGCGCAACACCAAGGCGATGGCCCTGTCGATCGACCCGATCGAAGACCACCACGGCTGGGCCCCCGACATCGGTGAGGTCACCGGCACCGCGCTGAACTTTCCGATCGTGGCCGATCCCGACCGCAAGGTCGCCGAGCTCTACGACATGATCCACGCCGGTGCCGGCGACACCTCGACGGTTCGCTCGGTGTTCATCGTCGATCCCGAGAACAAGATCCGTCTCACGCTCACCTACCCCAAGTCGGTGGGTCGCAACTTCGACGAGATCGTCCGGGTCATCGACGCCCTGCAGGCGACCGACAAGGACCCGATCGCCACCCCGGCCGACTGGCAGCCCGGCGACCGCGTGATCGTGTCGGTGGCCGTGTCGACCGAGGACGCCAAGGCCCGCTTCGAGAACGTCGAAGAGTTCAAGCCCTACCTGCGGTACGCCGATCAGCCCAGCTGATCGACGCGGTCCGGCCGGTTCCCCCCACCGGCCGTCGCACCCCGACCGCCCGGGTCGTCGGACACCCCCCGCCGACGACCCGGGCGGTTGCGCGTCCGGGGAGCGATCAGAGCCCTGCGATCCCGGCCCGCAGGAGCGCCAGGCCGTCGCGGTCGACGCAGTAGCGGGTCCGTGGGCCCTCGATCTCGCCCTGGATCAGCCCGGCCTCGCGCAGGATGCGCAGGTGCTCCGACACCGTCGACTGCGCGAGCGGCAGCTCCGCGACCAGGTCGCCCGTCATGCAGGCGTCGCGCTGGTCGAGGAGCCGCAGGATGGCGAGCCGCACCGGGTGGGCCACCGCCTTGGCCATCGCGGCCAACGTCTCGTCGTCGGGCGCCAGTACGCCCCGATCCGTCAGGGGGCGATCGCTCACGGGCGATCACCTCCCCACGGGGTGAGGTAGAAGCGCCGCCGCGCCCACAGCGCGACGTACACGAGGGCGACCAGCACCGGCACCTCGATCAGCGGGCCGACGACGCCGGCCAGGGCCTGGCCCGACGACACCCCGAACACGCCGATCGCGACGGCGATCGCGAGCTCGAAGTTGTTGCCGGCGGCCGTGAACGCGATCGAAGTGTTGTGTTCGTAGGGCAACCGCATCCGCAGACCGATCGCGAACGCGCTGGTCCACATGATGGCGAAGTAGACGAGCAACGGGACCGCGATCCGGACCACGTCGAGCGGGTTCTCGAGGATCGCGTCGCCCTGCAGCGCGAACAGGATGACGATGGTGAAGAGCAACCCGTACAGAGCGATCGGGCCGATCCGCGGCAGGAAGGTCTGCTCGTACCACTCGGTGCCCTTGCGGCGCTCGCCGATCAGGCGGGTGAGGAAGCCGGCGAGCAGGGGGATGCCGAGGAAGATCAGCACCGATCGCGTGATCTCCCACACGGTGACGTCGATGCCGTCGCTGTCGAGACCGAGCCAGCCCGGCAGCAGCTCCAGGTAGAAGTAGCCGAGCACCGAGTAGGCGGCGATCTGGAACACCGAGTTGATCGCCACGAGCACGGCCGCGAGCTCGCGGCTCCCGCAGGCCAGGTCGTTCCAGATGAGCACCATCGCGATGCAGCGTGCGAGGCCCACGATGATCAGACCGGTCCGGTACTCGGGCAGGTCGGGCAGGAGCAGCCACGCCAGCGCGAACATGAGCGCCGGGCCGACGAGCCAGTTGAGGACCAGGGAGAGCACCAGCGACCGCCGGTCGATCACCTGGCCGATCGAGCGGTACTTCACCTTGGCGAGCACCGGGTACATCATCGCCAGGAGCCCGATCGCGATCGGGAGCGAGACCGAGTCGATCTTGACCCGGTCGAGCGCGTCGTCGAGCCCGGGGACCACCTTGCCGAGCGCGATGCCGCCGACCATCGCCAGGCCGATCCATACCGGGAGGAACCGGTCGAGGGTGGAGAGCCGGGCGACGACGGCCGATGCGTCGGCGTCCTGGCTCGAATCGTCGACGGTCGTCTCAGCCATCTGCCGGCTTCACGGCTCGGACGATCGCGCTGTGCACTGCGTCGGCGACGTCGTTGGTGATGGTGACCACGACCTCGGAGAAGCCGGCGCGCCGAAGGCCGTCCTCGTACTCGTCGATCGGCAGCGCGCCCGCGATGCAGTCGACGAACGAACCGCGGGCCTCGCGCTCGGCCTGGCTGAGGTGGGCCGAGGTCACCACGTCGCTCACGCCGATACGGCCACCGGGCCGGAGCACGCGGTGCATCTCGGCGAACACCGCCGGCTTGTCGGGCGAGAGGTTGATGACGCAGTTGGAGATGACCACATCGACCGATGCGTCGGGCAGCGGGATCGCCTCGATGTGCCCTTCGAGGAACTCGACGTTGGTGATGCCCGCCTCGGCAGCGTTCCGGCGTGCCAGGTCGAGCATCTCCGGGGTCATGTCGAGGCCGTAGACGTGGCCGGTGGAGCCGACCCGGCGGGCCGAGAGCAGCACGTCGATCCCGCCGCCCGAGCCCAGGTCGAGCACGGTCTCGCCCGCCGCGAGCTCGGCCACCGCGGTCGGGTTGCCGCAGCCGAGGCTCGCGAGCGCGGCCTGGTCGGGGAGCTCGCCGAGCTCGACGGTGCCGTAGTGCGCGATGCCCCAGGGCGAGATGGTCGGCTCACAGCACGAGGAGCCGCCGCAGGCCGTGTCGGCGGCCGCTGCGTAGTGCTCGCGGACCTCGAGGCGAACCATGTCGTGGCGCGCCGCGTCTCGGTGGTCATCGCCCGATCGGCTCGGGGCGGCGGTGGTGGAGGACGGCTCGGCGCTCATCGTGTGCCCAAGAGTTGCACGATCTGGTCGGGCCCGGGCACTCGACCCGACAGCACCACCTCGTCGTCGATCACGAGCGCCGGGGTCGACATGACGCCCCAGGAGGCGATCTCGCCCGGGTCGGTGACCTTCTCGATCGTGACGTCGAGGCCGAGCCGGTCGAGCGCGGTGCGGGTGTTGGCCTCGAGGTTGCGGCAGTTCACGCAGCCGGTGCCGAGGATCTTGATGTCGGGGTGCTTGGTGTCTGCGGTGGTGATGTCCATGGGGAGGTTCCTTCTTCGGTCGGTGTCGGGCAGGGGTTCACAGGATCAGGTTGAAGGCGAAACCGGTCGCCAGGATGCCGGAGGCCACCACGCCCACGTAGGTCGCGATGAGCTTCGGGCGCAGCACGCGCCGCAGCAGGATCATCTCGGGGAGTGAGAGCGCGACGACGCTCATCATGAACGCCAGCACGGTGCCGATCGGAAGGCCCTTGGCGTAGAGCGCGTCGGCCAGTGGCAGCACCCCGGCGACATTGGTGTAGAGCGGCACGCCCACGAGCACCGCGATCGGCACACCGAGCAGCCCGCTGGCGTTGGCGGCGAACCAGTCGGCCGGGACCCACCCGTGGATGACGGCGCCGAGGCCGATGCCCACCACCACATAGGGCCAGATCTTGCGGACGATGGTGACGACCTCTTCGCGACCCATCGCCAGCCGGTCGTCCCAGCTGAGGCCGAGCGAGGGATCCACCACCTTGCCGCGGAGCCGGGTCTCGAACACGAACGGCTCCACCCAGCGCTCGAGGCCGAGGCGACCCATGATCATCCCGGCGACCACCGCCACGGTGAACCCGCCGGCCACGTAGACCGCGGTCACCTGCCAGCCGAACAGCGAGAACAGCAACGACACGGCCACCAGGTCGACCATCGGGCTGGCGATCAGGAAGCTCATCGTCACGCCCAAGGGCACCCCGGCGGCGACGAAGCCGATGAAGACCGGGACGGCCGAGCAGGAGCAGAACGGGGTGACCACGCCGAGCCCGGCAGCCGCGACGTTGCCGATCCCCTGGCGCTTGCCGCCGAGCAGCGCTCGGGTGCGCTCGACCGAGAGGAACGACCGCAGCACCGTCACCACGAAGATCACCCCCGAGACCAGCAGCGCGATCTTGGTGATGTCGTAGAAGAAGAAGTGGACCGCCTCGCCCCAGTGGCTCTCGGGCTCCATCCCGATCGTGTCGAAGACCACCCAGTTCCAGAAGGGGCGGTTCCGGCTGTAGAGGAACCACCACACCACGGCAGTGGCGGCGACAGGTACCCAGCGGCGGATCTGGACCCGCGCCGAGGACGGTGTGCCGTCACCCGTCGGTGCATCGGGTCGGAGGTCGTCGCCTGCCTTCATCGTCTATCGACGATAACCGATATCTGCGCGAGCTCCAGGGGCGAAGGTCCTCTGGCGTCGCGGTCGGCCCGAGCGCGATCAGCGGATCGTGTCGAGTGGCGTCCGGCGCACGAAGGCCACGATGTCCTCGGCCACGTCGGGTCCGAGGTCTTCCTGGATGAAGTGGCTGGCCCGGTAGACCCGGTGCTCGACCCCGGGGAGCGAGGCGCCAGGGATCCGGGTCCGGAACGCGGCGCCACCCTCGTGGTGGGTGTGCGGGCAGTGATCGCCCCAGATCGTGAGGAAGGGGCGGTCCCAGTGCTCCAGCACCTCCCACGCCCGATCGCACACGAGCCGCTCGGGGTCGTCCGCCGTCAGCGGCACCAGGAGCGGGAAGCGTCGGACCCCTGCGGTGGATTCGACGGTGGGGAACGGCGCGTCGTACGCGGCGAGGTCCTCGGGGTCGAGGGTCGTGAGGCACCAGCCCGGGATCACCTTGGAGGGCCGGAGCTCGGCGACCTCCTGGGCGTAGATCCGCCACGACACGAAGTAGGGGATCGGTGAGGCGCCGAGCGCGCCGTGCACCAGATCGGGGTCGATGCGGTCGTCGTCGGTGACGGTGGCCCGCCAGTCGATGCCGGTCATGGCGAGGAAGAGCTCCGGTGGCAGACGCTGCTGGGCCTCGAGCCCGGGGAACGCCGGTCCCGAGCTCGGCAGCGCCGTGTTCGACATGACGGCGCGGGCGAAGCGGTCGGGCCGCTCGGCCAGGACCCGGGTGCCGATCAACCCGCCCCAGTCCTGTCCGAACAGTGTCACGTCGCGCAGGTCGAGGCCGTCGAGCAGCTCGCACACCCACCCGACGTGCGCCGAGTACGTGTAGGTCTCGGGATCGGTGGGCTTGTCGGAACGACCGAAGCCGATCAGGTCGGGCACGACCACGCGGAACCCGGCGTCGGCGAGCACCGGGATCATCGTGCGGTACAGATACCCCCAGGTCGGCTCGCCGTGGAGCAGCAGCGCCGTCTCGGTCGCATCGCTCGGCCCGACGTCGACGTAGGCCATGCGCAGCCCGTCACCCACAGTGGCGTACGACGGCTCCCACGGGAACCGCTCCCGGGCGACGTCGAAGCGATCCTCGGCGGTCCGGAGCACGCCGGCGGGTGGAGCGGAGTCGGTCATGGGCGGACTCTACGGACTGCGGCGAGGCCACGCCGTCGCGGCCAGACTGCAGGGGTCGTGCGAGCACGGGACCTGACTCCGAGCGGCACCCAGCGGGTGGTCGGCAGATGAGCGTGCAGCCGCTCCTGCTCGCGGCCGCCCTGCTGCTGCTCGCGGGCGTGGTCGCCTCGAAGACCTCGTCGCGCATCGGCGTGCCCGGTCTGTTGCTGTTCATCGGGATCGGGATGCTGGCGGGCTCCGACGGCATCGTCGGCATCGAGTTCGACGACTTCGACCTGACCCGTTCGTTCGGCATCGTCGCCCTCGGCTACATCCTCTTCAGCGGCGGGCTCGGCACCCGGTTCATCGACATCCGACCGGTGCTGGGGCCGGGGCTCGCGCTCGCGAGCGTCGGCGTGCTGCTGACCGCCGGTCTGCTGGGCTGGGCCGCAAGCCTGGTGCTCGGCCTCTCCTTCGAGGAGGGGTTGCTGCTCGCCGCCATCATCGCCTCGACCGACGCAGCGGCGGTGTTCTCGATCCTGCGTTCGAGTGGCACCCGGATCCGGCCGCGGCTCAGTTCGATGCTCGAGCTCGAGTCGGGGAGCAACGACCCCGCGGCGGTGTTCGTCACCATCGCGCTCATCACCTACATCACCGAGGACGGGGCGAGCATCGTCGGGTTCGTCGCTTCGTTCGTGGCGCAGATGGGTCTCGGTGCGCTGCTCGGGTACGCCCTCGCCCGGGGTGCCGTGTGGTGCATCAACCGCCTCCACCTCGACAACGACGGCCTGTACCCGGTGTTCACGGTGGCGTTCGTCCTGCTCACCCTCGAGGGGGTCACCTGGGTCGGCGGGAGCGGCTTCCTCGCGGTCTACGTGGCGGGCGTGACCATGGCCCATCACGACTACCTCCACAAGCGGAGCCTGGTCCGGTTCCACGACGCCATCGCCTGGCTGCTGCAGATCGCGATGTTCGTGTTGCTGGGGCTGCTCGTCTTCCCCGATCAGCTGCCCGAGGTGGCGTTCCAGGCAGTGGTGATCGCCATCCTGCTGATGTTCGTCGCCCGCCCGATCGCGGTCGGCCTCACGCTGTTGCCCTTCCGCTTGCCGTACCGCGAGATCGGCTTCGTCTCGTGGGTCGGGCTGCGCGGCGCGACCCCGATCATCCTGGCCACCTTCCCGGTCGCAGCGGGCGTGCCCGATGCCGAGCGCATCTTCGACGTGGTGTTCTTCGTGGTGCTCACCTCGGTGCTGGTGCAGGGTGCGACGATCCCGCTGGCGGCACGCCGGTTCGGCGTGGTCGACGACACCGCCGTCCAGCGCCCGGTGTCGTTCGACACGGTCATCACCGGCGACGACGGACCCAGGCTGCAGGAGATCGTGGTCGAGCCGGGCGCCGAGGCGGTCGGTCGGCAACTCGTCGACCTCGGCCTGCCCCGCGGGGTCCTGCTCGTCCTGGTCCGGCGTGGGCCGACCACGTTCATGCCTCAGGGCAGCACCACCATCGAGGAGGGGGACGAGCTGCTCGTCGCCGTGGAGCGCGATCACGACGACGACGTCATCGCTTGGTTCCGCGGGTGAGCGCGGGTGGTGGTCAGAGCCAGCTGCGCCGACGGAAGATCCGGTACAGCGCGCCCGCAGCGCCGACGCCGATCGCGGTGGAGGCGACCACACCCCAGGTCTCGCCAGAGCCGGGATACGGCACGTTCATGCCGTAGTAGCCGGTGACGAGCGTGGGGACGGCGATGATCGCCGCCCAGCTGGTGACCTGCTTCATCACCTGGTTCTGGCGGAGATCGCGCAGCGCCAGGTCGGTCTCCACGATCGTCGATGCGAGCTCGCGCAGGTTGTCGCAGGCCTCGGTGGCCCGCAGGAGATGGTCGTGCAGGTCCTGGAAGTACGGCTCGAGCTCCTCGTCGATCACCACTCGCTCGTGGCGCGTCAGCGCGCCGACCGCGTCGGTGAGCGGCGCCACGAGACGACGGAACCGCCCGAGCGACCGGCGGACCTGGAACCAGTGCCGTTGCTCGGCGGCCGTGAGGGGTCGCTCGTCGACGATCGAGTCGCTGACGGCTTCGACCTCGTCCTCCACGAACTCCATGGCGTCGAGGTACCCGTCGACGATCACGTCGAGCAGCCCGTGCAGCAGGTAGCCGACGCCGTGGTGCGAGCGCTCGCCGGTCCGGTCCCAGTGGCGGGTGACGAGGGCCGGGTCGAAGTGTTCGTTCTTGCGGACCGTCACGAGCCACCGGTGGTTGACGAACGCATCGACCTCGGTCTCGATCAGGGTGCCGGTCGATGGATCGAAGGTCACCGCATGCACCGTGAGGAACTCGTGCGTGTCGTAGTGGTCGACCTTGGCCCGCTGGTGCGGTCCGACGGCATCGTCGACCGCCAGTGGGTGGAGCTCGAGCACCTCGGTGAGCAGGCGGAGCTCCTCGGCATCGGGCTCGCACAGGTCGATCCACGCGACCGTGTCGGGCTGGTCGAGCCAGTGGGGGACCTCGCCGAGGGTGAGCCCCTCCGCCACCACCACGCCATCGCGAAGGATGCGGGAGTGCATGGTGGTGCTCATGGAGTGCGATCACGATGGCATGCGGCCCGCCGCGGCTCGTGGATGGCGGTCGGCCGCGACATCGCGGAAGTGGCACAGTGACCGGCACAATATGTTGACAGGCTGACTGTCACCTCCTAGCCTGCCGGGCCGAGAGAGGATGGGCATGGCACCACAGGCACGATCGGCACGGTTCGAAGGGCGCATCGGGCGCACGGTGGCCGAGAGCGAACCCTGGTTCGCCGAGCCCGCCCACCCCGGGGAGCAGGCTCCCGACGTGGTGGTCGTGCTCCTCGACGACACCGGATTCGCACAGCTCGGCTGCTTCGGCTCCGACATCGACACGCCGAACATCGATGCGCTCGCGGCGGGCGGGCTCCGGTTCACCGACTTCCACGTCACCCCGCTGTGCTCGCCGACGCGCGCCGCGCTGCTCACCGGACGTGCGAACCACGCCGTGGGCATGCGGACGGTCTCGAACTTCAACACCGGATTCCCCAACCAGCTCGGGCACATCTCCGACCACGCCGCCACCGTGGCCGAGGTGCTCCACGACGAGGGCTACGCCACGTTCATGGTGGGCAAGTGGCACCTCGCGCCGATGGACGAGTGCTCGGCCGCCGGTCCGTTCCGTCAGTGGCCGCTCGCTCGCGGCTTCGACCGGTTCTACGGCTTCCTCGAGGGCGAGACCGACCAGTTCCACCCCGAGCTCGTCGCCGACAACCATCCGATCGAGCCGCCAGGCCGTCCCGAGGACGGCTACCACCTCTCCGAGGACCTGGTCGACCAGGCGATCCGCATGATCGCCGACTCGGTCGGGGTCCGACCTGACCGGCCGGTGTTCACCTACGTCGCGTTCGGGGCCACCCATGCACCGCACCAGGCGCCCGCCGAGTACCTGGCCAAGTACCGCGGTCGATACGACGAGGGCTGGGACGTGATCCGCGAGCGCTGGTACCGGCGCCAGCTCGAGCTCGGGGTGATCCCGCCCGGCACCGAGCTCGCGCCCCGGAACCCGGGCGTGAAGCCCTGGGACGAGCTCAGCGACAACGAACGCCGGCTCGCGGCGCGCCTGCAGGAGGCCTTCGCCGCCTTCCTCGACCACACCGACGTGCAGATCGGCCGACTCGTCGACGGGCTCCGGCGGCTCGGCCGGCTCGACAACACCCTCCTCGTCGTCCTCGCCGACAACGGTGCCTCGCAGGAGGGCGGCCCGTTCGGGGTGCTGCACGAGATGAAGTTCTTCAACGGCATCATCGAGATGCCCGACGAAGCGGTGGCCCGCATCGACGACATCGGCGGGCCCGCGAGCCACGCCAACTACCCCTGGGGATGGGCGCAGTGCGGCAACGCCCCGTTCCGCTGGTACAAGCAGAACACCCACGAGGGCGGCGTCCACGTGCCGATGGTGCTGCACTGGCCCGCCGGCATCCCGGCCGAGCAGGCGGGAACACATCGTGACCAGTTCGTGTTCGTGGCCGACATCGTGCCCACGATCTACGAGCTCGTCGGCATCGAGCCGCCGGCGGTTCGGCGTGGCCTCGAGCAGCTCCCCGTGACCGGTCGCTCCTTCGCGCACGTCCTGGCCGACCCGGCGGCGGCCGCGAGCAACCAGGTGCAGTACTTCGAGAACGGCGGCAGCCGGGCCATCGTCGCCGAGGGCTGGAAGGCCGTCTGCAAGCACACCCCCGGCACCGACTTCGACACCGAGCCCTGGGAGCTGTACGACCTGCGCGTCGACCGTTCCGAGTGCCACGACCTGGCCTCGGCACAGCCCGACCGGCTCCGCGACCTGATCGACCGCTGGTGGGAGGAGGCCGAACGCCACGGGGTCCTGCCGCTCGACGACCGTGGGGTGGAGCTGTTCGGCGCACGGTTCCGGCCGCGGTCGCCCCATCCGGTCGATCGGCGCTACGTGTACCGGCCGCCGATGTCGCCCATGCCGGGTCAGGCGAGCGCGGCGATCGCCGGGCGCAGCTTCGATCTCACCGCACGGGTCGAGGTGGGTGTCGGCGACGAAGGAGTGCTGTTCGCGTCGGGTACCCAGAACTCGGGGCTGTCGCTGTTCGTCCAGGGCGGCCGGTTGGTGCTCGACTACAACGCGTTCGGCGCCCACACCGTGCTCGAGTCCGACCGGGAGCTGTTCGCCGGCGCACGTGAGCTCGTGCTGCGGATGCGCCGCGGCGACGGCTTCGCCGGGAGCGCCGCGTTGGAGATCGACGGCGTGTCCGTCGGGTCGGCCGATCTCGGGCTCTACATGCGGATGATGTCCTCGATCGGCCCGAGCATCGGCGCCGATCACGGCTCGGCGGTGTCGGAGCGCTACACCGCGCCGTACGCCTTCACCGGCACCCTCCACGAGATCGTCATCCAACTCGTCTCGCCCCGGGCCCCCGGGACGGCCGAGGCCACCGCCCGGGCCGAGATGAGCCGCCAGTGACCGCCACATCCGCCAGCAACCGCCAATGATCGAGGAGACCCCCGCCATGCAGACCCTGCGCACCCCCGACGAGCGCTTCGCCGACCTCGCCGGCTACCCGTTCGCCCCGCACTACGTCGACATCGCCGACGGCGAGGGCGGCACGCTGCGCGTCCACCATCTCGACGAGGGCCCGCGCGACGCCGCGCCCGTGCTGTTGCTGCACGGCGAGCCCTCGTGGAGCTACCTGTACCGCCACATGATCCCGGGTCTGGTGGCCGCCGGGCATCGGGTGATCGCCCCCGATCTCGTCGGGTTCGGGCGCAGCGACAAGCCTGCCGCGCAGTCCGACTACACCTTCGCCCGCCACGTCGAGTGGATGCGTGTGCTGCTGTTCGACCACCTCGACCTGCGCGACATCACCTTCTTCGGGCAGGACTGGGGCGGACTCGTCGGGCTCCGACTCGTCGCCCTCGCCCCCGAGCGCTACCGGGGACTCGTGCTGGCCAACACCGGCCTGCCCACCGGCGACCGTCCGCCCACCGAGGCCTTCCTCCAGTGGCAGCGGTTCTCCCAGACGTCACCGGCGTTCCCGATCGGCCAGATCGTCAACGGGGGCACCGGCCGGCAGCTGACCCCCGAGGAGATCGCGGCCTACGACGCGCCGTTCCCCGACGACAGCTACACCGCCGGGGCCCGCATCTTCCCGACGCTCGTCCCCACCAGCACCGACGACCCGGCCGCGCCCGACAACGTCGCCGCGTGGCAGGTGCTCGAACGGTTCGACCGCCCGGTGGTGTGCGCCTTCAGCGACGGCGACGCGGTGACCGCCGGCGGCGAGCGGGCCTTCATCGGGCGGATTCCCGGGGCCGAGGGTCGCGCTCACGTCACCACCTCGGGCGGCCACTTCATCCAGGAAGACGATCCCGAGACCCTGGTGCGACTCATCGACGACGTGGCCGGCGGTCGCGCCTGAGCGCTCGTCCCGGCCGCTCCGAGCCGGCTCGGTACGCTCGACCCATGGCGTGTGGCGGCAACGAGCAGCGGGACCGATCGGCATGAGCGAGCTGTCCGAGGCCGTGGTGCTGGGCCTCGCCGAGCTCGGCTGGGCCGCCCACCCGCAGCCGGTCGACGCCGAGGGCGAGCACCACCTCCTCCTCGAGCCCGAGGGCGTGCAGCTCGGGCACCCCGTGGTCGCCGCCGTGCACGACGAGCCGGGCGTGGTGGTGCTCTACTCGCTGGCTCCCTTCGACGTGCCCGAGCCCGAGCGCGAGGCCGCGGCCAGCTACGTGGCGATGGCCAACCACGGGTTGCTGCTCGGCAACTTCGAACTCGACCTCGCCGACGGCGAGGTGCGCTTCAAGACCTCGTTCCGGGCGACCGATCCGGCCGGCTGCACCGAGCAGCTCCGCGAGCTGCTGATGTTCAACCTCGCCGCGTTCGGCGCCTACCTCCCGTCGCTGGCCACGGTCGCCGCCGGGGAGCGCACACCCGCCGAGGCGATCGCCGATGCCGAGCAGTCCCTCGGCTGAGGAGCCGCCGCCCTCGCCTGGGGGCGCGCCGGTGCCGGAGGGTGCGCTGCGGCACTGGATCATCGACGGGAACAACGTGATGGGGTCCCGGCCCGACGGCTGGTGGAACGACCGAGTCGGTGCGGCACGTCGGCTCACGCAGGCCGTGGCCGAGTGGTGCCGGACCCACCACGATCCCGTGACCCTGGTGTACGACGGCGACCCCGACCCGTCGGTGCGTCAGCTCGCCGGCGGTGCGCTCACCGTGCTCGGCAGCCTGCGCCGCGGCCGTGACGCCGCCGATCACCGGATCGTCGACCTCGCCGACGATCTCGCCGCCGACCTCGAGGCGGCGCCTGATCGGCGCATCACCGTCGTCAGCTCCGATCGTGGGCTCCTCGCCCGTCTGCCCGAGGGCGTCGAGGTGATCGGCGCCGGATCGTTCCGCACGCTCCTGGACCGCCGAGCCGGCTGAGCCGGTGGCAGACTCGCCGGCATGTCTTCGGCCCCCTCGCTGCGTCATCGGTTCCCCGGCCTCCACGACGGATGGAGTCGCTTCGACGGCCCCGGCGGGACCCAGATGGTCGACTCGGCGATCACCGCGATGACCGACTGGGCGACCTCGGGGTCGAACGCCAACACCGGTGGCACCTTCGCCGCCTCGAAGGCCTGCGACGAACTGCTCGAGCGCACTCGTGCGACGGTCGGCCGCTTCCTCGGCGCCGATCCGGCGGGGATCGTCTTCGGGGCCAACATGACCACGATGACCATGGCGCTCACCCGCGCCGTGGAGCAGGAGCTGCGCCCCGGCGACCGGGTGGTCGGCACCCGCCTCGACCACGACGCCAACGTGTCGCCCTGGCGGATCGCATGTGAGCGATCGGGTGCCGAGCACGTGCTCGCGCCCTTCGACCCCGGCACGGGTCGGCTCGACACCGCGGCCATGATCGCCCTGATCGACGAGCGCACCCGGTGGGTGACCGTCTCGGGCGCTTCCAACCTCATCGGCACCGTGCCCGACCTCGAGCCGATCGTCGCCGCCGCGCACGAGGTCGGCGCGCGGGTGTTCATCGACGCCGTGCACCTGACCCCGCACC
>CAYRXQ010000031.1:0-10649 GCA_964428115.1 uncultured Ilumatobacteraceae bacterium
GCTGGTGCCGCGGCCCCGGCGCCCCCGACGCCCGCCCCGGACTTGACCGCCTGCTCGAGTCGTTCGAGGCGCGCGGTCAGCGCGGCGAGGTCGCCCCCGGCCGCGTCGTGGGTCAGTTGGACCAGCGCGACCTCCACGAGGATCCGTGGGTCGGGGGCGTGGCGCATATCGACGAGCGTGGCGCCGAGCCGTTCGATGGCACGCACGAGGCCGGCCGGGCCGAGCGCACCGGCACGAGCCGCTACCGCCTCGACGCGGTCGGCCGGGAGCGGGACCAGGTCGGGAGCCATCAGCGACAGGAAGCCGTTGCGTAGGTGGCGGATCAGCTCCTCGGCCAGGGTCCGGGGGTCGCGTCCGAGCGCGATCGCCGCGGCCATGGCGGTGAGCGCGGTGCCGGGGTCGCGGTCGACCATCGCCTGGACGAACTCGTCGAGGTCGACGGCGTCGAGCACGTCGCCCCCGGTGGAGGACAGGAGCTCGAGCGCCGAGAGCGTGTCGCGGGCTGACCCGCCGCCCTGGCTGAGCGCGGCGTCGAACGCGGCGTCGGTCAGCTCCAGCCCGGCATCCGCGGCGACCCAACGGAGGTGCTCGGCGAGCGTGTCGGCGGGGAGGAGGTGGAACTGCAGGTGCTGGGTACGACTCCGGATGGTGTCGCTCATCTTCTGCGGGTCGGTGGTGGCCAGCACGAACACCACGTGCGGCGGTGGCTCCTCGAGCGTCTTGAGCAGGGCCGCCTCGGCGGCCTTGGAGAGCATGTGGACCTCGTCGAGGATGTACACCTTGTGGCGGCCGGGGGTGCCGAGCGAGGCCTTCTCGATGAGGTCGCGGATCGCGTCGACGCCGTTGTTGCTCGCCGCGTCGAGCTCGTGCACGTCGTAGCTCGTGCCCCGCTCGACCGACAGGCACGACTCGCACTCGCAGCACGGCTCGCCGTCGACGGGATGCTCGCAGTTGAGGACCTTGGCGAGGATCCGTGCCGAGGAGGTCTTGCCGGTGCCCCGTGGGCCCGAGAAGAGGTAGGCCTGCCCCTCGCGGCCCGATCGCACGGCGTCGCGCAACGCCCGGACCACGTGATCCTGCCCCTTCAGCTCGCTGAAACGACGCGGTCGGTAGCGGCGATAGAGGGACTGGGTGGCCATCGCCACGAGCCTACCGAGGGGGTGACACGCCGTCCGCGGGCGGGTCCTGGCGGCCGGTCGGGCGCCCGTCGAGGTGAGCTCGAGGTGCGCTCAGGGCCCGCTCGACCGCCGTGCGGGGCCGGTTCGATGTCGGATCGGTGTCGGATCGATGGCAGATCGATGGCGGTCGGTGGCGGTCACACGGGGATGGGCCCGGTTACCGTGGTCGGCGGTGCATCGCCGAACCCGTGTTCCCCGTCGCCACGAGCGGCTCCTGCGAGGCGTGATCGCCGCGCGGCTGGCGCTGCTCGGCGCCCGCCGAACGCTGCGGGGCGCCACGGTGTTCCTGGCCGCGGTGCTCCTGACCGTGATGGCGCCCTGGGGTGGCGGATCGGTCGCCCAGGCGCAGTCCGAGACCGAGAACTCGCTGTCGTCCTCGGAGCCAGCCGACGGTGCCACCCTGGCGGTGTCGCCGGCCGAGCTGCGGTTCACGTTCTCCCGCGAGGTCGGGCTGACCGATGCGATGTCGGCGCCGGTGCAGTGCGGCAACCAGCCGCAGCAGATCGGGATCCCGACCCGTGACGACGACGACGAGCGGGTCGTGGTCGCCGAGGTGCTGGCGCCGCTGCCTCGCGGGGCCTGCGTGGTCTCGTGGCTGCTGCGCGACGAGCTCGGCGAGACCATCACCTCGGGCGTCGTCACCTTCTCGGTGCAGTCCGACCCTGCGGGCGTCACCGACACCGACGAGAGCGACGACGACGACGGCACCGTGCCGATCACCATCACCACCGTCGCCACGACCGACTCGAGCGGTGCGACCACCGACGAGGGCAGCGCCGGAGGCGCACTGTGGCTCGGCCGGGTGCTGTCGTCGGTGGGCATCCTCGTGCTGTTCGGCTCCGTCGTCCTGATCGGGATGGCCTGGCCGGAGGGCCCCGAGTACCTCGTGACGCTGCGGTTCGTCCGGGCGGTCTGGGCGATCGCCATGGTCGGGACGCTCCTGTTCGTCGTCGCCTTCACCGCCGAGGCGGGCGGCCGCTCCTTCGGCGGCTCGCTCAGCCCGACCGCGTGGTTCGACCTGCTCGACGCCGGCGGCCCCGGGCGCGCCGCGCTCGCCCGCCTCGTGCTCGTGGCCATGACCGGCTGGGTGGCGTTCCGCCCCGAGCGGGTCATCGACCCGACCTCGCAGCTCATCGCCTACGGGCTCCCGGCGGCGGCCGCCGCGACCATCGGGTTCGGCCGCTCGATCGGCGAGATCGGGCTCATCGGCCTGCTCATGGCGGTGGCCCACGCGCTGGCCTCGGGTGTGTGGGTCGGCGGTGCGGCGATCGTGGGACGGGTGGTGCTCGCCGGTCCCGGCGACGACGACCTGGTGCAGGCCGTGAAGGGCTTCCAACGGCTGTCGGGGCCGGCGATCCTGGTGACCGTCGCGACCGGCGTGGTGCAGATGCTGATCCTGGTCGGTGGGTCGCTCTTCTCGAGCAGCCACGGCCGAGTGCTCCTGCTGAAGACCCTCGTCGTGGCCGTGATGGTCTTCCTCGCGATGTCGGCCCGTCAGGTCGTCTCGCAACGCCTGGCGCGCTCGGCCGAGATGTCGGTTGCGAACGCCGACCGGTTCCGTCGGACCTTCGGGGCCGAGGCCGCGATCGGCGTCGTGGTCCTGGCGCTCTCGGGCTGGCTGCTCGCGCTCCAGCCGGCCAACGTCGACCCGGCGGGATCGATCAGCTACTCCGTCAGTCGTCCCTTCGTCGACCCGACGAGCGGGCTCGACCTGACGGTGTCGGTCACGCCGGCCCGAGTGGGTCAGAACGGCATCGAGGTCCGGGTGAACGCACCGGCCGAGGGCATCACCAACCTGGTCGTCACGTTCCTGCCGCCCGCCGGCGCCGAGGTGCCCGGCATCGAGCAGCCGATCCCGCTCGTCACGGCAGGCACCGCGGTGCTGCGCCAGGAGGTCGGCATCCCGCTCCTCGCGGCGGGCACGTGGACGATCCAGGTCAGCGGCACCACCACCACCGGCTCGCTCACCGGGGCCACCAGCACCTTCCCGGTGGCCGACGGCTCGGGCGCAGTGCCCGACGCCCCCGGGAGCGGGTCCACGGGCAGCGAGCCGAGCTCGACCGAGGGCGGCACGATCATCACCGTGATCGTCGACCCCGACCTGCCCGCACCCGCCACCTCGGCACCCTGACGGATCAGGGCTGGTCGAGCCCGCCGACGAGGGTGTGGAAGGGCACCGGGCTGGCGACCTCGAGCTGGGCGTAGCCGCAGTCGGCCGGATCGCGGTCGGGCCGCCAGCGCACGAACGAGGAGCCGTGGCGGAAGCGGCCCTTCTCGAGCTGGCCGAATCGAACCTCGGCCACCCGCTCGACGCGCAGCGGCACCCAGGACAGGTCCTTGTCGGCGTTCCATCGACTGACCGCACCGGGGAGGCGCCCCTCGGCGTGAGCCTGCGTCTCGGCCCAGTCGCGCCACGGGTGTTCCGCGATGGCGTCGTGCGTGAGGGGCTCCAGCTCGGTGAGCAGCGCACGGCGGACCGCCGCGGTGAACGAGGCAGCGACGCCCACGTGGTGCAGCCGCCCGTCGGCGTCGTGCAGGCCGAGCAGCAGCGAGCCGACCCCCTCGCCGTCCTTGTGGACCCGGTAGCCGGCAACGGCGCAATCGGCCGAGCGTTCGTGCTTGACCTTGATCATCGTCCGGCCGCCCGGGACGTACGGGTCGTCGAGCCGCTTGGCCATGACGCCGTCGAGCCCGGCACCCTCGAAGACCGAGAACCACCGGGCGGCCACGGCCCGATCGGTGCTCGAGGGGGTCAGGTGGACGGCCGGCCCGGCCGGCGCTGACGGCGCGGACGACGCGGACGGATCCTGCGACCCCGTGGGCAGGGCGCGTTCCGTCCTGAGCAGCGACGTGAGCAGGGCGTGGCGCTCGTGCAGCGGCGCGTCGAGCAGCGCCCGGTCGTCGAGGGCGAGGAGGTCGAACGCGACGAACGAGGCCGGGGTCTCGGCGGCCAACCGACGGACCCGCGACTCGGCCGGGTGGATCCGCTGCGAGAGCGCGTCGAAGTCGAGACCGCGGTCCTCGTGGTCGGGCACGACGATCTCGCCGTCGACCACGCAGCGATCGGGGAGCGCTGCGAGCAGCGGGGCGCGCAGCTCGGGGAAGTACCGGTCGAAGGGTCGTTGGTTGCGGCTCGCGAGCGTGAGGTCGTCGCCGTCGCGGAACACGATGCAGCGGAACCCGTCCCACTTCGGTTCGAACAGCCAGCCGTCGCCCTCGGGGATCGCACGGGCCAACTTGGCCAGCATCGGCGCGACCGGCGGGGCGAGGGGCAGGGCCACCTCGTGAGTCTGGTCGATCTCCGCCGGGCCTGCTTGCGGGCCCCGCGGGCGGCGGCCAGAATGCCCCGATCCACCGGCCGGATCGGCCGATCGACAGCGATGACGGGGAGGTCGGGATGGTCGGCATGGTCGGGACGTTCGGGTTCAGGAGCGGTGGTCGACACGGCGCGCGACCCGGTCGGCTCGCATCGGTGGCGGCGGGGCTGGCCGTGACGGTCGGGGTGACCATCGCGGTGGCCCCCGTGGCCGGCGCCCAGGACGATGCCCCGGTGACGCTGACGGTCGGGCTGCTGCAGGACCTCGCGAGCCCCAACGTCACGGCCGGCTACCTGGTGTCGGACTACGAGGTCTGGAACCTGCAGTACGCAACCCTCACCGAGAAGGGCCTGGATCTCGAGGTGGAGCCCGGTCTGGCCGAGTCCTGGACCTCGTCCGACGACGGGCTGACCCACACCTACACCTTGCGCGACGGCCTCTCCTGGTCGGACGGCACCGCGCTCACCGCGGACGACGTGGTCTGGACCATCGAGACCTCCCGCGACCAGGAGTGGTTCAACCACTTCAGCCTGACCGCCGAGCTGTCCGCCGTCGCGCTCGACGACCGCACGGTCGAGATCACCACGGCCGTCCCCGACCCGCGGCTGCCGGGCTTCGACGCGTACATCCTCCCCCGGCACGTCTGGGAGCCCTTCGCCGCCGACGACGTGACCGCGCACGACGGGCTCGACGGCGTCGGGTCGGGGCCGTTCACGCTCCAGGCGTGGCGCTCTGGTCAGGACTGGACGATGGTCGCGAACCCGAGCTTCCACGGCGGGGCCCCCGCGGTCGATCGCATCGTGTTCCGGGTGTTCACCAACGCCGACGCGATGGTCGCAGCCCTACAGGCCGGTGAGATCGACGCCGCGCACAGCGTGCCGGCCGGCAGCTTCGCCACGCTCGACGCCGACGAGCAGATCGTGGCGGTCGAGGGCGAGCAGGGCACGTTCGCGGAGCTGGCGATGAACGGTGGCGAGGGTGGGCTGGGCGACGGGCACCCGGCGCTCGCGGACCTCACGGTCCGCCAGGCCATCCACCACGCCATCGACAAGGACGTGCTGGTCGACCGCGTCCGGCTCGGCCTCGCCACGGCGGGGACCACGATCCGCGTGTCGCCCGATCCCGTCTGGCACCCCGAGCTCACCGACGAGGAGCGCTTCGCCTTCGACCCCGACCGGGCGCGCTCGCTGCTCGAGGAGGCCGGCTACGTGGACACCGACGGCGACGGGGTCCGCGAGATGCCCGACGGCTCCCAGCCGCTCGAGTTCCGCTACGCCGAGCGCTCCGAGGGCGACACCGCCGGCCCGATCCGCGAGTTCGTCACCGGCTGGCTCGCCGATGTCGGGATCGCGACCACCGTCGAGGTGCTCGACGACACCCAGCTCTACGAGCGGCAGATCGCCGGCGAGTACGACCTGTTCGTCTGGGGCTGGAGCCCGTTCGCCGATCCGGGGACGCTGCTGTCGTACTTCACCTGCGACCAGGTCACCCGCGACCTCGAGGCCGAGGGCTACAACGATGCGAACTGGTGCGATCCCGAGTTCGACGAGCTGTACGCCCGCCAGGCCGTCGAGCTCGACCGGGACACCCGGATCGGTCTCGTCCACGAGATGCTGCGGCTGTTCCACGAGCGCTCCACCTACGTCGTGCTGCTCGAGGAGCCCGATCTGCAGGCGTACCGCACCGACCGCTTCGAGGGCTGGACCCGCCAGCCCAGCGAGGTCGGCCCGGTGATGTTCTCGATCTCCTCGCCCTCCTACGCGGCGCTCACGCCGGTCGAGGGTGGCGCGGACGACGGGGGTCTCGGTACCGGTGCGATCATCGCGATCGTCGTCGGCGCGGTCGTGGTGCTCGGCGGGCTCGGCCTGGTGCTCGCGCGGTCGCGCGCCGGCCGCGACGATCGGGAGTGAGCCCGCTCCCCCTGCGGTTCGTCGTCGGCAAGCTGGCGGGAGCCGCCGCCACGCTCGGGTTCGTCCTGGTCTTCAACTTCTTCCTGTTCCGGGTGGTCAGCGACGATCCGATCGCCCGGCTGTTCCGTGGCCGTGATCTGTCGCCCTCGCAGCTGCAGGCCCTGCGGGAGGACTTCGGCCTCGACGGGTCGCGCCTCGAGCAGTTCCTCGCCTACGTCCGCGAGACGCTGAGCGGGAACCTGGGGATCTCGCTGCTGTCCCGGCGACCGGTGGCCACCGAGATCGCCGACGCGCTGTGGCCCACGGTCGTCCTGGTCGGCACCGCCACCACGCTCGCGATGGTCGTCGGCATCGCGATCGGGATCCGGGCGGGGTGGCGCCGCGGCGGACCCTTCGACGTGGGCTCCACCGGGGTGTCGATGTTCACCTACTCGGTGCCCGACTTCTGGCTCGGCATGCTGCTGCTCGCCGTGTTCGCGGTGCAGCTCGGCTGGTTCCCGACCGGCGGGCTGCAGGACGCGGGGACGACCGCCACCGGGTTCGCGCTGCTGGCCGATCAGCTCCACCACGCGGTCCTGCCCGTGCTGACCCTCGCGCTCGCGTACCTGGGCGAGTACTCGATCGTCATGCGGTCCTCGATGCTCGACACGGTCGGCGAGGACTACCTGACCCTGGCCCGGGCCAAGGGCTTGCGCGACGTGGAGGTCCGCCGTCGGCACGCCGTGCCCAACGCCCTGCTGCCGGTCGTGAGCCTGTCCGCGCTGAACTTCGGGTTCGTCGTGTCGGGGGCCATCGCGGTGGAGTCGATCTTCTCGTGGCCCGGCCTCGGTCAGGCCACGCTCGAGGCGATCCGTGGCCCCGACTTCCCGATGCTGCAGGGGCTGTTCCTGCTCTTCAGTGCGGCGCTGATCGTGGCGAACCTGCTCGCCGACCTGCTCTACGCGCTGCTCGACCCGCGGGTGGCCTCGCAGTGAGCACCTCGGAGGTCCCCGTGCCGCCGCCGATCGCGACGGGTGTGCGGCCGCGGGCCGCGGCGCGTGCTCGTCGTCGCGCCGCGTGGCGCGGGGCGGCGGCGCGGTTCCGGGCCGATCGACTCGCCGTGGCCGGGGCGATCGTGCTCGCGGCGTTCGTGCTGATGGCCCTGGCCGCCCCCTGGTTGGCGGACGAGGCCGGGTTGCGGGCGGTCGACTCGATCGACAACCCGACCTGGGCGACACCGAGCCCGGAGTTCCCGCTCGGGACCGACCATCTCGGCCGTGACGTGTTCACCCAGTTCGTCTGGGGTGCCCGGGTGAGCCTGCTGGTGGGGGTCGCGGCGTCCGCGCTGACGGTGGTGCTCGGCACCCTGGTCGGCGTCGTGGGTGGCTTCTCGGGTCGCTGGGTCGACGCCGTGCTCTCGCGGCTCACCGACTGGTTCCTGGTGATCCCGTTCCTGCCGCTCGCGATCGTGCTGGCCTCGATCCTCGGCCGGTCGCTGTGGAACATCGTGCTGGTCATCGGGATCACCTCGTGGCCGGCGACGGCACGCCTGGTCCGGTCGCAGGTACTGACGATCACCCGGCGCCCGTACGTCGACCGGGCGCGGGCACTCGGTGCGGGTCGGGTGCACGTGGTCCGTCACCACGTGCTGCCCAACGTCGCTCCGCTCGTGCTGGCGTCGACGACGCTCGCCGTGCCGGTGTCGATCCTCACCGAGACCACCCTGGCCTTCCTCGGGCTCGGTGATCCGACCCGGGCCTCGTGGGGTCGGACGCTGGAGGAGGCCTTCCGGGCCGGCGCGATCAACCGCCAGGCATGGTGGTACTACCTGCCGGCGGGCCTCGGGATCGTGACGGTGGTGTTGGCGTTCACGCTCTGCGGGCGTGCGCTCGAGACGATCCTCGACCCGCGGTTGCGTGAGCGATGAGCCTGCTCGAGCTGCGCGACCTGTCGGTCACCTATCGCGGTGCCCGCGGCGACGTGCCGGCGGTGCGCGGTGTGTCCCTGGAGCTCGACGCAGGGGAGTCGCTGGGTCTCGCCGGTGAGTCGGGGTGCGGGAAGTCGTCGATCGCCGGGGCGATCCTGCGGCTGCTGCCGCGCTCGGCGACCGTCGGCGGGCAGGTGCTGCTCGACGGTCGGGACGTGCTCGCCCTGCGTCCGGGTGACCTCCGGGCCGTGCGCTGGACCGAGGCGGCGATCGTGTTCCAGGGCGCCCTCCACTCGCTCAACCCGGTGCAGCGGGTCGGGCGTCAGATCGACGAGGCGATCCTGGCCCACGAGGCGGTCGGCCGCGGCGAGGCCCGTCGCCGGTCGGGTGCGCTGCTCGAGCGCGTCGGGTTGCCGGCGCGCACGGCCGAGGACTACCCGCATCGCCTCTCGGGGGGCCAACGCCAGCGGGTGCTCATCGCGCTCGCGCTCGCATGTCGACCCCGCCTGCTCATCGCGGACGAGCCCACCACGGCGCTCGACGTGATGGTGCAGGCCCAGGTGCTCGAGCTCCTGGCCGAGTTGCGCCGCGACGAGGGCCTCGGGATGATCCTGGTGACCCACGACCTCTCGGTGCTCTCGTCGACCTGCGATCGGCTGGCCGTGATGTACGCCGGCCGGCTCGTCGAGGAGGGCCCGGCGGCTGCGGTCGTCGCCGACGCGGCCCACCCGTACGCGACCGCGCTCGCCAGCGCGTTCCCGACCATCGGTGACCCTGCGTCGCGGATGCGGCCGTCCGGTCTGCCTGGCGATCCGCCCGATCCCCAGGCGCTCACACCGGGTTGCGCGTTCGCGCCGCGGTGTCCGGTGTCGCTCGACCGGTGCACCGTCGAGGACGTCGGGCTGTCGGATCTGGGTGATCGTCGACGGGCTGCCTGCGTGCACGTCGAGGGCCGCGGACCGACCCGAGGTGGGGCGCGATGACGGCAGATCCGGTGCTGGAGCTGCGTTCGGTCTCGGTCGGGTTCCGGTCTCGTCGCGGGCTCGTGCGCGCCGTCGACGGGATCGACCTCGAGGTCGCGCCGGGCGAGGTCGTGGCCGTCGTCGGTGAGTCGGGATGCGGCAAGACCACCCTGGTGCGGACCACGATCGGTCTCGACCCGACGGCGCAGCGCGCCGGGGAGATCCTCCTCGACGGACATCCGATCGAGCGGAGCGCTGCCGGCCTGGGCCGACTGCGTCGTGCGGTGCAACTCGTGATGCAGGACCCGACGGGGGCGCTCAACCCCCGACGATCGGTGTACGACGTGGTCGCGGAGGGCATCCGCATCCATCGGCTCGCCGGTCGGGAGCCGGGACGGGACGAGGAGTCCCTGGTGCTCGCCGCGCTCGCGGATGCCGGCCTGCGGCCCCCCGAGCGGTTCGTCGACCGCTACCCCCACGAGCTCTCGGGTGGGCAGCGCCAACGGGTCGTGATCGCCGCGGCGCTCGCGATCGGACCGCGGGTGCTGCTGGCCGACGAGCCGGTGGCCAGCCTGGACGCCTCGATCCGTGGCGAGATCCTGGCCCTGCTGCGGACCCTCGTCGACGAGCGTGGGCTCGCCGTGGTGGCGGTCACCCACGATCTCGGCCTGGCCTGGAACATCGCCGATCGGATCGTGGTGATGTACCTCGGTCGTGTCGTCGAGTCCGGACCCGTCGAGGCGGTCCTGGCGGCGCCGGCGCACCCCTACACGCAGGCGTTGCTGTCGGTGGTCCCCGAGGTCGCCCACCTCGCGCCACAGGTGCTCGAGGGGGAGCCGCCCGATCCCGCCTCGGTGCCGCCGGGTTGCCGCTTCCACCTCCGCTGTCCGCTGGTCGCCTCGGGGGAGGCCGAGCGGTTGGGCATCGCGGACAGGTGCCGCGGCGAGGACCTGGGGCTCCGGCCGGTCACCACCTCGGCGCCGTCGCACCGCGTGGCCTGTCACGCGGTCGAGGCTCCTCGTGTGAGTCCGGGAGCGGCCACCCACTAGCGTCGGCAGACGTGACGAACCCGATGCAGGACAAGCTCGACGACCTCCGGGCCCGACGCGAGTCGGCCTTCAACGCCGGCTCGCCCCGCTCCGTCGAGCGCCAGCACGCCAAGGGCAAGATGCTGGCCCGGGAGCGCATCGAGTACTTCCTCGATCCGGGCAGCTTCCAGGAGCTCGACCTGTTGGCCCGCCACCGGGCGCAGGCCTCGGGGCTCGAGGAGCGTCCCTACACCGACGGCGTCCTCACCGGCTGGGGCACGGTCGACGGTCGCAAGGTGTTCGTGTTCTCCCAGGACTTCACCGTGTTCGGCGGCGCGCTCGGCGAGG
>CAYRXQ010000031.1:10659-20632 GCA_964428115.1 uncultured Ilumatobacteraceae bacterium
CGGTGGTCGGGCTGAACGACGGCGCCGGCGCCCGCATCCAGGAGGGCGTGGTCTCGCTGGCCAGCTACGGCGGGATCTTCTACCGCAACGTGCTGTCCTCGGGGGTGGTGCCGCAGATCTCGGTGATCCTCGGGCCGTGCGCCGGCGGCGCCGTGTACTCGCCGGCGATGACCGACTTCATCTTCATGGTGCGCGAGTCCTCGCACATGTTCATCACCGGCCCCGACGTGGTGAAGACCGTCACCGGTGAGGACGTGACGCTCGAGGAGCTGGGCGGTGCCATGAGCCACGCGTCCAAGTCGGGTGTGGCGACCTTCGTGTCGGCCGACGAGAAGGCCTGCCTCGACGACGTCCGCTACCTGTTGTCGTTCCTGCCCTCGAACAACCTCGAGGAGCCGCCGCGCGAGGACACCGGCGACGACCCCGAGCGGCTGTGCCCGGAGCTGCGCGAGATCCTCCCGCCCAGCCCCAACCAGCCCTACGACATGACCAAGGTGATCGCCTCGGTGGTCGACGACGGCGACTTCTTCGAGTACTTCCCGCACTGGGCGAAGTCGATCGTGTGCGGGTTCGCCCGCATCGACGGCCGGCCCGTCGGCATCGTCGGCAACCAGCCGATGGTCCTGGCCGGGGTGCTCGACATCGACTCCTCCGAGAAGGCCGCGCGCTTCGTGCGCTTCTGCGACGCGTTCAACATCCCGCTCGTCACCTTCGTCGACGTGCCCGGGTTCCTGCCCGGCGTCGACCAGGAGTACGGCGGCATCATCCGCCACGGCGCCAAGCTGCTCTACGCCTACTGCGAGGCCACCGTGCCGCGCATCCAGGTGATCGTGCGCAAGGCGTACGGCGGGGCGTACGTGGTCATGAACTCCAAGTCGATCGGCGCCGACCTGGCCTTCGCCTGGCCGTCGGCCGAGCTGGCCGTGATGGGGCCCCAGGGCGCCGTCGAGATCGTGTACCGCCGTGAGCTGCAACAGGCGGCCGATCCGGTCGCACGGCGCGCCGAGCTGGTGGCCGAGTACACCGAGCGGTACGCCAACCCGTACGCGGCCGCCGAGCGGGGCTACATCGACGACGTGATCGATCCGGCGGAGACCCGCCAGAAGGTCGCGGCCGGCCTGGCCATGCTGCGCACCAAGCGCGAAGAGCTGCCGCGCCGCAAGCACGGCAACATGCCCCTGTAGCCGGTTCGTAGCCGGTGTCAGACACGCTGCAGCTCCTCGCGCTGCAGCTGCTGCAGCCGGTGTCTGACACCGGAGCGCTGCAGGTCGAACGGTGGGGTGGGTCCGACCTGCCATGCTCGCGGCCATGAGCATTCCGCCGCCCCCGCCCGGTGCACCGGGTCCGGTCCCTGGCTCGGGCCCGTCGGTCCCGCCGTACCTCCCGACGCCGGGAGCACCGGGAGCACCCCCGCCGCCCCCTGGCGCGCCGGGTGCGCCGCCGCCCGGGTTCGGCTCGCCGGTCGGCGGCCCCGGTGGGCTCCCGCCGGCACCGGGTTCGGGACTGCCGACCTCCTACGGCGCGCCCCCGCCGGGCGCAGGTGGCAGCGCGGGTGCCGCACCCGCCGGGTTCTTCATCCGCTTCGGCGCACTGTTGCTCGACCAGATCCTCTACGGCCTGCTCGTCGCACCGTTCGTGGCGGCCGGATTCGTCCTGGGCGCCCGTGGCTACGACGACTGTGTGAGCTTCGACGGCGAGATCTTCTGCCCGCCGGGCCAGCCCGAGGCCGGCCCGATCGTGGCCGGCGTCGCCGTCGCCGCAGTCGGCGTCATCCTGGTGATCTTCCTGTACCTGCGGGCGATGGCGACCACCGGACAGCCCTGGGGCGCCAAGATCGTCGGCATCAAGGTGATGCGCAGCGACGGCTCCGCCCTCGGCTGGGGACGGGCGATCGGTCGGTCCCTATTCGCCGGCTTCATCTCGGGCCAGGTCTGCTACCTGGGCTACCTCTGGGCCGCCTGGGACTCCAAGCGCCAGACCTGGCACGACAAGGTGGCCGACACCGTCGTCGTCCCGGTCTGATCGCACCGGCCGGCGCCCGCATCGGGCGACCCCATGGTGTGCATGGTGTGCATGGTGTGCATGGTGTGCATGGTGTGCATGGTGTGCTCCCCAGCGGGGTGTCCTACGCTGACGGCGTGCCCGGCCACGACCTGACCATCTCCCCGGCGCCCACCGAGGCCGAAGCAGCGGCGATCGTCGCCGCCCTCGAGGCCGCGTGGCCCAAGCCCGTGGTCGCCGCTGCCGAGACCGCGCTGCGCGGCGCCGGCAACTGGCGCTTCAGCGGGCGGTGGTGGTCGGTGCCGCTGCCGGTCCGGCGAGATCGCCCCTGGCGCTGACCGGGCGCAGCGGGCCGGACGCAGCACACGATCGGTCGGGATCGGGCGGGAGGAGCGACATGGACGTCACGACGGTCACCCACGACACGGTGGTGCTCCACGAGGGCCTCACCGTCCACCGCTTCGAGGGCCTCGAACCCGACACCGTGCACCGCCTGCTCGACATCGAGGTCCGCACGCTGCCCGAGCCGGTCGGGCCGCTGCGCACGCGGTTCGCGACGGTCAACGACGTGCACTTCGGTGAGCTCGAGGCGGGCCGCATCGACGATCACCCCGACGGGCCGATCCAGCGTCCGGCACCGGGGGAGCCCCCGCACCCCGAGACCATGAACGAGGGCGCCGTCGCCGAGATCGCGGCGATCGATCCGGCCGTGGTCGTGGTGAAGGGGGACCTCACCCAGGACGGCACGCCCGAGGAGTTCGCGAGCTTCGAGGCCTGCTACCGCCCGACGTTCGGCGACCGGCTGCACGTGGTGCGGGGCAACCACGACGCCTACCGGGGTCAGGAGGAGTACCTGGGCGACCGGTGGATCGAGCTGCCCGGTGTCGCCGTCGCGCTGGTCGACACCACGATCCCGTACGCCACCACCGGCATGCTGCGCGCCGAGCAGCTCGACTGGCTCGACGCCCACGCCGACGCGTCGACCGTGCCCGTCGTCGTGATGGGCCACCACCAGCAGTGGGTCGGGGGCCCGGGCGGCACGCGCAGCGACGACTACTTCGGCCTGCACCCCGACCCGAGCGATGCGCTCGACGCGGTGGCGGCGCGTCGTCCTGCGATCGTCGCCTACACCGCCGGGCACACGCACCGCCACCGCGTGCGGCGGATGACCCGCAGCGAGATCCCCTCGGTGGAGATCGGCTGCGTGAAGGACTTCCCGGGGACCTGGGCCGAGTACCGCGTCCACGACGACGAGATCGTCCAGGTGGTGCATCGGATCTCGTCGCCCGCCGCGCTCGAGTGGAGCGAGCGCTGCCGCCACCTGTACGCCGACTTCGGCGTCGACTACGAGAGCTACGCGCTCGGTCGACTCGATCACCGCTGCTTCTCGATCCGGTTCCGGTGAGCCAGTCCTCGTTCGACTTCGACGCGGTCGACCCGGTCGACCCCGCCGGGGAGCCGACGGCGGCGACCGAGCTCACCTACACCGTCGGCGAGCTCGCCGGCGCGATCAACGACCGGCTGCAGCGCGGCTTCCCCGGCGGCGTCTGGGTCCGTGGCGAGATCCAGGGCTGGAGCGACCGCGGCCAGCACGCCTACTTCTCGCTCGTCGACGACTCCGGCGACGGCAAGGCGGTCGTCGCCGTGCAGTTCTTCGCCTTCGCCCGCAGCCGGTTGCGACCGTTGCTGCGCCAGCACCGGCTGCGGCTCGGTGACGGGATGCAGGTTCGCGTCCAGGGCACCCTCGACTACTACGCGCCGACGGGTCGCCTCGGGCTGAAGATGACGGCGATCGACCCGGTGTTCACGATCGGTGGGTTGGCCGCCGAGCGCGACGCGGTGCTCGCCCGGCTGGTCGCGGGCGGGCACCTCGACGCCAACGGCCGTCGACCCGTCCCGGCCGTGCCGTTGCGGATCGGGGTGGTCACCAGCGTGGGATCCGCCGCCTGGCACGACCTCCACGACGAGCTCGATCGGAGCGGCTTCGGCTTCCACCTGCGGGTCGCCGACACCCGGGTCCAGGGGGAGCTCGCCGCCGAGATGGTCACGGCCTCGATCCGGGCGCTGTCGCGCCGCACCGACCTCGACGTGATCCTCGTGATCCGCGGCGGCGGGGCGCGCAACGAGCTCGCCACCTTCGACGCCGAGTCGATCGCGCTCGCGATCGCGGCGAGCCCGATCCCGGTCTTCACCGGCATCGGACACGAGACCGATCGCAGCGTCGCCGACGAGGTGGCCCACACGGCCTGGAAGACGCCGACGGCCTGCGCCGCCGGGTTGGTGGAGCAGGTCCGCAGCCACGTCGACGCGGTCGAGCAGCACTGGACGGCGATCGAGCGGGCCGCCCACCGGCAGGTCGCCGCCGCCTCGGTCGGTCTCGACGCCCGGGCCCGGCGTGCGGCACTGCGCACCGGCGGCGCGCTCGACCGGGCCGAGGATCGGCTCGCGGCGGGCCTGCGGCGCCTCGTCGTCCGCGTCCCCGCCGTGCTCGACGGGGCCGATCGCGCCGTCGAGCGGGCCGCCGGGCGACTCGGGACGCGCCCGCTGCAGGTGCTGGCTGCCGAGCAGCGCCACCTCGACGCGCTCGCACCCCGGGTCGCGGCCCTGGATCCGGTCGTCCAGCTCGCCCGTGGCTGGTCGATCACCCGCACCGCGGATGGTCGACTCGTCCGTCGAGCCGCCGAGGTCGCCCCCGGTACCGTGCTGCAGACGCAGCTCGCCGACGGCACCCTGACCAGCACGAGCACGACCACCAGCACCGCCTCGACTCCGATCGAGGACCCGAGCGCGGCCACCCCGGAGACCCGATGACCACGACCCCCGCCCCCGACGACCACGACGACCGCGCCGGCGACGACCGCGCCGGCGACGCCGGTGGTCCGGGCACGACGCCCGGCTACGCGGCGGCGTTGCGCGAGCTCGACGGGATCCTGCGCGAGCTGGAGGGCTCCGACGTCGACGTGGACCGGCTCGCCGACCGCGTCGCCCGGGCGGCCGAGCTGGTGCAGGTGTGTCGGGAGCGGATCGGCTCGGCCCGGTTGCGCATCGAACAGATCGTCGTCGGGCTCGATGCAGCGGTCGACGAGGACCGTGAGCCCGGCGACGCACCCGACGGGGAATCGCCGTAACCTTTCGCTCGTGCCCGCCGTCGCCCCGCCCAGCCTCGCTGTCGTGGCGGCCCGCATCGACGAGCGCCTCCGGCGTCTGCTGACCGCCGAGCGGGCCCGTTGGTCGGCCTTCGACCCGGATCTCGACGCCCCGATCGCCGAGATCGAGCGGCTCGTGCTGTCGGGTGGCAAGCGGCTGCGACCGGCGTTCTGCCACTGGGGCTTCGTCGGCGCCGGGGGCGATCCCGACGACCCGCGAGTGGTCGATGCCGGAGCGGCCTTCGAGCTGATGCACGCCTTCGCGCTGTTCCACGACGACGTCATGGACGACGCCCACTCACGTCGGGGCACGCCGACCACGCACGTGGTGCACGCCGAGGAGCACCGGCTCGGTGGCTGGGCGGGCGAGAGCCGTCGCTTCGGTGAGGGGGTCGCGATCCTCGTCGGCGACCTCGCCTTCGTCTACGCCGATCAGCTCCTCGAGGGAGCCGGACGCGAGGTGTGGGAGATCTGGAACGAGCTGCGCATCGAGCTCAACGCCGGGCAGCTCCTCGACATCCTGGGGTCGGTGCGCGGCGTGCGCGACGTGGCCACCGCCGAGCGGATCTGTCGCTACAAGAGCGGCAAGTACACGATCGAACGCCCGCTGCACCTGGGTGCCGTGCTGGCCGCGCCGCAGCGCCGCGAGGAACTGCTGCCCGGCTTGAGCGCCTACGGCCTGCCGCTGGGCGACGCCTTCCAGATGCGCGACGACGTGATGGGCGCCTTCGGCGACGAGGCGGTCACCGGCAAGCCGGTGGGTGGTGACCTGCGCGAGGGCAAGCCCACCCCGCTGCTGGCGCGAGCCGTGGCCCGGGCCGACGCGGCGCAGCGCACGCTGCTCGACCGCGTCGGTGCGCCCGATCTCACCGATGCCGAGGTGGTGGCCATCCAGCAGGTGATCATCGACACCGGAGCCCTCGACGCGCTCGAGGCGCACATCAGCGCGCTCACCGAGTCGGCGGTCGCGGCGATCCGCGGGCTCGACCTCGTACCGCAGGCGGTCGAGGAGCTGGTGGCGCTCGCGGAGTACGTGAGCTGGCGACAGACCTGACACCACCGCCCGACGGGGGCGGTGGTTGCACGACGAACGAAACGAACGAGACGGACGGGAACGACGAGATGGAGACACGCACCATGCGAGTCATGAGCCGAGCGGCCGGAGGCACCCCATGAGGGTCGTGGTCATCGGCGCCGGATTGGGCGGGCTGTCGGCCGCCGCCCACCTCTCGCGGCGCGGGCACGAGGTGACGGTGCTCGAGCGCGACCCGATCCCCGGTGGGCGCGCCGGCATGATCACCGAAGCCGGGTTCCGGCTCGACAACGGCCCGACCGTGCTCACCATGCCCAACCTGCTGGCCGATGCCTTCGCCGCGGCCGGAGCCGAGATGTCCGACTTCGTCACGGTCGACAAGGTCGACCCGATGTACCGGGCGGTGTACGCGGATGGTTCCACCCTCCACGTCCGCCACGGCCGCGAGGCGATGACCGAGGAGATCCGCTCGTTCGCGAACGGCAAGGAGGCCGAGGCCTTCGGTCGGTTCTGCGACTGGCTCGAGCAGCTCTACCGCGTCGAGATGGGCAGCTTCATCGACACCAACTTCGACTCGGTGCTCGACCTGGTCAAGCCCTGGCGTGCCGGTCTCGAGCTGGTGCGCCTCGGTGGGTTCGGCAAGCTCGGTCCGAAGGTCGCCTCGTTCTTCGACGACGAGCGGCTGCAGCGGATCTTCAGCTTCCAGGCCATGTACGCCGGCCTGGCGCCGTACGAGGCGCTGTCGTTGTATGCCGTCATCACCTACATGGACTCCGTCGAGGGCGTGTACGTCCCGCGCGGCGGCATGCACCAGATGGCGGCCGGGCTGGCCAAGGCGGTGACCAAGGCGGGTGTCCGCATCCGCTACCGCACGCCGGTCACCCGCATCCTGCGGCGCGGCGACGGCGCGGTGTCGGGTGTCGAGATCGGTGGCAGCGATCGGATCGCGGCCGATGCCGTGGTCTGCAACCCGGATCTGCCCGTGGCGTACCGCACGTTGCTGGGCGGCGTCGACGCACCGCGGGCCGCCCGCCGGGGCAAGTACTCGCCCTCGTGCCTGCTGTGGGTCGCCGGGGTCAAGGGGCTGCCCCCGGCCGAGGCCGCGCACCACAACATCCACTTCGGCAGCGACTGGGACGGCTCGTTCAAGGCGCTGATCAAGGACGGGGTGCGGATGCCCGACCCGTCCATCCTCGTGACGCTGCACTCCCTCGACGACCCCACGCTCGCGCCCGAGGGCTGCTCGTCGATCTACGTGCTCGAGCCCACGCCGAATCTCGACGGTCGCATCGACTGGACCGCCGAGGGCGATCGCATCACCGAGGATCTCAAGCGGCGTACCGCCGCGCTCGGGTACCCCACCGACGTCGTGGTCGAGCGGGTGTACGACCCGCTCGACTGGGAGCAGCTCGGCATGGAGCGCGGCACGCCGTTCGCCCTCGCGCACACCTTCCGCCAGACCGGCCCGTTCCGGCCGAACAACGTCGACAAGCGGGTGCCGGGTCTGGTGTTCGTCGGCTCGTCGACGGTGCCCGGCGTCGGGGTGCCGATGGTGCTCGTGTCTGGCAAGCTCGCCGCCGAGCGGGTGGACCGCTACGCCAAGGAGACCGCCGTCGTCCGATGGTGACGTCGCGACGGTGGATCGAACGGTTGGGGAGGGGAGGCGCGAGATGAGGTTCCGTCGACGGCCACCGGTGCCGACCACCCGGCTCGTCCCCGACCACCCGGTCACCCTCGAGGAGTCCTACGAGCTGTGCCGGCAGTTCAACAAGCGGCACGGCACCACCTACTACTGGTCGACGATGGTGCTGCCGACCGTGAAGCGGCACCACGTGCACGCCCTGTACGGGTTCGCCCGGTACGCCGACGACATCGTCGACGAGATCCCCGAGGGCGG
The DNA here is from genome assembly GCA_964428115.1 of uncultured Ilumatobacteraceae bacterium. Classification (GTDB taxonomy): domain Bacteria; phylum Actinomycetota; class Acidimicrobiia; order Acidimicrobiales; family Ilumatobacteraceae; genus CAYRXQ01. The sequence continues at coordinate 18,737 of CAYRXQ010000031.1, forward strand.
ACACGGCGAGATCCCCGTCGAGCAGCGTGCCGCCGCGCTGGCTGCGTTCGGTGACCGGTTCTTCGCCGATCTCGAACGTGGGCGCTCCGAGGATCCGGTCCTCAAGGCCGTGGTGCACACGGTCCGTGCCTTCGACCTCGACCCCGAGGCGTTCCGCCGGTTCCTGCGCTCGATGACCATGGACCTCACCGTGGAGTCGTACGACACCTGGGAGGACCTCCTCGGGTACATGGACGGTTCGGCCGCGGTGATCGGCGAGATGATGCTCCCCATCCTGGAGCCCACCGATCTCGACGCGGCACTCCCGCACGCCCGCGACCTGGGGAACGCGTTCCAGCTCACGAACTTCCTGCGTGACATCGACGAGGACCTCGACCGCGGCCGCCAGTACGTGCCCCAGGAGGACCTGCGTCGCTTCGGCGTGGATCTCACCGAGCGGCGGTGCACGCCGGCGTTCGCGGAGCTGATGCGGTTCGAGGTGGAGCGCTGCCGGGCCCTCTACACCTCGGCCGACATCGGGATCGCCATGCTGCCGGAGCGTTCGGCCCGCTGCATCCGCGCCGCCCACACGCTGTACGGGCGGATCCTCGACCGTATCGAGGCACAGGGCTACGACGTGTTCACGTCGCGGGCGACGGTCTCGACCGCCGCCAAGGCCGTGATGGTGGCTCGGTTGGCACTCCCGTCGCGCTCGTGACCATGACCCCGGTGGCCCACCGACGCGCCCGCCCGTCCCCGGTGCTCGACGCCGCCACCGCCGTCGCCGGCGCCGTGACCCTGGCGGGGATGATCGCGACCCCGCTCGCCGGCCCGACCGGGGCCACCCGTCGCCTGCTCTCCTCGGTGGTCGTCACCGGCCTGTTCGCGACCACCGCGAGCCGGGCAGCCAGGCGGTGGGGCGGTGCCCGGGCCAGCGGGGCTGCCGGCGCCGTGGCCGTGGCGACGGCGCTGGTCGAGCGGGTCGGGACGCGCACCGGGCTGCCCTTCGGTCGCTACCACTACACCCCGGCGCTGCGGCCCCAGGTGGGTGGGGTGCCGGCCATCGTGCCCCTCGCGTGGTTCGCGATGGCCGTGCCGGCCCGGGAGGCCGCAGTGAGCGCGCTCGCTCCGATCGAGCGCCGGGCAGAGGCGGGTGCGGCGCCCGGCACGCTGGCAACGCGTGCCCGGCGGGTGGGCCTCGGCGCCGCGGCCCTCACCGCCTGGGACCTCTTCCTGGATCCGCAGATGGTCGGCGAGGGCTACTGGCGCTGGGCCCGGCCGGGCCGCTACCGGGGGATCCCGCTGAGCAACTACCTCGGCTGGTTCGTGACCGCAGTGGGCGTGATGGCCGCGCTCGAGCTGCTCCTGCCCGCCGAGGAGGTGGCCGACCCGGTGCTCGAGGCCGAGTACACGACGATGGCGGTCATGGAGACCCTCGGCTTCGCGGCCTTCTTCCGCGATCCGCTGGTGGCGGTGGTGGGTGGCGCCGGAATGCTGCCGATCGGCCTGGCTGCGGCCCGGACCCCATGGCACGACCGGCACTGGCGGCGAGCCGCCCTCCGACACACCCCGGACGGCGCGTCGTGAGCGCGGCCCGGGTGGTGGTGATCGGCGGCGGGGTCGGCGGGCTCGCCACGTCGATCCGGCTGGCCTCGGCCGGCTACGAGGTGGTGGTCCTCGAGCGCAACGAGGTGGTCGGCGGCAAGCTCGCCGTGCACCGCGAGGGTGGCTACACCTTCGACGTCGGGCCGTCGCTGGTCACCTTGCCGCACCTGTACGACGAGACGTTCCGCTGCGCCGACACCACGCTCGCCGAGGAGGTCGACCTCGTCGGCCTCGACCCGACGTTCCACTACCACTGGCCCGACGGCTCGCACCTCGTGGTGCCCGACGATCCCGACCGACTCGGCGAGGCGC
>CAYRXQ010000032.1:0-1269 GCA_964428115.1 uncultured Ilumatobacteraceae bacterium
TCGGGACCGAGGGATCGTTGGCACTGATCGACCATGCCTTTGCCGACCCGGCGATCGAACGGGTGATGGCTGAGACGATGGCCGTGAACGTGGCCTCTCGGCGGGTGATGGAGAAGTGCAACATGCAACTGGTGCGGACGTTCACGGCCGACTGGCCTGTTCGGATCCCCGGCGACGAAGACGGCGACGTCGAGTACGCCATCACCCGAGCCGAGTGGGAGCAGGCGCAGGCCTGACGGAGCAGTTGGTCGCGCAACCGCTCACGGGGCGCCGATGCCGAGCACCTCGAGGGCTCGAGCGCGCGCCGCGCGGTGGTCGGCCTTCCCGTTCGGCGCACGCGGCACCTCGTCGACCACGACGACGTGCTTGGGTGCCTTGTAGCCGGCGAGATCGGCCTTGACCGACGCGATGATCTGCTCGGGGGCCACCTCGGCACCCGGATCGAACGACAGCACCGCGGTCACCGCCTGGCCGAACCGTTCGTCGTCCACCCCGACGACCAAGCAGTCGGCGACACCGGGCACCCGCTTGACGGCCTCCTCGACCTCCTCGCAGAACACCTTCTCGCCACCGGTGTTGATCACCTGGCTGCCGCGGCCGAGCAGGACGATCGACCCGTCGGCCTCGACCCTGGCCATGTCGCCGGGGAACGAGTACAGCTGCCCGTCGACCTCGCGGAACGTGCTCGCCGTCTTGGCCGCGTCCTTGAAGTAGCCGACCGGGATGTTTCCGCCGGCCGCGAGGAGGCCGACCTCACCCGAGCCCGGGACCACCTCGCGGCCGTCCTCGGTGAACACCTTCGTGGTCGGGTTGAGCACGAAGCGAGCGGTGTCGGCCCCCGACTCGCGGGTGGTGACCTGCGTGGCCATCGCCCCCTCGCTCGAGTTCATGATGTCGTTGAGCACCAGCTGCGGCGCCCGATCGAGCAGCGCCGCCTTGACCTCGGCCGACCACATCGCACCCGAGGAGTAGATCCTCCGCAGGCTCGAGAGATCGGCCGGAGTGCCGGTGCCCTCGTCGATCGCCGCGATCAGCGGCTTGGAGAACACGTCGCCCACGATCGCGAGGTTGGTGACGCGGCGAGCCGCGATCGCGTCGAGCAGTTCGTGGGCGTCGAACGAACGCGCCGTGAGGGTCACCACCGCGCCCCCGACGCACTGGGGGATCATCGCCCCGAGCGTGAGCCCGGTGCCGTGCATCAGCGGTGCGCACGGCACCGACACCGGGACCTCGTCGTGGGGCAGTGCAGCCACCACACGGGCGAGGTCC
>CAYRXQ010000032.1:1279-10708 GCA_964428115.1 uncultured Ilumatobacteraceae bacterium
TCGAGCCCCACCTGCATCAGCCCCGCAGCGGTGAACGACACCGCCATCGAGCCGAGCCGGAACATCACGCCCTTGGGCATGCCCGTCGTACCACCCGTGTAGAGCAGCCACAGGTCGTCCTCGTCGCGGGTGATCCGTGGCATCGGGTCGTGCGCCGCGAGCAGTGCCTCGTAGTCGACCGCGCCCTCGATCAGCGGGGTGTCGTCGTCGGCCACCTGCACCAGGAGCCGCGGCCCGGCGCCGCCCTCGGTCACCCGTGCGACCCGGTCGGCCAGCGACGAGTGGAACACGAGCGCCTGTGCCTCGGAGTTCTCGAGCAGGTAGGCGAGCTCCTGGTCGCGGTACCGGTAGTTCACGTTCACCGGCACACAGCGCGACTTGAGCATGCCGAGCTGCGCCTCGAGGTAGGCGGGGTCGTTGTAGAGGTACATGCCCGCCGTGGCCCCCGGGGCCAGACCGGCGGCGCGCAGCGCGGCGGCGAAGCGCGCTGCTCGCTCGTCGAACTGCGTCCAGGTCCACGTGTGGCCGCCGTGCGCCACGGCGACGCGGTCCCCGACCGCGTCGGCGACGGCCTCGTACACGTCCGCGAGATGTGCTGTCACGTCCTGTCCCCTCCCCTGCCCGGTCGGGCCGACCAGGTTCTACACGGGTCGGGCTTCGAGGACGAAGACGTGGATCTCCCGCTGCGACACACGGTCGCGGTACTTCGGGAAGCCGCCGTAGAACCCAGCACCGACCTCGAAGGCCCGCTCGGTCTCGGTCGCCGTGGCCGGCCGGGCCGTCACGGCGACCGACGTGGTGCGATATCCAACGGTCGCGTCGGCGTTGGCGCGCAGGTTGTACACCCAGCCCGGCGTCGCGCGCTGGCCGAAGTTCGACCCGATCACCGCCAGGTCGTCGCCGATCGGGATCCCTGCCAGCGGCATCGTGCGATCCAGCCCCGACTTGGCACCCGCGGTCGTGAGCAGGATGACGGGCAGGCCCGCCAGCAGCCCCGGCAGGGTCACTCGTCCCTTCGTCAGTCGGAACAGTGGCCGGTCGACGCGGTACACGGTGCGCTGGAAGATCCAGGAACCGGGTCGCGTTGCCGCGAGGCGCTGGACCAGGCGCTGCGCCGCGTTCGCGGCCTTGGCCTCGTAGCCCAGTTCGCCGATCAGCCCCACCAGGCGACTCTACGACCGGTCGCCGCTCACCGCCCGACGTCGTTCGGCGCGCGCCCGCACGCCGCGCAGCATGTCGCGCGACATCACGAAGTCGGCCGGCACGACCGCGAGCCATCCACCGAGCGTGAACCACCAGGGCTCGGTCACCCATCGCGACCGGAAGTGGAAGCGGGTCCGGTCCCCGTGGTCCACCGGCGTCAGCGCGAAGGTCCAGGTCCAGTCGAGCGTGGCCCGATCCCTCCAGCTCAGCGGCAGGTGGCTGTTCGAACGAAGCACCAGGGCGCGTTCCGGCTCGATGTGGACCACGTGGAGACCGCACTCGGTCTCCGGTGGGCCGTCGGGGATGAAGGAGCCGACCTCCAGGTGCTGGAGGTCGGGGACGATCCACTCGGCGCTCGGGCCGTTCGCCGGGAACAGCAGCCGGTCGACCCATCGGGCTGTGTACCAACCACCACGGCCCCACCCCATCTGGAGCAGCCACGGCCACACGGCCGACGGCGGCGCGTCGATGGTGACGGCATGATCGGTCTGCACCTTCGGCGCGACGATCACGTCGTCACCTGGCAGGCGAGTCGATCGCTCGGCCGGGGTGGAGCCGTAGGTCCGGCCGAGGTGGATCAGGCCGACCTCGGCGAGTCCGCCCACGGTCACGAGACCGAGCACTCGAGCCATCCTCATGACCACCTCCACCGACGATCGACCACACACATGGTCGGGGACACCAGCGCCGCCGGGTAGGGGCAAAAGTCCGAGCGGGCCGCATGCGAAACTGACGTCGTGCCTGCCACCACCCATGATCTCGTCCCGGTCATCGACCTCGGCGGTGCCCGACAGGACCCCGAAGCCCGACGTGCCGCCGCCCGGGCACTCGACGTCGCGTGCCGGACATCCGGGTTCTTCGCCGTCACCGGACACGGGATCGCGGGGGCGACCATCGCCGATGCCGTCGACCGCTCGAGGGAGTTCTTCGCCCGCCCGTTCGAGGAGAAGGCGCGGGTCGCGCCCACCGAACCGTGGGGGTTCCGCGGGTACCTGGGGGTCGACGCGACCGCCTTGGCCGCGACGCTCGGCGACACCACGCCACCCGATCTGTCGGAATCGTTCAACGCCGCCCGCTTCGAGGGCAGCACACCGGGCGACGACCGCCCGATCGGCGAACGGTCGATGCTCGCACCGAACCGCTGGCCCGACCGGCCCGCCGACCTCCGGCCCGCCCTCGAACGATGCTTCGCCGAGATGGAGCAGGTGGCCTTCGAGCTCGCCGGTCTCGCTGCCGAGGCCCTCGATCTGCCGACCGACTGGTTCGCCTCGAGCCTCACCGACGGCACCTCGCTCCTGCTGATCAACCACTACCCCGCCGTGGACGAGCCGCCCCTCCCGGGCCAGCTGCGCCGCGGCGCCCACACCGACTACGGCATCCTGACCCTGCTGTACGCCGAGGACGAACCGGGGCTCCAGATCCACCGCGACGGTCACTGGTTCGACGTTCCGCACGTGCCGGGCGGCCTGATCGTCAACGTCGGTGATCTCATGGCCCGCTGGGTGAACGACCGCTGGGTGTCGACCCTGCACCGCGTGGTCGTGCCCGACGGCTCGGCTCGCGACCGGGTGTCGATCCCCTTCTTCTTCCAACCCCGCTACGACGCCGTGGTCGAGACCGCGCCGACGACGGTGACCGACGAGCGACCTGCTCGATACGGCCCGGTGGTCGCCGGGGAGTGGATCGCCGCCAAGTCGGCCGCGATGCTCCCCGACGACGCACACTGACGCACGACTCGAGCCGGTGAACTCAGCGACCGAGCTGGCCGCGGATCGCCTGGAAGAACGGATCCGGATCTGCTCCGGTGCCGGGGACACCCTGGTGCACGTTGACGTAGTACTCGGACGGATCGTTCAGGATCTCGAGGATCACCGACCGGTCGGCCTGCACGCAGCCCGACACGCTGTCGCCGTCGATCAGTCCCGTGAAGTCGACGACGACACCCCCGTTGGTCCCCGCGGCGCCCTCGTGGATGTGGGCGAGCGTGAGATCGAAGTTCGAGGTCGTCAGATCGACACAGATCTGCTGGCGTCCGGGGTTGAGCCGCAGCGAGGCCTCGCCGGTCGCTCCCTCGACGCCCATGAACGGGGCGACTTCGGTCTCGGGTGTGAGCACGGTGGAGAGTGGCCGACCACTGTTGTCGTATGGGTTGCCGTGTGCCGCGCTGACGGCCGTGGCCGTGCCCCCGACGGTGGCGATGATCGCTGCAGCTACCAGAACTCGTCGCATGGTGGAGTACCTCCGGATCGTCTGGCGGTCGACGTTCGACCACCAACCCCGGTTCGTCACCGATCGTGCGGCGGATTGGTGTCGGGCGCGGGCTCCGCAGGGCGGGAGCTGTCCCGGTCCAGATCGGTCGGGGTGTGCATCGTGGGATCACCAACTGGTAACCCCACGTTGATCTGCATGTGTGATCGTCGGAGGTGTTCGACCGACCGATCGGAGCCCCTGCCGTCATGGATCTCTACCGACTACGCACGGAGGTGGTCGACGAGCCCGGCCGCCTCGGACGTCTCCTGGTTGCGCTTGGCCGACTCGGCATCGATGTCGTCGAGATCGACTGCCACAACATCGACGGCACCACCCGAGTCGATGACCTTCTCGTGCACCTGACGCGACCGTTCGACATTCCTGCGATCGCGCACGCCGTCGAGCGCGCAGATTGTTCGCTCATCGACCTGCGGCCGCTCGCCGTTCACGAGCTCCAAGACCCCGTGACACGTGGCATGCGCCTGATCGCACACCTGGCCGCGACCGACACGGTGAGCAGGGACTTGATCGCCTGGTGCGCCGGCGAACTCGTGCAGAGTGATCTGGCTTGCGTCATCGACGAACACATGGCGTCTGCCGACAGCATCGCCGGTCAGGCGCTCGCCGGGAACGTTGCAGTCCACGGACGCGAATGGGTCAAGCGCTTGCCGTCATCGGGCGTCCCCCCGTGGGCGTTGGCAGTGCCGTTCGGTCAGCCGGGTCAGCGCTCAGCAGCCGTCGTGAACCGAACGACATCGCGGTTCACCCGGACCGAGACCGCCCGACTCGTCGCTCTGCTCGACGTCGCATCCCAGCGGATCGACTCGGCCCGCCGCAGCGTCCCTACGCGACCGTGACGTTCGGCGGACCGGCATCCCGGTTCGTCGCGGACGGCGTCGCGCCGATGCCGAGCGGGTGCACGCAGCGGCCACAGGCACAATCAGACCATGAGCATTGGCCGTCACCGTTCCCTCGCGACACGTTCGTCGCATCTCGTCACGAACTCGGTCGCACAGCTGATCGTCGGGATCACGATCACGGCCGCCATGTTCGCCGCGTGCGGAGCGGACGCCCCCGACGCCGCGAACACCCCGACCGGGCCCGTGACCCCCGGCGCAGCGGCGTATGCAGCGAACTGCGCGTCGTGCCACGGCCCGATGCTCGACGGCACGCTGAACGGTCCACCGTTGCTGTCCCAGGTGTACGAACCCAGTCATCACCCCGATGAGTCGTTCCGCAGCGCAGTCACCAACGGGGTGCAAGCACACCATTGGAACTTTGGGCCGATGCCCGCGATCGGGCTCGACGACGACACGATCACCGCGATCATCGAACACGTGCGGGCAACCCAGACCGCCGAAGGGTTCCAGCCGTACCCGCCCGCCCCGTGACCATCGCCCCCGCAACCAGCGTTGTCACCCGAGGAACGCGTCGGCCGGCACGTTCGGGCAGTTCGCGCCGACGTACTCGTAGAGCGCGTCGGTCGGCTCCTCGATGCTGGCGATGAGCTCGAGCAGCTCGACGCGCTCCTCTTCGGTCTCAGGCTCCTCGGTCAACGGAGCGAGCACTTCGAACGCTGCCAACAACTGATCCGTCTCGTCGGAGATCTCGCTCGGAGCGGCGTCGGCAACGGCCCGGAAGTCCTCCACGAACGACGCTTCGTCCTCGCTCGACGCGAACGTCTCGAGCTCCTGGCAGAAGGCTTCGACGCTGGCGTCGCCTCCGTCGTCGTCGCCGCACGCAGCGAGGGCCAAGGCCCCGCCGAGGACGAGCACGACGGAACGTCGGATCGGGCCTGATGTTGATCGTCGCACGGCGGGCTCCCCTGGTCGCGAAACGCCAAGTCTGGCAGGCGCGACCGCGGCTCGGGTGATGGCCGCGGAACCCGGCACCAGCAGGGCCGAAAACGAACGAAACCCCTGCGGTGCAGGGGTTTCGCGTGGAGCGGACGACGGGATTCGAACCCGCGACCCTCACCTTGGCAAGGTGATGCTCTACCAGCTGAGCCACGTCCGCAGTGCGCCGACAAGATAGCAGCGGATCGTCCCGACCGGACAACCGCCACACCGTCGGCGAGGGCCTCAGGACCGCTCGTCGGGCGGCCGCAGATCGACCCGCAGGACCAGGACGCCGTCCTCGACCGTGCCCTCGGCATCGGCGATGATGGCGAAGTCCTGGAAGTCGCGTTGGGCCTGGGCGATGAACTGCTGACGCTCCTCGCCCGCCACCGGAGGCAGAGGGCGCCGCTTCACGGAAGCAGCCCGTTCGCGGAAGCGTTCGATCATGGCGTCGATGTCGAGCGTGGCCATGACGTCGATCGTACCGAGGGAGTGGCGTTCAGCGACCGAGCGCAGCGGGGCGGTCGGGAGTCGAGGAGCGTTGCTCGGGATCCTCGACCGGTGGCGCCACCACGATCGGCTCGGCGCCGGGCTGCAGGTCGTCGAAGCCCTCCACCAACGGGCCCGTGCCGTAGCGGTCGTCGGTGACCGGCGGCGGTGCGGTCGGGTCGAGCGGCACTGCGCCGGACGGGCGGACCTCGTCGAGCTGACGCCGCTGGAACACCGGATCGGCCCGTCGCCACGACCGCTCCCCCATCCGCTCGAGCGGACCCAACACCACGGGATCGATCCGCGTGTTGCGCACCAGCCAGACCGCCACGCCGATCAGTACGGCGCCCAAGGCCACCAGGAACAGGATCGCGGCGTACACGGCACGGGTCCGGCTCGGGTCGCCGACCTCGGCCGCGGTCACCTGATCCGCCGTGGACAGGACGCCCGAGAGGACGTCGGTGAGCGGGGCGAGGAGTGCGGTCACGGTGGCGAACGGCGGGAACACGACGCAGGGAAGTGTGCCACGCCGGGTGACCGTCGATGCGAGCACGAGCACAGCCGTCGCCGGCTCACCGTTGGTGGGCGGGACACCACACCGTGGTGCGCCCGGCGACCTCGGCCCGACGCAGCGGCGTGCCGTCGAGCGGGCAGGCCGGCATCGCAGCCCGCACGGCCGGCGAGAGCACGCCGGTGTGGCTCCCACCCCGCTCGAACATCGCCGGCAGGTGCACCCGGATCGTCGTCACCAGCTCCGCCACCTCCACCGACGTGAGCGACGCGCCGGGCCGATCCGGCGCCAAGCCGGCCTGGAAGAGGACCTCGTCGACGCACATGTTGCCGAGACCGGCGACCACGGTCTGGTCGAGCAACAACCCCTTGAGCGCTCGACGGCGGTGCAGCAGTTCGGCCAGTCGGTCGGGCGCGACCGCTTCCACATCGGGGCCGAACGTCGACCGGTCGGGGTCGACCACGTACCGCGACCACCGCCGCGGATCGTTCACCCGGAGCACCCCCGCCGTCGGACCCTCGAAGGTCATCACCAGGCGATCCCAGGCGGGGTCGTCGCGACCCGATCCGTACTCGAGCGCCGCGATCGGCGCGACGTCGTCGACGACGATCCGGCCCGTCATCCCGAAGTGGATGCCGAGCACCGGGCCGTCGGTGAGGAGCAGGAGCAGCTTGCCGACCCGATCGACGGCGGTCACCAGCCGGCCCGGGAGCACGTCCGCGACCGGTCCGACCGCGTTGCGAGGATCGACCCGGACGGTACGGATCCGCCGGCCGACCACCGCCGACGCGGCACGTCGGAACCACTCCACCTCGAGACCCTCGGGCACAGCCCGAGTGTGGCGGCGGATCCCCTGGCGCGCCACACTCGGACCGATGGCCGACCTCGCCTACCTGTTCACCGTGATCGCCATCGGTGCCGTGGTGCTCTGGGCCACGTTCCGGGTGGAGCCGCACTGGGCTTCCCGGGACGGGCGGCGCAGCATCTGCCGGGGCCAGCGCATCGACGACCACGGCCGCGAGCAGGGCCGCTGGCGCGAGTACCGCGCCGAGCTGCAGGAGAATGGCTGCCTGGTGGCACGACCCCGGGCGATCACCTCGCGCTCGGGCTGGAACGAGTGGCTTCCCGAGTCGATCGCCCCGGCCGCGGGACGATCACGCAAGGTCGTGGTCGTGACCCGGTCGACCGACCGCCCGGCCGAGCTGCTCGTGCTGCGCTTCCCCGCCTCGAGCCGCGCCGTCGAGGCGATCGCCCGCACGCTCGACACCTGACCCGACCGGCGCGGGTCAGCCGGTCGGACTGCGCTCGGCCACCCGTTCGAGGAACGGGCCGAGCGGGGCCGCCACCTGGTCGAGGTTGATGAGGAACGCATCGTGACCGTGCGGCGACTCGACCTCGACGTACTCCGACGGCGTCCCCTGCTGCGCGAGCAGCTCGTGGATCCGGCGCTGCTGGTAGGCGGGGTAGAGCATGTCCGAGGAGATCCCGATCGTCAGCGACGGCATCGTGATCCGAGCCACCGACCGCTCGAGGGTGCCGCGGTGCCGGGCGATGTCGTGCAGGTCCATCGCCTTGCCGATGTGCAGGTAGCTGTTGGTGTCGAAGCGTCGGACCAGCTTCTCGCCGTGGTACTCGAGGTACCGCTCGACCTCGAAGCGCTGCCACAGGTCGAAGCGGTCGCCGAACTCGATGCGGTCCGCGAGCTCCCGGCCGAACCGGTCGGTGAAGGCGTTGTCGCTGCGGAACGTCACCTGGGCGATCTGGCGGGCGATGGCCAGACCCTCGACCGGGCCGTCACCCGGGGCGGCGTCGTAGTAGTCGCCGCCACGCCAGCGGGGATCCAGCTTGATGGCCTTGCGCCCGATGGCGCCCCACGCGATCTGCTGCGCGGTGGCCTGCAGGCAGGTGGCGATCGGCACGATCGACCGGACCCGTCGCGGATAGGTCACGGCCCACTCGAGCACCTGCATGCCGCCCATCGATCCGCCGATCACCGAGTGCCAGCGCTCGACGCCGAGCTCGGGCATGATCCGTGCCTGGGCCCGCACCATGTCGCCGATGGTGATCACCGGGAACCGGGATCCGTAGGCCCGGCCGTCCACCGGGTGCGGTGACGCAGGGCCCGTCGTGCCCTGACATCCACCCAACACGTTGGTGCAGACCACGAACCAGCGGTCGGTGTCGATGGCCTTGCCCGGACCGATGATGCCGTCCCACCATCCGGGGCTGTCGTGGCCGCGGCCGGCCCGACCCGCTGCATGGCTGTCGCCGGTCCAGGCGTGGCACAGCAGCACGGCGTTGGAGCCCTGCTCGTCCAGCGTGCCCCAGGTCTCGTATGCGATCGTGACCGGCGACAGGGTGGCACCGCTCTCGAGGGCGAACGGATGGTCCTCGGCGAAGGTGACGAACATGCGGCACCCGGGCGGATCCCCCGGACGCCAGGCGCCGGTCACCGGGAGCGGTGGCGGCGGCGTGCTCACGTCGAACCGTCCACGGCATAGCGCTGCTCCACGGCCTGCACCCGTCCGAGGTCGACGAGCGCGGTGAAGTCGTCGAACGCCATGAGCCGGTCGAGGTGGTCGCGCATCGAGCCCTCGGCGCGCAGGACCTCGAGCGAGGACTGCAGAGCGCGGACCATCGAGAACAGGGCCGACAGCGGCGAGACCACCAGTCGGAAGCCGAGCTCGGCGAGCTCGGGTCCGGTGAGCAGCGGCGTCTTGCCGGTCTCGACCATGTTCGCCACGAGGGTCACGCCGGACAGCGTCGCCGCGATCGTCTCGAGCTCCGCGATCGATTCGGGCGCCTCGACGAACACGGCGTCCACGCCCAGGTCGCGGGCCATGCGGCCCCGCTCGAGCGCCTCGGGCAACCCGAGCACGGCGCGCGCGTCGGTCCGCGCCGTGACGTGCAGGTGCGTCCGGTGATCGCACGCGGCACGCAGCTTGGCCAGCCAGTCCTCACGCGGCACGACCTGCTTGCCGGCCATGTGCCCGCACTTCTTCGGCCACACCTGATCCTCGAGGAACATGCCGGCCGCGCCGGCGGCCTCCCAGGCCTCGACCGTGCGGACCACGTTGACCGGATTGCCGTAGCCGGTGTCGGCGTCGACCACCACGAGCGTGTCGCGCGACGACGCGC
>CAYRXQ010000032.1:10754-20586 GCA_964428115.1 uncultured Ilumatobacteraceae bacterium
GACGTCGGCCATCTCGGTCTGGGTGAGCAGCCCCACGTCGGGCTCGCCCAGCAGGGTGCCGGCCACGCAGTAGCCCGAGACGAACGCGACCGGGAAGCCGGCGGCGGCCACCATCCGCACCGAGAGGGCGTCCCACACGCCCGGCATCATGACCACGCCGTCCGCGGGCAACTCGGCGATCGCCCGACGCAACCGGTCACCCGGAGTGGTCGCGGCGGAGCGCACAGCGGCAGCGTCGTCGGCGGCGGCGGGAGTCACGCGTGCAGGGTAGACGAGGTCTCCCCGGCCGGAGGAGCCCTCGTCTACGGTGGCGCCATGCGCGTCCTCGTGGTCGGTTCAGGTGGTGTCGGGTCGGCGTTCGTGGCCATTGCCTCGAGGCGGGAGGCGTTCCAGCACATCACGGTCGCCGACATCGACGTCGAGAAGGCCGAGCAGGCCGCAGCCGAGGCGGCGAACGCCGAGGGTGGCCGGATCGTGGCGGCACACGTCGATGCCTCCTCCGAGGAGCAGGTGGCCGAGCTGGCCCGCTCGATGCGCGCCGACGTGATCCTCAACGCCTGCGATCCCCGCTTCAACCCGCCCATCTTCGACGGCGCCTTCGCGGCCGGCTGCCACTACGTCGACATGGCCATGAACCTGTCGAAGCCGCACCCCGCCGACCCCTACCGCAAGACCGGCATCCGCCTCGGCGACGGGCAGTTCGCCCAGCACCCCGTGTGGAAGAACCGCGGTCTGATGGCGCTCGTCGGAATGGGCGTGGAGCCCGGGTTCTCCGACGTCGCGGCTCGCTACGCGGCCGACCACCTGTTCTCGAAGATCGACGAGATCGGGGTGCGCGACGGCGCCGACCTGGTGGTCGAGGGCTACGACTTCGCGCCCACCTTCTCGATCTGGACCACGATCGAGGAGTGCCTGAACCCGCCGGTGATCTACGAGCGCGAGCGCGGCTGGTACACCACCGAACCGTTCAGCGAGCCCGAGATCTTCACCTTCCCGATGGGCATCGGTCCGTTGCAGTGCGTCAACGTCGAGCACGAGGAGGTCATCCTCATGCCCCGGTGGATCGACGTCGAGCGGGTCACGTTCAAGTACGGCCTGGGTGACGAGTTCATCGAGACGCTCAAGACCCTGCAGAAGCTGCAGCTCCACACCACCCGACCGATCGAGGTCAAGGGCGTGCAGGTGTCACCGCGCGACGTGGTGGCCGCCACGCTCCCCGATCCGGCCGAGCTCGGCGACCAGATGCACGGCCGGACCTGCGCCGGCTCCTGGGTCAAGGGCCTCGGCCCCGACGGCGAGCCGCGGGAGGTGTACGTGTACCACGTGGTCGACAACGCCTGGTCGATGCGCGAGTTCCGCCACCAGGCCGTGGTCTGGCAGACCGCGGTCATGCCAGCGGTGGCGATCGAGCTGATGGCCCACGGCATCTGGAAGGCCGTCGGCGTGGTCGGCCCCGAGGCACTGCCCGCCGACCCGTTCCTCGAGCTCCTCGACCAGCACGGCGTGGAGTGGGAGTGGGAGGACTACGTCGACCGCAAGCCCGCCGGCACCTGACCGGCGAGGCGCCACGCGTAGGCCAGCGCGTGGTCGAGTGAATCGACGAAGGCGGCACCCGTCCACGCGATGTCGAACGCGGTGCCGTGGTCGACCGAGGTGCGGATGATCGGCAGCCCGAGGGTGACGTTCACCCCGGTGTCGAACGCCAGGAGCTTCATCGGGCCGTGCCCCTGATCGTGGTACATGACCACGATCGCGTCGTGGCGCCCGCGGTGGACGGCCTGGAAGAACACCGTGTCGGCCGGATGGGGACCCGTGGCGTCGATGCCCTCGCCGACCGCGGCCTCGATGGCCGGGACGATCTGCTCGATGTCCTCGGTGCCGAACAGCCCGTGCTCCCCGGCATGCGGGTTGAGCCCACACACCGCGATCCGGGGGCACTCGAGGAAGCGGCGCAGCGTCGTGTCGGTGAGCCGGATCACGTCGAGGACCCGCTCGACGCGAACCCGGTCGATGGCCTCGCGCAGCGAGCAGTGGGTGCTGACGTGCGTGACCGCGAGCGGTCCGTTCGTGAGCATCATCGTCACCCGCTGTGCGCCGCACAGCCCGGCGATCAGCTCGGTGTGCCCCACGAACGACGGGTCCGAGTGCTGCGTCGCCTCCTTGTTCATCGGCATGGTGACGAGCCCGGCCACCGCACCCGCGAGCGCGTCGTGCGTCGCCCGTTCGACGTAGGCGCGCGCCGCTGCCCCGCTCGCGGCGTCGAGCTGGCCCGGGCGATGGTCGGCTGCGCTCAGCCGGCCGAGGTCGACCACGTCGAGACGACCGTCGCGGGCCTCGGCCGGCGTGGCGATCGCGGCGATCTCGGGGCCGTCGAGGCCCAGCAGCCGGCGGCCGTGCTCGAGGATCGCGAGGTCGCCGTAGACGACGACGTCGGCCCCCAGCAGCGCACCCTGGGCGGCTCGCCGCAGGACGATCTCGGGCCCGACCCCCGACGGGTCACCCATGGTGATCGCCATCGGCACGGTCGGCGGCACGTTCGGCGGCACGGTTGGCGGCATGGTCGGCGGCACGGTTGGCGGCACGGTGCCGGTCATGCCGACATCATGACCGCGCCGGCGGCATCAGGGCGGTGAGCAGCTCCACCAGCGCGTCCGGGCCACCGAACCCGCCCGAGCGTGTCGCGACCACCAACTCGACGAGCTCGCCCGACCCGACCGGTCCCGTTGTGCGAACGCGGCCCCACGGCGTACCGGGGGCCGCCCAGCCGACCACATCGACCGGGCGGTCACCCAGGAACGCGGCCGTGGTCTCGCCGCCCAGCACCACCACGCCGATGCGGCCACCCGGAACGGCCGCACCGATCGAGGCCTGCACGCGGGCCCAGCCGGCCGCGGCGAGCGCCGCCGAGGCCGCCGACGCCGCGTGGTCGGTGACCGATCCGGCGACCTCCTCGGACACCACCAGGTCGATCCGGCCGTGATCGAGGCCCGCCGCCTGCTCCACCCGGCGCACCTGCTCCCGTGCGACCGGGTGCAGGCTGCCGCACAGGACCACGACCCGGTCCACGACGTCGGGTGCACCGGGCGCTGGTGGCACCGACGGGTCGGGTCCGACCGCCGCACCGATCACCGAGGAGGTGCCCGCCAACAGCACCTCCGCGCCGATCGCCCGCCACGCCGACGCCAGGGCGTCCACCTGCGCCGTGGTCGTGGCGTCGGCCACGGCGAACCCTGACGGATCCCCGAGCCAGCGACCGACGGCTCCCACATCGGCGAGCTCGACCACGCTCGCGGCCCCGGCCCCGGCCCCGGCCTCGGCGAGCAGGACGGCCGGCGAGGACGTCCGGACCGGCGACCGCGGGTCACGACCGGCCGGACCGAGGTGGACCGGTGTGCCGTCGACGCACACGATCCCGCCCTCACAGGTCCGTCCGAGCTCGGGGAGCGCCGGGACCACGAGGACCGGACGACCGTCGACCGCGTGGCGTGCCACGACCTCCCAGGCCCAGTTGCCCCGCAGCGTCGAGTCGATCTTGTGCGCCTCGGCCACGGACGCGGGCCGCCCCGGGTCGGTGGCCCGAGCCTGCACCTGCGCCCGCCCGACTGCGGTGCGGACGCGATCGACGGCCTCCCACGGGCTCCGACCCCGGGTGTCGAGATCGAGCACGAGGTGGGAACGCTGGCGGTCGGTCGGCCACCCGTCGGATCCCGGCCCGGACCAGGCCGACCCGGACCAGGCCAGCACGCGTACCGGCTCACCCGAGCGCGCCGCCATCGCACCGGCGGTCTCCAGCGCGCCCGTCCGGTCATCCGCGATGACCCGCACCGCCGCGCCCACGTCGACCCGGTTCACCGGACCGGTGCGTCGTCCACGGCGCAGGCCGTCGTGGCGCCCGGCAACCGGTGACGGTTGCGCGCCACGATGCGGTAGGTGATCGCAGCGAGGCGACGCACCCCTGGCCACCCGAGCACCGCACCGATCGGACGGGCCCACCACGGGCCGGCCCGCAGCACGGCCGCCACGGCGCGGTCGGCCGAGGTGACCCGACCCGACCGGTCGAGGTGCTGCAGCGCCGCTCGACACGCCTCCTCGTCGAGCCCGAGCGCGACGAGGTCGAGGGCCTGCCACGGCTCGACGCGCTCCACCCCGAGCCGCCGATGCGCCCATCGACCCAACCGCATGCACACGCCACAGTCGCCGTCGACGACCAGGAGCGGTCCACGATCCGTCGCTGCGGGCACGGCTCCGACGCTACCGGCCGTACCCGGTACGGTCGCCCCGTGCTCCGAGCGACCAACGGTGACTGCCAGCTCCACGTCGAGACCTTCGGCCCCGACGACCTCCCGACCCTGCTCTTGGTGAACGGGCTGGGCAGCCAGTGCATCAACTACCCCGAGGAGTGGTGCGCGATGTTCGTCGAGCGCGGCTTCCGGGTCGTCCGCTTCGACAACCGCGACATCGGCCTGTCGACGTCGTTCAACGACGCGCCGGTCGGCGAGCGCGGCGAGGCGTACCTGCTCGACGACATGGCCCGTGACGCCGTCGCCGTCCTCGACGCCGTCGGCGCGGAGAGCGCCCACGTGATGGGCCTGTCGATGGGCGGGATGATCGGGCAGCTGCTCGCGATCGACCACGCAGCGCGCGTGTCGTCGCTGACCTCGGTGATGTCCACCACCGGGGAACCCGGCTACGGCCAGCCCTCACCCGAAGCGGCCGCCGCGCTCAACCGCGCGCCGGCCACCGATCTGGATTCGTTCGTGGCCGGGTCGATCGCCGGGCTGCGCATCTGGGGCAGCCCCGAGTTCGCCGACGAAGCGCGATGGCGGGCCGACGCCGAGCGGGCCTTCCACCGCAGCGTCCGTCCCCTCGGCCGCAAGCGGCAGCTGGCCGCGCTCCAGGCCTCGGGCTCCCGGGCCGACGGTCTGCGCACCGTCGAGGTGCCCACCCTGGTCATCCACGGATCGGCCGACAAGCTGATCGACCCGTCGGGCGGTCGCCGCACCGCCGAGCTCGTGCCGGGCGCGCGGTTCGAGCTCATCGAGGGCATGGGGCACGACTACCCGCCACAGCTGTGGCCACGTTGGGTCGACCTCGTGGCCGACCACGCGCTCGGGCGCTGACGATCCGAGCCACTGCCACCGGGCAGCCGGCCGGCCGGTCTCAGCCGTCGAGGCGCCCGATGACCGGCTGCGCGAACCGCATCCGCTGGTCGTAGCCGGCCTCGTAGGGCAGGAAGCCGGAGCGATCCGGGAACAGCAACTGCACCACCCCGAACGGTCCGCCGCGGTACCAGGCGACGGCGGTGGTGAACAGGCTCCCCCACTCCTCGAGGTCGATCGGGGCGAACGCGCACCGCAGTTCGTTGTCGAGCAACCCCACCAGCTCCACCCCCACCGGGATCTCGGTGCCGCCACGCGCTGCGTCGGCCACCAGGCCGATCAGCCCGTTGCCCGCAGCGGGGGTGAGGCCGAACACGGCCACCTCGGGGAACCCCACCGCGGCCGGCAGGCCGATCGAGTAGGCGTAGCCGGGCACCGGCGGATCGGTCTCGGGCCGGGCGGGCACGGCCTCGAGGGCCCAGCCGTTCGTCTCGATCATCCAGTCGATCTTCTCGGCGTGCGGGATCCGGAAGTCGGGGAGCTCCATGTCGCCCTTCCTACCAGCGGGGTCAGATGAGCGACAGGGCGTCGAGGTCGGCAGCCTGCCACAGGTGTCGGGTGGCCATCGCGGTGAACATCGGCTCGCTGCGATCGCTGGTGGCCACGATCTGCGATGCGATCACCGCCATCACCGCCCCGGCGAACGACCCACGCCGGTACTGGTCCCACAGCCAGCCCTCGTCGAGGTCGACGCCGTACTCACCGGCCAGGGTGGCGCCGTACAGCTCGACGAGCCCGCGCTCGTGGGCCCGACGATCCTCGGGCACCAGCCCGGCACCGACGAAGTACGAGAGGTCGACCACGGGGCTGCCGTGTCCGGGGGTCTGCCAGTCGACCGCGGTGACGCGCGGGCCGCCGGCGTCGGTGCCGAACAGCAGGTTGTCGAGACGGAAGTCGCCGTGGGTCACCGAGAACGGCGGCTCGTGACCGTCGACCCACCGCGCCAGCTCGGGCTCGAACCGATCGAGCAGCTCGGTCGACGCGGTGTCGAGGTGGCGAGCGAACACGGCGCGGAAGCCGGGCACGACCATGTGCCAGAGGGCGGCCAGCTGCGCCCCGCCCTCGGCCTCCCGGCGAGACAGCCAGTCGACCTCGTCGAGCGTCGGGTCGGCCCATCGCGGCCCGTGCAGGCGGGCCAGCTCGACCACGGTGGCGCGGGCGCGCTCCACCGAGCACCCGGCGATCTGGTCACCCTGCTCGGCCGGGGCCATGTCCTCGAGCAGCAGCACGAAGTCGCCCGTCTCGACGTCCCAGTGGCCGTGGTGGCAGGTCGGGACGCGGATGTCGACCGTCGGGGCCACGTGGAGGTAGAAGCGCACCTCGCGCTCGTAGTTGCGCAGCGCGATGCCGGTCGCTCGACTGGTCGGGTCGGGTGACGGCAACTTGGCCACCACCGAGGCCGGCAACGACGGATCCGCGTCGAGCAGTTGCAGGCGCAGGTTCATGCCGACGAGGCCGTCGCCGATCCGGGTGGCGGCCACGCCCCCGACCTCGGCGCCGAGCGCCTCCGACAGCCAGGCCGCGGTCAACCACTCCGGTGTGTGCTCCCCCTGAATCACGTCGTGGACGGTACTTGCGCTCCGCGTGCCGTGGAGCATCCGCCACCGGTACCGTCGAGAGCGTCATGGGCTCGTTCCTGCTGCGTCCGAAGTGGCTGGCCTTCCACCTGCTGGTCGTCGTCGGCATCGTGGCGATGATCAACCTGGGCTTCTGGCAGCTCCGACGCCTCGACGAGCGGGAGGCGTTCAACGCCACGGTCGAGGCCCGCTTCGACCAGCCGGTCATCCCGCTCGAGGCGCTGCTCGGTGAGGGCGACGACCGGGTCGAGCCCGACGACGTCGAGTGGCGGCCGGTGGCTGCCTCGGGGACCTACCTCCCCGACGAGAGCCTGGTGGTCGTGAACCGGTCGCAGAACGGTCGGGCCGGCGACAACGTCGTCACCCCGCTCCTCCTGGCCGACGGCCGCATCCTGCTGGTCAACCGCGGCTTCGTCCCGCTCGGCACGGTGCCGACGCCGCCGCCGACCGGCGCCGTGACCGTCGAGGGGATCGCCCGACCGTCCGAGGAGCGTCGCACCGGCCAGCTCAGTGACCCCGCCGAGGGCGATCTGACCGAGGTCCAGCGGATCGATCTCGATCGGCTCGCTCCGCAGCTGCCCGGTGCGGTCGTGCCGATCTACGTCGACCTCCTGCGGTCCGACCCGGCCGACGACCCGTCGCTCCAGCCGGTCACCCGACCCGACCTGAGCGAGGGCAACCACCTCTCGTACGCGGTGCAGTGGTTCATCTTCTCGATCGCGGTGGCGGTGGGCTGGGTGCTCGCGGTCCGGCGGTCGATCGCCGTCAGGCGTCGGGGAGTCTCGGCACCCGGAGACGACGGGGATCCCCCGCCATCAGCCGACGACGCAGCGACCACGGCGCCGAGCGGTACAGCTGCCACATGACACCCGACACCGCCCGTGCGGTGGTGTCGACCCGCAGGTAGTGGCGCCAGGCGTCGAGGGGCTGATCGAAGAACGCGTCGAAGAAGGCGCGCGTCTGGTCGGCGTCGAGCCCGGTGAGCACGTCGAGACCGAACTCGTGCAGCGCCCTGGCCCGCCGCATGCTCGGGGTCCACACCGCGGCCATGGGATCTCGGCCCGCGGCGATCGCCTCGGCCAGGCGGGGCGCGAGCCGCAGCGAGGCGGCCACCGAGTAGCCCGTCGCCGGGTGGACCAGCCCGGCCGCCGCCCCGAACCGCACGACGGAGCTCGCAGAACCCGCAGAGCCAGTGGCGCCAGCGGTGCTCGCCGGGTCGCGGGGCGGCGCCGGAAGGCCACCACCCATCGGGATCCGCACCGACTCGACCGTCCCGGCGGCCTCCGCGGCCGCGACGAGCGCCTCACCGTCGGGTCCAAGCCGTGCGACCAGCCGGGCCCGGAGCAGCTCGGGCGTCACGGCCGGCCGTGCGGCCAGCACCGTCTCCTCCACCAACCACCGCCCCTGGGCGAGCGGGACGACGTAGCAGAACGTCGGCGCGCCGACGTCCGGCGCCGCTCGGCTCGGCTCGCGGAAGTCCATCAGCGTGACCGCGTCGTCGGGTCCGAGACCGTCGGGGAGGTCGTCGAGGACCACGCCCCAGGCCGTCTGCCACGCCGTGCGCGCCGACGGCGGCGGGCTGCCCGTGGCCATCACGACGGCGCGGCGAGCCGTCACCGAGGTCGACCCGACCGGCACCCGCCACGTACCGTCCATGCGGCGCTCGGCTCGGGCCGCGTGCCCCGTGATCCGGGTGACCCCCGGCGTGAGGGCGGCGGCCAGCGCCTCGCCGTCGACGATGCCGTAGGCACGGTCGATCTCGTGGGTGCGTGCCCCGTGGATCCGGACCCGCTGCCGGGTGGCGGCGAAGACCCCGTCGCCGAGCCAGGGCACGTCGTCGCGCCACAGCCCGTAGGTGGCCGTCCAGGGTGCACCCGGGCCGACGAGTGCGGTCCGGAGGCCGACCGCCGCGCAGGCCCCCGCGGCAGCCACACCGGCCGGGCCGTCGCCCACCACGACGACGTCGACGACGTCGACGATGTCCACTGCGTTCAGGCCCGCTCGATGGCCGCCATGCGGCGGAACTGCTCCACCACGTCGGGCGTCCGGTGCCCGGGGTCGAGGGTGCGGTACACCGTCTCGACGTTGACGGCGATCCGCCCGAACTCACCGAGTCGGCCGAAGTGCTCGTCGGCCCCGAGCACCCGGGCCAGATCGCGCGCCGCGTCGAACGCGTCGATCCCGGCCTGATGCCGAGCCGTCGCCTCGCGCTCGACGAACGACAGGTAGTCGCGGACCTCGATGATCCCCGACTTGTCGGTGACCGGACCGTGGCCCGGCACCACGGTCTCCACCTCGAGGCCGAGCATCAGGTCGCAGGCCGCGATCCAGTTCGAGAGCGGGCCGGCCCACACGATCGGCGCGCCGCCGATGAAGAGGATGTCCCCGGTATAGACGGTGGCGGCGTCGGGCACGTACGCGATCGTGTCGCCGGCGGTGTGGGCCGGGCCGACCTCGATCAGCTCCACGGTGCGGCCACCGACGTCGAGCTCGAGTCGCCCGTCGAAGGTGCGGTCGGGCAGGCGCAGCTCGATGCCCTCGAACTGGAAGTCGCCGAAGAACGAGCCGAACAACTCCCCCACCTCACCCGGCGCGGCGATCAGCGCCGCGAGCATCGCCGGGGGCACCTCGGGCATCTCCGCCGCGGTCGCCGAGGAGGCCACGATCTGTGCCCCGCCCACCAGTTGGTTCCCGTAGCAGTGATCACCGTTGGCGTGGGTGTTGACCAGCGTGGCGATCGGCGCCGCGGCCGTGTGGGCGGCCATCGCGTCGAGCATGTCGGCGGTGAGCCGCAGGTCGAAGAGGGTGTCGACGAGCAGCGAGACCCCGTCGCCCACGACCAGCCCGGCGTTGCTCCACCCCCAGCTGCCGTCACCCTGCAGGTACGCGAAGCAGCCGTCGCCGAGCTCGCGCAGCGTCGTCGTGGTCATCGTGGGGAACCTCCCGGGTCACACAGCGGCGGACGCTGCCAGGTGTACCACCCGGTGGCGACCGCGTGCGTCACCGACCGAGCGCCGCCCAGGTGGTGACGAGGTGCTCGGCGAGCATCACCGTCGGGAGGTTGGTGTTGACCGACGGCACCCCGGGGAACACCGA
>CAYRXQ010000033.1:0-20340 GCA_964428115.1 uncultured Ilumatobacteraceae bacterium
AGGCACACCTCGCGACGGCCCCACGACGGGCAGGATCCGACGCGGGCACGAACAGGTCGGCCGGATCGTCGACCAGGCGGGCGGCGTGCGCGACCCGATCCTCCGTCAGGTGAGCTCGTAGCGCAGGGGCAGGTGCTTGAGGCCCCCGACGAACAGGGTCTTGGTGAGCTGCGGCTCGCCGGCCAGCTCCACCGAGCGCAGTCGTGGCAGCAATTCGGCGAACACGGCCTTCATCTCCATGCGGGCGAGCATGGCGCCGAGGCAGTAGTGGATCCCGAAGCCGAACGCCAGGTGCTTGTTCGGCTTGCGGCCGACGTCGAACGACATCGGATCGGCATAGACGTCCTCGTCGCGGTTCGCCGAGGGATACGACATCAGCACGGCGTCGCCGGGTTCGAACCGGTGACCCCCGAGCTCGTAGGGCACCGTCGCATTGCGCATGAAGTGCTTGACCGGCGTGACCCAGCGGATCATCTCGTCGACCGCGGTGGCCATCAGCGACGGGTCGGCCTGCAAGCGCGCGAGCTGCTCGGGATGCTCCACCAACGCCTGCATCCCACCGGCCATCGCGGAGGAGGTCGTGTCGTGCCCGGCCGTCGCAGCGATCACGTAGTACGAGATCGTCTCCATCAGGCCGATCGGCTCGCCGTCGATGGTCGCGTTCGCGATCGTCGAGGCGAGGTCGTCGGTGGGTGTGGCCCGCCGGCTCTCGGTGAGCTCGGCGAAGTACGCGAAGAAGTCCTGGACGACCGCGACGATGTCCTCGAGCGAGCCACCACGGCCGACCTCCTCGTCGGCCGCACCGAACAGCTCCTGGGTGAGCTTGAGCATGCGCGGATAGTCCGACTCGGGCAGCCCGAGGATCGCGAGGATCACCTGCAGCGGGTACTGCATCGCGACGTCGCGAGCGAAGTCGCACTCGCCCCCCATGCCCGCCATCCGATCGACCGTCTCGGTGGCCAGGCCGGCCAGGCGCGTCTCGAGCCGGGCGAGGTTCTTGGGGAGGAACCAGTCGGCGGTCACGTTGCGATAGGCGCGGTGGTCGGGCTCGTCCATGTGGATCAGGGTCCGCAGGAGATCCCCTTGCTCCTCGCGCCGCCGATCAGCCTCGAGGTTGGCGATGACGGGCCTGGGTGCGTTGTGCCACTCGGTGTGGTGCAACTCCACCTCGAGCACGTCGGCGTGCTTGGTCAGCACGTGGAACGGCGCGAAGTCGGGGTGCTCCACGAGGTGGATCGGGTCCTCGCGCCGCAGCACGGCACAGGCCTCGTGGAAGAGGGCGTCATCGGCGTACGCGGCGGGCGTGACGAAGACGAGTCCGGCAGCTTCGGGTGTCATGGTTCCCCTCCCTGGAAGTGACCTGCTGGCACGCCAGCGGCCCGGACGGTAGTGGGTGACCCCACCACCGCCCGAGCCAAGCGCTCCCGTCAGGTGACCCTGTCCGCCGCCCCCGCCGCTGGTTCCCGCCAGATCGCTGCTGCCCGCCGCCTACGCCCCGTTCACCGTGAGGATCGCGCCGTCGGCCGAGGCATCGACGTAGCCGCTGTCGCGGTCGCTCGTCACGAACACCCGGATCTGGATGTCGGTGCTGAACGGCAGCGGACGGTGCACGATCAGGTGCGACACCTCACCGCCGGGGATCGCCACCGCATCCCGAGCACCGGCCACCAGCGCCGGGATCGCCGACCAGTTCACCTCGTCGACCGAGTACAGCGCGGCTTCGAGATCGCCGTCGCCGACCAGCCGCACCGGGTCGGGCACGCCGATCGAACCGTTGCGCCACAGATAGCGATCGACGTTGGCCGGGATGCTCGGATCCTGCACCGACGCGATCGCGTACTCCGGGTAGAGCACGATCTGCAGAGCCCGCAAGGGATCGGCACCGCGAGCATCGGCGAAGGCGGCCACGACCTGGGCGGCGCCGTCACCGACGAACGGCTCGATGGCGACCGGCACCGTCGCCGGTGGCGCGGTCGGCTCGGGCGCGGGCGTCGTGGCGCCGGGGGCCGGGTCGGCCGGGTCGGCCGGGGGCACGGTCACCGCCGCGACGTCGTCGAGGGCATCCTCGACCAGCGAGCCGGCGGCACCGGTGACCTCGTCGGTGGCCGCCTCCAGATCGTCGAGGGCGCCGGCCAACGCCTCGTCGGCACCGTCCACTTGCTCGGCGACCTGTTCGACCACCTGCTGCTGGGCCGCCTCCGCGTCCTCGACCACGTCGTTCGCCGCCCGCGTCCCGAAGTAGAGGGCGATCCCGACGGCGATCAGCGGCACGAGCACGAGGATGACGATCAGCGCCTTGTTCGGGCCGCTGCGACGGGGACCGAGCGGACCGACGTGGCCGCCCTGCTGCCCGCCACCGAACGGGTTCGACGGCGAGGCCCCGAACGGGCTCGAGGGCGACGAGCCGAACGGCGATCCGGCGCCCCCCGAGGGCCCACCGAACGACGAGGTCCCCGACGGCGCGCCGAACGGCGACGTCGGCGGGTCGGCACCGTGACCCTGCGGGTTCTGCGGTGGTTGGGGGCTGTTGAACGGGTTCATCGTGTCGCTCCGTCGTGCGGTGATCGGCCCGGTGAGAGCCTCGAACCCCATCCTGGACCGGCCACCCACCTGCGCGCATGAGTAATCAGTACGCAAGCCGGACCGTCACCGTCGCGGGTCTGCGTGGGGGATGATGTGGCCGTGGCGACGACGGTGCCCATGGTCGGTCGATCGGCCGAGCTGCACGAGGTGACGCGCGCCTGGCGCCACCAGATCCGCCTCGTCGTCGTCACCGGACCGCCCGGCATCGGACGGACGACCCTGGCCCTCGAGGCAGCCGGCGCACTGCGCGCGGCAGGGGCCGACACGCTGGTGATCCGCGCAACGCCGCAGGCCACCTCGATGCCCCTGGCAGCACTGCTCGGGGTGATCGGCGGCGAGGTGACCGACGAGCCTCCCGAGCCTGCCGTCGACCTGGTCTCGACGGCACTGCGGCGGCGAGCGGCCGCGGGCCGGCTGGCCATCGTGGTCGACGACGCGCACCTGCTCGACCATGCGTCGGCCGTGGTGCTGCAGGATCTGGTGGAGTCGACCGGCGGCACCGGGCTCGTCCTCGCGACCGCACCCGACCATCGGCTCGGCGGCCCGCTCCTCGACCACGACGCGGCGCACCGCGTCGATCTCGGCCCACTCGCCCCCGACGCCGTCGTCGAGCTGCTCACGACCCACGGCGTCGAGGTCGCCGACGCCGCGGGCTGGATCGACCGATCGGGCGGCAACCCCACGGCCCTCCTCCGCCTGGCCGACGCAGCAAGAGGACCCGACGGCGCGCCGCCGGCCGATCTCCCCGTCGACGTGCTCGACACGGCGCTGGCCTCACTCACGCCGACGACGCGCGAGCTGCTCGACCTGATCGCCGTAGCGGCACCGCTCGACGAGCGCACCGTCGCCGCACTCGTGCCGACCGGCACCGATCCGCGCCAGGCCGTCGACGAGGTGCTCGCGAGCCGGTTGGTGGAGCGCGTCGAGAACGGTGGAGTCACCGAGCTGCGGTTCATCCACGAGGCCGACCTCACCGTCGTCCTCGGCCGACTCGGCCCGCTGCGACTGCGATCCGTCGTCCGGCGAGCGATCGCCGCCACGCGGGTGGCCGGCACGCCGCGAACCGCCATCGGCCTGGTCCGCCTCACCGACCACGCACTCGCCGTGGGCAGCGAGGTCCCGACCGAGGAACTGGTCCGCGCTGCGCAGGCCGCCTACCTCGGCACCGACGCAGCCGCAGCCCTGCGGCTCGCCCGCGCCGCGGCGCGTGCCACCGGAGCGCTCGAGGACCTCCGCCGGTACGTCGACCTGGCCTACGAGACGGGCGACACCGAGGGCCTCGCCGAGGGCATCGCTCGCATCGGCGAGCAGGTCGCCGGCGACCCCGACGATCTGGAGGCCCGCGTCGCGCTCGGGATGGCGGTGGCCGAGCGGTCGTTCTGGCGCGGCGGCGACGCGCCCACCGCGCTCGGGGCGCTCACCGAGTCGGCGATCGGGCCCCGCGCTCGCGAGGTCGACGCCGTGCGATCGCGGATCCTGGCCGCGATCGGACGGAGCCGGGAGGCCATCGACCTCGCCCGACCCATCGCGCGCGGCGACGACCCGCGGGCGCGCGCCCAGGCCGCAGCCGCGCTGGGTCACGCGCTGCGCCGACTCGGGCGACCGGCGCAGGCCGTCACCGAGATCGACGCCGTGCTCGCCCTCCCGGCCGCCGACGATCCCGTCCTGCTGGTGAGCAGCCAGGTCCTCGGCTCGGTCCGGACCCTCGCCCTCCTCGAAGCCGGCCGGTGGTCGGACGCCGAGGACGAGGCCCTGCGAGCACGGGCCCGCGCCGAGCGGTACGACGACGCACCAGGGCTCGCGGTGTCCACCCTGGTGCACGCCCTGGTGAGCGCCGAGCGGGGCCACGTGACCGACGCTCTGCGCCGCGGGCGCCGGGCGCTCGAGGAGCTCGAACGCCTGCGTCAACCGGCGGGCATCCGCTGGGCGTGCTCGGTCATCGCCCTCGCATCCGGCCTCGCCGGCGACGCAGCGAGCGCGCGCACGATGCTCGACCGGCTCGACGCCACCCCGATGCACCCGGCCACCCTGCTCACCGGGGTCGAGACCCGGGCGCGCGCCGCAGCGATCGCAGCCGCCCACCCCGATCAGGCTCGCCGTCTGCTCCTCGACGGCGCCGCCGCGCTGGCGGCCGCCGACGACCTGGGCGCCGCCGCACGGTGCCTGCTCGAGCTGGTCCCGCTCGACGCGGCGGCCGAGGCCCTCGGCCCGTTCGAGCAGCTCGACCTGCCCGACGAGCCGGGCTGGATCCGACTGCGATCACTGCTCGCGGCCGCCGCCGGCGGGGACGTCGAGCGGCTCGGCCTGCTCGCACAGGAGGCCACCGCGGCTGGCGGGGATCGTTGGGCGGCCGAGTGCGCCGCGGCTGCCGCCGGGGCAGCCGCGCGCCGAGGCGACCGGCGCACGGCGCGCCAGTGGGCCGAGCGCACCGGCACCCTGCTCGAGTCGTGCCCCGGCCTGTCCACCATGTCGCTCGTGACGGCCCGGGTGGTGGGGGGCGGGGCACAACCGCTGACGAGTCGCGAGCGCGACGTGGCGGTGCTCGCCGCGCATGGCGTGACCAGCGCCGAGATCGCCCAGCGGCTGGGGATCTCGGTCCGCACGGTCGAGAACCACCTCGGCAACTGCTACGACAAGCTCGGGGTGCGGACCCGCTCGGCACTCGCCCCGATCCTCGGCCTCGACGACGTCGCGCCTCGTGCAACACTCGCGCCGTGAGCTCGGGGCCGATCGGACGTGACGAGGAGCTGGGTCGGCTCGTCGGCGCGCTCCGTCGTGCCGATCTGGCCGGCGTCGTGCTCACCGGCGAGGCCGGCATCGGCAAGACCCACCTGCTGGACGCCGGGCTCTACCGCGCCGGCACCGCCGGGTTCGCGATCGTCCGCATCACCGGAAGTCGGGCGCTCGCCGACCTGCCCCTCGCCGCCTTCGCACCGTTCCTCCCGGCCCGTCTGGCCGGTGACGTCACCGACCTCGTGACCCTGCGATCGGTGCTGCGCGAACGCGCCGACGGCCGGCCCATGGTGCTCGGCGTCGACGACGCCCACCTGCTCGACGACGCCTCCGCGGCGATGGTCCACCAGCTGGCCGCGGATCTCTCGGTCTTCGTGATGGGCACCGTCCGCACGGGCGCCATCCCGCCCGACGCGGTCACGGCGCTCTGGAAGGACCGGCTCGTCGAACGGGTCGCCATCGGACCGCTCGACCGCGACGCGATCGCGGCGATGGCGGTCGACATCGCGGGCGCCCCCCTCGAGCCGGCGGCCGCCGACGAGCTCGCCCGGCGCAGCGCCGGCAACCCGCTGTTCGCCCGCGAGCTGCTGCACACCGCGATCGACACGGGCGCCCTGGTGCTGCGCGCCGGCACCTACGTGGGCGACGGCGCGTTCCCCGCGCCGGCCTCGATCAACGAGCTGCTCGGATCCCGGCTCACCGGACTCGACGAGCAGGAGCGGCGGGCCGTGGGGCTCGTGGCCTTCGGCGGCGCGCTCGACATCGACGTGCTCGAGGCGCTCGTCGACCCCGACGCCCTCGTCCGGCTCGAGACGGCCCGGCTGATCGTGGCCGAGGAACGCGGCGAGCGTGGCGAGCACCTCGAGATCCGATTCGCCCACCCGCTCCACGCCGACGCCGTCCGCCACGCCACCGGCCGGCTCGTGGCACGCCGGTTGCAGCGGGAGCTGGCCGACGCGCTCGAGGCCCGCGGTGGCGGCGACACCGACGACGTCCTGCGGATCGTGTCGCTGCGCCTCGATTCGGGCGGCGAGTCGTCACCGGCGCTGCTCGCACGCGCCGCACGGCTCGCGATGCGCCGCCACGACGAGGCGCTCGCGGAGCGGCTCGCCCGATCGACCTTCGCCGCCACCCACCGCCTGTCGGCCGCCACCGTGCTGGCCCATGCGTGCATGGAGCAGGGCCGGGCCGACGACGCGCTCACGGCCCTGCACGACCCGACCATCGACCTCGCCGAGGCCACCCCGGACGAGCAGGTGCGCGCCGCCGTCCTCGAGGCCAACGTCCACTTCTGGGGACGCGGCCGGGCCGAGGAGGCACTGGCCGTGCTCGCATCGGTTCAAGCCCTCCCGACCGACGCCGTGCGCCGAGCCGATGTCGATGGTGCCGTCGCCACCATCGAGGCGTTCCGTGGCCGGCCGACCGCGGCACTCGCCCTCGCCCGGGTCGACGGGGCCTCGCCGCCGAGCCCCTTCGCGACGATGGCGGCCCGCACCGCGCTCGTCGCCGCAGGCCGACCGGCCACCGCGGCGGCCCTCCCCGACCCCGCCGGGGTGAGCGACCCCACCCTGGCGAGCCTCCTCGGCATCGCACGGGCCCAGAGCCTGGTCGCGTCGGGCCGCATCGCCGAGGCCGCCGAGTGGGCCATCGAGCAGTGGGAGGAGGCCACCCGAGCTCGTGCCGCCCACCGCCGCGTCGGGTGGAGCATCGCGCTGGCCGATGCCGAGCAGGCCGCGGGCCGACTGGCCGCGGCACGCCGGTGGTACGAGGACGCGGCTCGTCAGGCCGTCGCCACGGGGGCCAACCTCCACGGGCGACGATGGGCACTCGGTGGCGCGCTGCTCTGCGCCGCCCAGACCGGCGACCTGCCCGGCGCCGCCGAGCTGCTCCGCCAGCTCGAGGATCTCGACCGGCACGACGCCACCGTCAACGAGCTCTCGGGCGAACGGGGACGGGCCTGGTTGCTCGCCCAACGTGACGGCCCCGACGCCGCCGTGGAGCTGCTCGAACGTCTCGCCGAGGAGGCCGCCGAGGCCGGGCGCCACGGTCACGTCGTCCAGCTCGCCACCGACATCGCACGCCTCGACCGTGCTGGGCGGGCCGTCGAGATCCTCGACCGCACCGGTGCCGCGGACCGGATCGACGGCGCGTACCTGCCCCTGATGGTCGCTGCCGTGCGCGCCTTCGCCCGACTCGACCCGGTCGGCCTCGGCGAGGCGGCGGAGGGGTTCCAGGCGATCGGCGCCGGACTGCTCGCGGCCGAGGCGGCCGGCGGCGCAGCTGCGCTCGCCGACGAGACCGGCGAGGACGCACGGACCGTCGCTGCCCGCCAACGGCGTGCCGCCGAGCTGCGCGCCGCCATCGACGACCTCGCCACACCGGCTGCCGCTACGGCACCGGTGGAGCTCGCGCTCAGCCGGCGCGAGCGCGAGATCGCCACGCTCGTGGCCGAGGGGCGCACCAGCCGCGAGGTGGCCGAGCTCCTGGTGATCGGTGTTCGGACCGTCGAGAGCCATCTCGGCCGGGTGTTCGGCAAGCTCGGGATCTCGGCCCGCAGCGAGCTCGCCGAGGCGCTCGGTCTGGCCGCCACCGGGAGCCCACGATGAGATCGCTGCACGAGCAGGTCGGTGGCGACGATGCCCTGCGCGTCGTGATCCGAGGGCTCTACGAACGGCTCACCCAGGACCCGCGCGTCCTGCACTTCTTCGAGCCCGACCGGCTTCCGGCGCTCGAGGCGGCGCAGCTGCAGTGGTTCCGATCGGTGCTCGGCGGTGCACCCGAGAGCGATCGACCCGACCTCGCAGCGGCGCACGCCCGCCTCGAGATCACCGACGACCAGGTGCGCGCCGTGCTCGGCCACC
The DNA here is from genome assembly GCA_964428115.1 of uncultured Ilumatobacteraceae bacterium. GTDB lineage: Bacteria > Actinomycetota > Acidimicrobiia > Acidimicrobiales > Ilumatobacteraceae > CAYRXQ01. Next base: position 8,178 of record CAYRXQ010000033.1, read on the forward strand.
TCGACGCGTCGATGGTCGAGGCCGGCGTCGACCCGGAGCTGCGACGGCGGATCGGCGCGCTCGTCGCCCGTCTCTGGCTGGCCCGCTCGTTCTGATCCGACCGACCGACCGGCGCACGGTCGAGCACCCGAGCGTCGGCCGCGATACAACCGACGGCGTGCCCGACCGGCCACGTTCACGCCGCAGCGATGCCGCCGCCCACCCGGCCAAGCGCTGCGCCGCGTGCGGGCGCACCATCGAGTGGCGCGCGGCCTGGGCACGTGACTGGCCGGCGGTGCGCTACTGCTCCGACCGGTGCCGGCGCGAACGAGGTGACCGCCCGGTCGACCGCGAGCTCGAGGACGCGATCCTGCGACTCCTCGACGGGCGCGCCGGCGGCGCGACCATCTGCCCGTCGGAGGCGGCCCGGGTCGTGGCCGGCGACGACTGGCGCCCGCTCATGGAGCCGGCCCGACGAGCGGCGCGCCGACTGGTCGCGGCGGGCCGGGTCGAGATCACCCAGGGCGGCCGGGTGGTCGACCCCTCGACCGCACGTGGTCCCGTCCGCATCCGGCGGCGCGCGTGACCGCCCTCCCGCTGCCCGAGCCGGGTGCGGAGGTCGCCTGGGTCGACGCCCACCTCGGCGATCTCCACGCCGATCCGACGGCCCGCCGCTCGCCGGCGTTCACCGGGACGCAGGCCGCAGCGGATGCCGCCCTCGCCGCCTTCGACCCCGTCGGCTACGCACGGCGGCGCAACGAGGTGTGGCCACCGCACCGGCGCGGCGCATCGCGCCTGTCGCCGTTCATCCGCCACGGGCTCCTGTCGCTGCCACATGTCTGGGACGCCGTGGCCGGCGCGCCGGCGCGCGACCGGGAGAAGTTCCGCGACGAACTGCTCTGGCAGGAGTACGCCCGCCATCTGTACGCCCGCCTCGGACCAGCCCTCGGGGCACCACTCCGGCATCGACCACCGGTCGCCCCCGCCGCACCCTCCGATCCCTGGGCGGGCGACCTGGCCTGCGTCGCACTGGCGGTCGACGAGCTCGAGACCACCGGCTGGCTCGTCAACCAGACCCGGATGTGGCTGGCCTCGCACTGGTCGGTCCGCCACGGCGCCGACTGGCGCGAGGGCGAGGACCGCTTCTTCGCGTCGCTGCTCGACGGCTCGCGCTCCGCCAACCGGGCGGGCTGGCAGTGGACGGTGGGCACCGTGACCGGCGAGCCCTACGGCTTCTCCCGCTGGCAGGTCGAGCGGCGGGCACCCGGGATGTGCGCCGGCTGCCCGCACCGGCACGCCTGCCCGATCGAGGACTGGCCGGATCCGTTGCCCTCCACACCGATCGACCCGATCGATGCCCGACTTCGACGGATCTCGGACCCCGACGCGGTGGCGGGCCCGGCGACGACGCAGGCGACGGGCCGTGACGCGCCCGAGGCCGTCTGGCTGACGGCCGAGTCGCTCGGCGACGACGACCCCGCGCTGCGCGCAAACCCCGGACTGCCGGCGGTGTTCGTGTTCGACGAGCCGCTGCTGCGCCGGCTCCGGTTGTCGTCGATGCGACTCGTGTTCCTGGTCGAACGACTTGCCGAGCTGGCGAGCGACCGCCCGGTGGAGCTGCACCGCGGCGACCCGACCAACGTGCTGCACGACCGACGACTCGCCACGGTGTTCACCCCGGTGCCCGGGGGGCACCGACGACGCGCCGCACTCGACGTGGTCGAGCTCCACCCCTGGCCGTGGTTGCGTCGGCCCACCGCGGGGCCGGCGACCTCCTTCAGCGCCTGGCGTCGCGGCTGAGGCCGGGCGGCCCGAGCGACCCGAGCAACCCGAGCGACCCCCGGCGTCACTCGATCCGATACGCGGCCCGGATCGCGGTGGCGGCAGCTTCGGCCGCCCACGCGTCGCGGGCATGGACGGTGCACAACGGTCGGTCGGCACCGACCTCACCGCCGAGCTCGGCGAGACCCGTCAGCCCGACCACCGGGTCGACCGGATCCTGCGGCCGGCTGCGGCCACCACCCAGCCCGACCACCACGAGGCCCACCGCACGCGTGTCGATCGCCGCCACCGTCCCCGAGTCGACCGGTACGACGTCGACGACCACCTCGGCCGCGCCCAGGTGCTGATCGCGATGGCTCAGCAGATCGGCAGGTCCGCCGAGCCCGACCACCATGCGCTCGAACCGGTCGAGGGCCGACCCGTCGTCGAGGGCCGCCTGGATGCGCACCCGACCTGCGGCCCGGTCGGCGACCAGGCCGGCCAGCTCCAGCATCACGCCGCCGAGCTCGAGCACGACCTCGTGGAGGCGCGGCTCACGTCGCTCGCCGGTCAGGTAGTCGAGGGTGTAGCGCACCTCGAGCGCGTTCCCCGCGCTCGATGCGAGCGGTTGGTCCATCGGCGTGAGCACCGCCGTGGTGGGCAGGCCGGCGCCGACGGCGACCTCCACCAGCGAGGCCGCGAGGGCCTGGGCGTCCTCGCGGCTCGCCATGAACGCACCGTTGCCCCACTTGACGTCCATCGCCAGGCCGTCGAGGCCGGCGGCGAGCTTCTTGGACAGGATCGATGCGGTGATCAACGGGATCGACTCGACCGTGGCGGTGACGTCGCGGATCGCGTAGAGGCGCTTGTCGGCCGGCGCCAGATCGTCGGTCTGGCCGATCACGGCACACCCGACCTCGCGGACCACGCGACGGAACAGCTCGCGATCGGGCATCACCGAGTAGCCGGGGATCGAGGCCATCTTGTCGAGGGTGCCGCCGGTGTGCCCGAGGCCGCGGCCCGAGATCATCGGGACGAACGCACCGCAGGCGGCGACGGCCGGGGCGAGCATGAGGCTCACCGTGTCGCCCACGCCGCCCGTGGAGTGCTTGTCGACGATCGGACCGTCCAGGTCGTCCCACCGCAGGACCGTGCCGCTGGTGGTCATCGCCCGGGTCAGCGCGACGCGCTCGTCGAGGTCGAGCCCACGGAAGAACACCGCCATCGCCATGGCAGCGGCCTGCCCCTCGGTGACGCGGCCGTCGACCAGACCGCGCACGAAGTCCTCGATGTCGGCGGCGGCGAGCACGCCGCCGTCTCGCTTGGTGCGGATGATCTCCTGCGGCAGCATTTCAGTAGTCGCCGTCGCTGCTCGCGCCGTGGTCGCCCGCGAGCTCGGCGAGCAGCGCGTCGAGCAGGCCGCTCGCGCCGAAGCGGAAGGTCGACGGCGTGGCCCAGTCGGGCCCCATCGCCGCGTCGGCGAGCCCCAGGTACACCGCAGCATCGTCCACCGAGCGGATCCCGCCCGAGGGCTTGAGGCCCACCGGGCGGTCGGCCGCGGCGATCACGCGCAGCATCGCTGCCGCGGCCTCGGGGCTGGCCGAGACCGGGGTCTTGCCGGTCGAGGTCTTCACGAAGTCGGCGCCGTGCTCGACCGCGAACCGGGCGGCGTCCTCGACCCGCTCGGCGGGGAGCTCACCGGTCTCGAGGATCACCTTCATGATCGCCACGTCGGCCGCGGCGTTGCGCACGGTGGTGAGCACCGCAGACGCGCGGGCCACGTCGCCTGCGAGCCAGGCCCGATACGGCAGCACCACGTCGATCTCGTGGGCACCGTCGGCCAGCGCCCGCTCGGTCAGCACGCCGACCGCGTGCGGACGCTCGGCGCCGGTCGGGAAATCGACCACCGTCGCCACGCGGACCGGGGTGATGGACAGCACCGCCGCTGCCTGGACGACGAAGTCGGGCCACACGCACACCGCTGCGGTGCCGTGCTCGGCAGCGCGGGCGCACAGTGCTTCGACCGAGGCCGCGCTGGCGTCATCGGCCAGGTCGGTCAGGTCGACGAGGGCGATCGCCCGTCGGGCGAGCGCGACACGGTCGGTCTCGGGGCTCACCCCGCCGAGGGTACCCGCGCGGCGACCGTGGCCCGAGCGGACGCCGCCGGCCCCGTCGATCCGCGCACCACAAGCTCCGGACGCTCGAGGTACTCGTTGGTCTGGAAGGGCTGGTGCGAGAGCTGCGCCAGCAGCACCTGCACGGCGTGGGCGGCGACGGCCTCGACCGGTTGGCGCACGGTGGTGAGCGGCGGATCGGTGTAGGCCATCAGGTCGGTGTCGTCGTACCCCACGATGGAGATGTCTCCGGGCACCGCGAGACCCCGCTCGCGCGCCGCCTGGACGGCCCCGAGGGCCATCACGTCGCTGGCCGCGACGATCGCGGTGGCACCCGCGTCGAGCAGCTGCTCGGCGCCGATCCGACCGCCCGCCACGCTGAACACGGTCGCGGTGACGAGTGCCGGGTCGTCGTCGAGGCCGAGCCGGGCGACGGCCGAGCGGTAGCCGGCCAGCCGCCGGATCACGGGCACGTAGACCGGCGAGCCGGTGAGGAACCCGATCCGACGGTGCCCCAACTGCGCGAGGTGGTCGACGGCAACGGTCGCGGCCAGGTGCTCGTCGGCGGAGACGGCCGGCACCCCGAGTCCCTCCACCCAGCCGTTGACGAACACCAGCGGGATCTGGCGGCGCAGCAGCATCCGGTAGAGCTCGTGGTCGCCGCCGGTGTCGGCATGCCGACCCGAGACGATCAGGAAGCCGTCGACCCCGTGCTCCAGGAGCGTCGGGATGTAGTCGTCCTCGGTGGCGCCGACCCGACCCGCACAGCACAGCGCGGTCACGTAGCCGGCCGCGAGCAGCCGTGCCTCGATCGCCTGGGCGTAGGCCGGGAAGATCGGATTGTCGAGCTCGGGGATGACGAGCCCGATGAGCCCGGTCAAGGGCTCGGTGCGCTTCAGCCCAGGGGGCTCGTAGCCCAGATCGGCCAGGACCTCGAGCACCGTGCGCCGGGTCGCGGTGCGCACGCCCGGACGACCGTTCATGACCCGGCTGACGGTCGCCTCGCTGACGCCCGCCCGGGTCGCCACGTCCTGCAATCTGATCCGCATCGAGGGTCAACATACGTCGTTCTGCAACGCGATGGAAGTGTCTGCAAGATTCTTGCATTCTTTTCCGTTCTGACATACCCTGGACATCGGCCGCCGTCCGGTGGCGTGAACGAACAACTGTTCCAAGGAGCCCAGATGCGATCTCATCGCCGTCTGATCGCCGTCGTCGCCAGCCTCGCCCTGATCGGCGCGGCATGTGGTGACGACGCCGAAGAGACCACGACCACCGAGCCGGCAGCAACCACCGCCGCTCCCGAGGCCACCGACGCCCCCGAGGCCACCGACGCACCGGAGGCAACCGATGCCCCCGAGGCCACCGATGCCCCCGAGGCCACCACGCCCGAGACCACCGTGTACGAGCCGCCCGCACGTGGCGATGCCGACCTGGTGATCTGGGCCGACGACACCCGCGCACCCGTCCTGGAGCCCATCGCCGAGGCGTTCTCGGCCGAGGAGGGCATCACCGTCGCCGTGCTCGAGGTGCCGTTCGACCGGATCCGCGACAACCTGTCCACCGCCGGCCCCGCCGGCGAGGGCCCCGACATCGTGATCGGCGCCCACGACTGGCTCGGCGAGCTGGTCTCCAACGGTGTGGTCCTGCCCATCGACCTCGGCGCCACCGCGGCCGACTACAGCGAGGTCGCGGTCCAGGCCTTCGCGTACGACGGCCAGACCTACGGTCTGCCGTACGCGGTCGAGAACATCGCGCTCATCCGCAACACCGACCTCGTGCCCGAGGCCCCGGCCACCTTCGAGGAGCTCGCCGAGATCGCGCTCGGCCTCGTCGCCGATGGCACCGTCGAGATTCCCCTCGCGGTCCAGCAGAACCCGGCCGACCCGTACCACAACTTCCCGTTGTTCACGGGTTCGGGCGGCTACGTCTTCGGCCAGAACGAGGACGGCTCGTACAACGCCGACGACCTCGGCATCGACTCCGAGGGTGGCCTCGCCGCCGCGGCGAACTTCGGTGAGTGGAGCGCGTCGGGTCTGATCTCCAAGGACATCAGCTACGACATCATGATCGAGTCGTTCTCCACCGGGAACGCCCCGTTCGCCATCACCGGCCCCTGGGCCGTCGGCAGCTTCGCGGACGCCGGCGTGAACTTCGCCGTCGAGCCGATCCCGTCGGTCGACGGTGGCACGCCCAACGTGTTCGTGGGTGTCCAGGGCTTCATGATCTCGGCCTTCACCGAGAACGAGGACCTCGCCAAGACGTTCGTGCTCGACTACCTCAACACCGAGGACGTCCAGCTCGCACTGTTCGAGGCGGGTGGCCGTCCCCCGGCCATGACCTCGGCCTTCGATCAGGTCGCCAGCGACCCGATCGTCCAGGGCTTCGGCCTCTCGGGTCAGCAGGGCGCACCGCTCCCCGCGATCCCCGAGATGTCGGCCGTGTGGTCCACGTGGACCGACGCCTACAACCTCATCTTCACCGGCAGCGACCCGGTCCAGGCGTTCACCGACGCTGCGACCACCATCCGCTCCGCCATCGCCGGCTGACGACACGTCATGGACATCGGCACCGGGACGCTGTGAGAGGATCACGAACGTGATCGACACGGCGGAACGGCAGCCAGGATCCGAAGGCCGGGAGGGTTCGCCCTCCCGGCCTTTGCCGTCCCGCCACTCCTATGGCTCGCCCGTCGGGCTGCTCGTCAAGCTCGTCGCCCTCGCGCTCCTGAACGGCATCGCGCTGTGGGGCATCACGGTGATGCTCCGCAAGCCCGACTACGGGCTCGCCATCGCTGCGGGCATCGCCCTGTTCATCATCGACGTCGTCTACCTCTCGAAGCGGTTCGTCCCGCTCAAGTACCTGATCCCGGGCACCCTGTTCCTGGCGACCTTCGCGCTCTACCCGGTCGCCTACACCGTCTACATCTCGACCACGAACTACGGCACCGGCAACAACCTCTCCCGCGAGCAGGCCATCGGCCAGATCGAACGGCAGTCGGTCGGCGCCACGCAGGACGCCATCCGCTACGACCTGCAGATCCTCGCCGAGGGCTCCCCCAACGGCTCGCTCGCCTTCCTGCTCACCGACCCCGAGGGCCAGGTCTTCCTCGGCACCGCCGACGCCCTCACCCCGCTCGCTCCCGAGGAGCTCATCGAAGACGGGCGGCGCCTCACCGTCGAGGGCTACGTCGCCCTCAACGCCGGCCAGTCCAACGACCGGGCCGCCGAGATCACCGCCTTCTCCGTCCCGGGCGCCACCGGCGAGATCGTCAACGACGGGTTCGGCGCGGCGTTCGCCAAGACCCAGCGCTACGTGTTCGACGTCGCGTCCAACACGATGGTCGACACGATCGACGGCACCGTCTACACCGAGGACGCCGGGTACTTCACCAGCGAGGAGGGGCGCCGCCTGCTCCCGGGTTGGCGCACCAACATCGGCCTCGAGAACTACCAACGGATCTTCACCGACGAGAACGTGCGCAGCAACTTCGCCCGGGTCTTCGTCTGGACGATCGTCTTCGCCGTCATGTCGGTGGTGCTGTCGTTCGCGCTCGGACTCCTGCTGGCCCTGGTGTTCAACAACCCGCTGATGAAGGGACGGCGCTTCTATCGGAGCCTGATCATCATCCCGTACGCCCTGCCGAGCTTCATGACCGCGCTCGTGTGGCAGGGCATGCTCAACCAGCAGTTCGGCGTGATCAACCGATGGCTCGGCACCAACCTGCCCTGGCTCGACGGACAGTGGCTGCCGTACTTCTCGATCCTGCTCGTCAACACCTGGCTGGGCTACCCGTACATGTTCCTGGTGTGCAGCGGCGCGCTGTCGGCGATCCCCGAGGACCTCACCGAGGCCGCCAAGGTCGACGGCGCCAACGGACCGATGCGGTTCCGCCGGATCACGTTCCCGCTGCTGCTGATCTCGGTGGCCCCGCTGCTGATCGCCTCGTTCGCGTTCAACTTCAACAACTTCAACCTGATCTACCTGCTCACCGAGGGTCGACCCCCGGTGCCGGGCAGCATCGCCGGGCGCACCGACATCCTCATCAGCTACACCTACAAGCTGGCCTTCGCCGGTGGGAGCGGCGCCGACTACGGCTTCGCCTCGGCGGTCTCGTTCATCATCTTCATCCTGGTGGCCGGCATCTCGGCGTTCAGCTTCAAGTACACCAAGACGTTCGAGGAGCTGCGATGAACGCCACGATGAACGCTCCGGCGATGGCCCGCTGGTTCCGCCGCACCGGTTGGCGCCACCTCGTGGCGATGGTGGCGCTGGCCTTCGCGCTGTTCCCCGTGGCCTGGGTGCTCTCGGCGGCGTTCAGCGACGGCAACCTGAGCGGCCAGTCGCTGATCCCGAGCGACCCGTCGCTCGACAACTTCCGGACGCTGATGACCGAGCCCGGCCATCCCCCGTTCTGGCGGTGGTTCCGGAACTCGATGTTCATCGGCATCGTCACCGCCCTCACCACGGTGTTCCTGTGCGCGCTCGCGGCCTTCGCCTTCAGCCGGCTGCGGTTCCGTGGCCGTCGGCCCGGGCTGCTCGCCCTGTTGCTGATCCAGATGTTCCCGAACCTGCTCGCGATGGTCGCCCTGTTCCTGTTCATGACCCGCATCAAGGGGCTGTTCCCGAGCATCGGCCTGGGCACCACCTGGGGCCTGATCTTCATCTACCTGGGCGGCGCGCTCGGGGTGAACACCTGGCTCGTGAAGGGCTTCTTCGACACGATCCCCTCGACCCTCGACGAGGCCGCGAAGATCGACGGCGCCACGCACTCCCAGACGTTCTTCCTGGTGATCCTCCCCCTGGCCCGACCGGTGCTCGCGGTGATCGCGCTGCTGTCGTTCATCACCTCCCAGGCCGAGTTCCTGCTCGCCGACGTCATCCTCGGACAGAACGAGCAACAGCGGACCCTCGCGGTCGGGTTGTCACGCTACGTCCTGGCCGGGTTCGACTCCCGCTGGGGGCCGTTCGCCGCGGGCGCGCTGATCGGCGCGATCCCGGTGGTCATCCTGTTCCTGTTCCTGCAACGGTTCATCGTCTCGGGGCTCACCTCGGGGGCCGTCAAGGAGTGACCGCCGACCCCGCCGCGCACTGGCACGGCCTACTGGGCGAGCCACACCACGACGGATCACCGCTCCACCTCGACGCCGAGGGCGCCTCGATCGGCGACACCGTCACGGTCCGCCTGCGCGTGCCCCACGGCGGGCCGCAGGTCCCACCGGTCGACGCCGTCTGGGTCCGCTCGACACCCGACGCCGAGCCCCGCGTCGTCGACGCCCGCATCGACCGCCGCACCGAGACCGACACCTGGTGGGTCGCCGAGCTGCGGCTCGACAACCCGGTGATCGCGTACCGGTTCCAGGTCTGGCGCGGCAACCGATCCTGGTGGGTGAACGGCGCCGGCGCCACGTCGATCGACGTCGCCGACGCGGCCGACTTCCGCGTCACCACCCACGCCGCACCACCCGCATGGGTACCCGACGCCATCGGCTACCAGATCTTCCCCGACCGCTTCGCCGTCGGCGTCGCCGGTCGCACCCCGCCCGAGTGGGCCCGGCCCGCAGCCTGGGACGATCCCGTCGATCCGCACGGACGGACCGCGGTCCACCAGTGGTACGGCGGCGACCTGCCCGGCATCGAGACCCACCTCGACCACCTCGCCGAGGTCGGTGTCGACCTGCTGTACCTGACCCCGCACTTCCCGGCCCGCTCCGTCCACCGCTACGACGCGTCCTCCTTCGACCGGACCGACCCGCTGCTGGGCGGCGACGAGGCCTGGACCTCGCTGCTCACCGCCGCCCACCGGCGCGGCATGCGCGTGCTGGGCGATCTCACGCTCAACCACACCGGCAGCCACCACGACTGGTTCCGCAGCGCCCAGGCCGACCCGTCGTCGGACGAGGCCGGGTTCTACTTCTTCCACGACCACCCCGACGACTACCTCGCCTGGTACGACATCCCGACGCTGCCCAAGCTCGACCACCGATCGACCGCTCTGCGCGACCGCCTGCTGCGCGGGCCCGACTCGGTGGTCGGACGCTGGCTCGGCGGCGACGGGCGCGAGCCGCTCGACGGCTGGCGCATCGACTGCGCCAACGTGACCGCCCGCCACGCCGCCATGGACCTCAACCGACAGGTGGCCCGCGACGTGCGCGCCACGATGGCCGAGGTCCGCCCCGACGCCTGGCTCGTGGCCGAGCACTGCTACGACCCGGGCCGCGACCTCGACGGCGACGGGTGGCACGGGGCGATGGCGTATCAGTGGTGCTCGCGACCGCTGGCCCAGTGGCTCGCCACCGTCGACCCGGTCCGGATGATGTCCGCCCGCGGGCTGGCGCACACCGAGGGCACCGAGCTCGTGGCCGGGGTCCGCAACCTCTCGGCGGGCATCCCGTGGGCCGGACTCACGGCGAGCATGACGATGCTCGACTCGCACGACAGCCCGCGCTTTCGCAGCCTCGTGCACGGCGACGCCGCCCTGCACCACGTGGCCTTCGCCGCGCTCTACACCCTGCCCGGGGTCCCGACCCTGTTCGCCGGCTCCGAGATCGGCGTCGGCGGCGACTCGATGGACACGGCGCGCCAGCCGTTCCCGTGGGACCGGGCGCGGTGGGACACGGCCACGTTCGACGTCGTCCGCGAGCTCGTGCGGCTTCGGCGCGACCACGTGGCCCTGCGGCGCGGTGGACTGCGCTGGGTCGACGCCTCGCCGCACTCGGTCACCTTCCTGCGCGAGCACCCCGAGGAGCGGATCCTGGTGCACCTCGCGCGCCACGACGCGACGCCGGTCGCCTTCGATCGAGTGCGACTCGGTGCGCGGGGTGGGATCGAGCCGCTGTTCGGCCGCCCCGGCACCGCGGAGGACCGGACCCTGCGCACCGAGGCTGGGGCCGGCGCCACCATCTGGCTCCTGCCCGCTTGACCTGACAGGCTGAAAGCGCTTACATGACGAGCGCGCCGGAGGGGGCGCCCGACATGACGACCAGCACGAGAGCCAGCGGCGAACGGCGACGAGCGACCATCGAGGACGTGGCCACGGCAGCGGGCGTCTCGGTCGCCACCGTGAGCCGTGCCCTGCGGGGACTGCCCAACGTGGCGTTCTCCACCCGCGAGCTGGTGCGCTCGGTGGCCGACACCCTCGACTACCACGCGGATCCCGCCGCCTCCCGACTCGCCACCGGGCGATCCCGGGCGATCGGGATCGCGGTCCCGCTGCTCAACGGGTGGTACTTCTCCCAGGTGGTCGCGGGCGCCGAGGCCGTGTGCACCGAGGCCGGCTACGACCTGATCGTCATGGGCGTCACCGGCGACGAGGCTCGCCGACACCTGCTCGCCGGGCGCAACGCCGTGCACCGCCGGGTCGACGCGATCGTCATGGTCGACATCCCCCTCACCCCCGAGGAGGTCGACACCCTGGCCGACCGCGGGTTCCCCGTCGTCACCGTGGGGGGCACCACCTCCCGGTTCCCCTCGGTGGGGATCGACGACGTCGAGGTCGGTCGCCTCGCCACGGCCCACCTGCTCGAGCTCGGCCATCGCCGGATCGCCCTGCTCGGTGGGCAGCCCGAGGATCCTCTGGGCTTCGACGTCCCCGACCTGCGGCGACACGGCTACGAACTCGCCCACGCCCAGGCGGCCGTCGAGCTCGACCCGACCCTGCAGATCGGCGGGAACTTCTCGGTCCAGGGCGGCTACGAGGCGATGACCGCACTCCTCGGGCTCGGCACCCCGCCGACCGCGGTGTTCGCGATGTCCGACGAGATGGCGTTCGGGGCGCTCTGGGCGCTGCGCGTCCTGCGACGACGGGCCCCCGACGACGTCTCGGTGATCGGTGTCGACGACCACGACGTGTCCGCGGTGATGGACCTGACCACGGTCCGCCAACGCGTCGCCGACCACGGAGCGCGCGCCGCCCGCCTGCTGATCGACGGCCTGGCCGGCGGCCCGCTCGCGGCCATGCGCCACCAGAGCCCGGTGGAGCTCGTACGACGTGGCACGACGGGGCCGGCGGTACAGCCCGGAAACACCCAGGACACCTTGACGTCACGCGTGTGATATGAAAGCGTTTACAGCGGTCGGGTGCGAACCCGATCGACCGTGAACCACAAGGGGGAGAGACCCACATGAACAAGCGCTGGCTGAAGCTGGCGGCCCTCCCGATCGCGTTCTCACTCGTCGCCGCAGCATGCGGTGACGACGAGGAGAGCGACGGCGGGAGCGACGCAACCACCACCACGGCTGCCTCTGGCGGCGAGACCACCGACGGCGGGGGTGGCGGCGACATCGCCGGCGCCTCCATCACCGTGACC